>NZ_CP169554.1:0-19702 GCF_045822005.1 Streptomyces stoeckheimensis | reverse complement strand
CTGCCAGCATTTTCGTCCGCGGCTACGAAACTCTCGGTCACAGCTTATGCATTTTTTGGTGGTTGCCTTGCAAGGGTTGCAGAGCAAGGAACTTCCATAGGCTTCGTTGTCACAATTTGAACACTTGCGCTTCTTGGATTTACAGCGCCAGCATCGGCTTTTGTCACCCTTGAATGAATTCCCACATTGAGTGCAATTCCGTTCGATGGATCGACAGTCTGGACACTTTGCCTCTCGGCCATGGAAGGGGTGATTGCAGAGCACGCACAGTCGGTCCCGGGCGTTGCACGCATTGCAGCGCAGTCCGTTGCCGCGGAAGGTCTTCTGGCAGTCCACACACTTGCGCTCCACGTCCCACTCCTGACCGGGCCTCAGCGCGCTTCCCTCACCTCACAGTCAGGATGATCAGCGCACGGCATCGTGAAGACTGTCTCAGCCGGGTCTGACAACCAAGACTGGCGAGGCGGAACCGTCATGGAGAGCGCACTCGTTTCCGTGTCTCGTGAGACATCGAAACGGTGGAGAACAGGTTATGTACCGGCTCGCAGCCGAGGGCGTGCTGCCGCACACGCCGCCGATGTACCGGCGGCTGTCCTCGCAGCTGGCCCAGGCCCGGCGGGAAGGCCGCTTCCCCGACCTGATCGACACCGTCCGCGAAGTCCACGTCCTGCCGGCCTGGCCGGACGCGGACGCCTTCGTTCGGGAGATCTCCGACTGGTTCCGCCTCGACCGCACAGCGGGCCAGGAGCACGCCCTGTACGTCGCCGCGGAGAAGGACACCCTCCGCCAGCAGCTGACCGGCTGGCTCGAGTTCGCGGGCATCCCGGTGCTCGTCCGCGGCTTCAGCTCCCAGTCCTACGCCGACGTCGTCCGCGACCGCGTCGCCCATGAGCAACGTGAGGCCCACCTTGTGGTGGTCGTTCTCTCGGGCGTTCGTGAGTGTGGTGGGACGGTGCACTGCATCGGGTGACCTGGGGTTCTTCTCCGCATCTCTGGGGCTGCCGTGATCGTTGCGGCATGTTGCAGATGAGATCGGAGGAGACCCTTGAGGGCCTTTCCTGTGAGGCTGCCGTCCGGCGTCCGGTACTGGACGGTGGTCGACGAGAACTACGCGGTGGTGCCCGAGGCGGATGCCTTCCTTCAGTACGGTCGTCAGCTCGGCCGGGACCAGGTCGAGCTGACGACCCGTACCTACGCCGGGCACGTGGCGCTGTACCTGCGCTGGTGCGCGCGGACCGGCCGCGACTGGCGGGTGGCGGCGGAGGAGTTCGGGCTGTTCCTGGTCTGGTTGAAGTTCGGCTCGAAGGAGACGACCGGCATCGACTGGCCGGCCAGGCACGGTCTGGTGGTGCTGGCGGGGCCGGGTCCGGCGGCCGTCCGGCAGCCGGCCCGGGTCGGGAACGTCGCGGCCGGGGTGCGGCAGTTCCTGCTGCACGGCATCACGACGAAGGCGGTGCCGTCGATCGTGATGGCCCAGCTCTTCGAGGTGGTCGAGGACTGGGAGCTGCCGGTGGAGGCCCGGGGAGAGGGGAGCACCGGCTACCGGATGCGGCCCCGGCACCGGGTGAAGGTGCCGCGCAAGAAGAGCGAGCGGGCCACCGACCGGGAGATCGTGGCGCTGTTCCTGGCCGCCCGCAACGCCGGGGACCGGTTCATCGTCCTGCTGCTGGGCCGGGCTGCGCCCGGGCGGCGCGGCGGGTCTGCGGCGTGAGGACATGCACTTCATGCCGGACTCGACGCCGCTGGGCTGCCCGAAGCAGGGCTCCCACCTGCACACCTTGCGGCGCGATAACGCGAACGGGGCGTGGGCGAAGCAGGTGGACTCGGTCGGCGGCCCGGAGTCCTGGAAGACCAGGGCCCAGGCCGCTCCTTCAGTGCTGCTGTTTTCGCAGGTGACTTCTACGCCAAGGGGTACTGCACGACGTTGCGGTCCGCGTCCGGGCGGTCTGTGGCCCCGTAGAACCGCTTGAGGGCGACAACAGTGAAGGACTCGGTGGCCTCCTGCTCCACATTGACCACGCTGAAGTCCTGGCCAAAGTGGAACAGGTGGTCCAGGGTGCGGGCGCTATCCGGGGCCTCGGGGTCGCGGTCGGTCAGGCAGACCGCGATCGATTCCTTCGATGAGGTCTCCACGGCAATCAGCTGGTAGGGGCCACTCGTGTTCTGAGACGGCAGGGGAACTTCCGTCGTCGCAGGCACGCCCAAGGTGCCGTCGAAGCTCAGATACGAGACCCGGATGAGGGCATTCCCAGGAACGGACCCGTCGGCGGTGTCGGCTGTGGTGCGGTCCGGGAAGTCGACCCACACCACGAACAGGCGCCCGCCAAATGCCACCGGCCGCACGACATCTCCCCGCCCCGCGCCAGGGTCGGGCAGAGAAGCCTCGATCTTCATCCACTCGCTCAAGCCGGCGGAGCCGATGCCGTGCGCATTGTCGTGACTGCGCCAGAACCAGGAGAGCTCGGAGCGTGCGGTGCTGTAGCCGAGGAGGTAGTCCTTGCCGCTCTCAGGATCGGCAGCGGGCCGGTACGTCGCCACCGTCGTCAAGTTCGCGACTTCCCCGAAGTCGGTCAGGTAACTGGTGACGGCATCCCTTACGCTGTCCGGGCTGAGCGGAGCCTGCACCAGCAACTCCAGCTTTTCCTGCATCGGGTCACTCATCTGTCTACTCTTTCGAGAGCCTGATATCGGTATCGGTGAGGACTTCGAGGCCCCGGTCGGGTTGCGGCTGTGCCCAGCCATGGCCCCTCGCCTGGTCAAGACAGCAAAAGATCTTGATCAGGCGAGGTCATGCTCCCATGCCTGCCGGGTCCATGACGGTAGTTCAGCTCAAGCGACGGAGGGCCAGCCCGCTACCCCAGGACCCCTTCCGCGCCTGTATGGCGGGTAGCCGGCCTCCACCCGCGCCGATGTCGATGGTCCTGCCTCTGGGTGAACTCGCAGTCGGCCCCGTGCACCACACCTGTTGCGTTCGCTATGGTCGACCTGACCGCTTCTGAGCTGCGTGGATTCGAATCGCACGCTCGCGGCGCCCCGGAGAATCTGCGGCGACTTCGACTGCTCGGGCGAGGACATCGAGCGGGACTGGGTGAAGCGGACAGGCTGCTGGAGCTCGATGACCCGGGTGCTGCTCACCCGTGAGCAGGTCCGCGCGTACGGGCTCCCGGCGACCGAGGGCAAACGCGACGACCCGAGGTGGTCGGCCTTCGCCCGCCGCTACGGCTTCGACATCGAGCATCCGGTGCAGTGGGAGGTGGAAGCGCTGGAGCCGGACGAACTCCAGCGCCTGGTCCTCGCCGCCGTCGACCCCTATATCGACCGCGACGTCCTTGCCCGGCAGGTTGCCCGAGAGGAGGAACAACGCCGCGCCCTAGCCGGATTCCTTGGCGGCTGGCGCGCGGACAGTAGCGGAGGACCGGCCTAGCGCTGCAACACCGCAGTGCAACACGGTGGCCGTGTTGCGGCCTTGACCTGGGGTTTTAGGTGAGCCTGGCGGCCCGATCGGTGTTGCACTCCGTGTTGCACCGTCGTGATGCAGTCTCACGCTGCACTCCTGGGGCTGTGGGTAAAACTCCTGCTCACTACGACTGCCGAGGTGGAAGCATGTCCTCATGACGGATGCTGCGAAGAAGATCCTTGTGGACACTGCGGATCTGGGGGCGGTGGACCTCTCCCGGTTTCAGGCTGCGATGGAGCAGCAGAGCCGTCAGTGGCGTGTGCAGTTGGGCCAGCAACTGGCTTCTGCTGTGGCGGCAATGACCCCGGTCTTTCCCCGGATCAGCATCCCTCCCATGGTGGAGCTCGATCGCGTCAGCAAGGTTCTGGGCCAGCAGCTGGTCGAGTTGACGGGCTTCAACGACAGGCTCCGTCGTGCTTTCGAGCCGGTCATCGAGCCGCTGACTGCGGCCTTCGCCTTCGATGACCTCTGGCGAGACCAGTGGCGCGACCTCTTTACCTCGATCAACAGGCTGGTCCGCGACCTGTACCCGGAGAACATCCGAGAGGCCCTCCCAAGGTTGCGGGAGCTTCAGATGCTCGAGGTGCTGCTGATCGACGAGGGCATCCCACTGATGTGGGTGCCTGGATCGCAGACCGTCAATGCCTTGCTCGACGCCCCGGACGCGGCAGCCCGGCGGCGGTTGATCGGGCAGCGCTGGAAGGGAATCGTCGCCGACTGCGAGGTGGTCCTCGAAACGGTTGACCACCCGCGCCTTCAGGAAGGCCGTGACTTCGCCCTCGGCGCGGTTGCCGCATTGCGTGATGGCCATACCGCAGCGGCGCAGGCCCTGGCCGCCAACCTCCTGGACTCGATGCTCCAGAAGCACTTCGACAACGCCACCAGGGTGGAACTGACCAGGAACGACTTCAAGGCCAAGGGCATCAAGTTCAAGCTGGACGAGTACAGGGTGAGCATGGCCCTGACCTTTGCCCCCGTCTGGCACGCGCACGCCAAGTACTTCCCGAAGAACGGCGACCCCATTCCCAGGGTCTTCGGCCGCCACCCCAGTGCTCATGGAGTGTCCCGGATGCAGTACTCCCGGGTGAACACGGTATACGCGCTCATGCTCGTCACATCCGTCATCAAGTTCTTCGACGTCGAGATGTCCTAGCTGTACGGCCCTGAGAACGGAGGCGCCGGGATGCCCATCCCGGCGTCCGTCCTGGCCGCGCCCGCATCACAACCAGTCGACGCCGAGCTCGGCGAGCGCCCCGCGTTGTTCCGCGGTGAGCCTGTCGCGCCGGCTCTTGGTATTCGAGACCCACACGCCCAGCTTCACCACCACTGGCTCCGCCTCGCCCTCGACCGCGACCTCCTCGCCACGGGCGCGAGGCACCGGCCGGACCGCGCCTTCCCGCTCCACCCACTGCGCGAGCGGAGCGCAGGATGACGCCGTCTAGCCGAAGCTGAGCCGGCACACCGCGCGGGGCCGCCTGGTGGCGGCCCCGCGCTGCGCCTGTGCTGGCATGAACTTGTGATCCACCCGGCGTAACATCTTGCGTTCTCCACCCCATAACACTGATGCGGGAAGGGAGAGGATCGGTAGACGTCTGCACGCCGCGGTTCTGGTACGCACCGGGGGCATGCCGATCTCGACATGTTCGCCCTTGTGCTCGGATGCCCTCGATGACGAGAAAATGACGACGTACTTATGTCACAGATGGCGGCATCGACTCCTTGAGTCACCTTCGTTACTCCTGTAGTTCGTCCCCCGCTGCGCTGTAGCTAGCCTTACGACTACCCACGTGGAGTCGGTTGGTCCTGCGCAGGTCAGTGCCGTTCTGGTACACCGACCCCCACTACTTTGGGTACCCCTTAGGGCCCCTTATACCTCGGCGGGCGAAGGAGTTCGAGCCGAATCTGGGTTCGGGTGAAGAGTTGCACTCTCGGGCGGTCATGGGAGGGGGTGCTGATGGGTTTGACCTGCATGTTGGATAGCGACGTGGCATGGGAAGCGGAGCCGCGACGTGCCGTGTCGCTAGGGGCGACACGCGTCTGTTGACATCCAAAAAGACCCAAGATCTAGTGGTTGAAAGAGCTCGGCCACCCAGAAGTTGTGGTCCCCTTCCAGCCGGGGGTCCCCGACTCCTCGTAGAATGAGGCCACTTGCAGAGCTCCCCCCTGTTACTTCGCCGGATTGACGGTGAAGGCCCGGCTCATGGGCACCTTGGGAGCACCTGGAGGTATGGATGACGGATGCGACGGAGAGCAAGGAGCAGGAGAGGCGGCTGTCGATACGGCAGGCGTTGATCGACTGGTCGGCGGTCGTGCCGGTGCTCGTCAAGCTGGTGGAGTGGTTGATGCAGAACGTCTGACTGAACCGTTCCGGGTTCGGTAGAGACTCTAGATCTGGGTTGTGACCTGGGGTTTTGTGGTTGCGAGGTGGTAGGCGGTCTCGTATTCGACGGGTGGGACGTGGCCTATCTCACCGTGGAGTCGGCGGTGGCAGTACCAGTCGACCCACTCGGCGGTGGCGAGCTCGACCTGGGAGTGCGTCTTCCAGGGGCGGCCGGGTTTGATCAGTTCGGTCTTGAACAGGCCGATCGTGGACTCCATCAGGGCGTTGTCGTAGGCGTCTCCGACCGAGCCGATCGAGGCCGCGATGCCGGCGGCGTCGAGGTGTTCGGCGAGCCGGAAACTCGTGTATTGCGACCCGGCGTCCGAGTGGTGTATCAACTCGCCACGCTGGTAGGGGAATCCGTCGCGGTCGCGCTGCCACAGGGCCATCTCCAGGGCGTCCAGGACGAGCCTGGTCTCCTTCGTGGTGGCGGCCGACCACCCGACGATCCGGCGGGAGAAGGTATCCACGACGAACGCGACATAGATGACCCCGGACCAGGTCTTCACGTGCGTGAAGTCGGCGACCCAGCAGCGGTTCGGCGCGCTCGCGACGAAGTTCCGGTCCACCAGGTCCGGGGCCCGCTCGACAGATCCGTCCGGAATCGTGGTGATCACCTTCTTGCCGCGGACGGCGCCGGCGATGCCGTTCTCGCGCATGAGGCGCTCGACGGTGCAACGGGCCACGATGTGGCCTTGCCGGTTCAGCTCGCGCCAGATCTTCCGGGCTCCGTATACGCGGTAGTTGTCCTTGAAGACCTGGTGGATCAGGGGCTTGAGTTCCTCGTCGCGCACGGTCCGCGCGGATGGTTCGGTGAGGCGTTTGTGGTGGGCGTAATAGGTAGAGGGGGCGATCTTGCAGTCGTGCTCGGTGAGCGTCCTGCAGATCGGCTCGACGCCGCCAAAGCGGTCCCGGTGCTCGTCGATGAACGCTACGAGCGAAGATGTGGCCGGTCGAGCTCGGCCGCGAAGAAACTCGCCGCCGCCTTCAGGATGTCGTTCGCCCGCTTCAGCTCAGCGATCTCCTTCTTCATCGCCTTGACCTGCGCGGATTCCTCGCTGGTCACGCCGGGACGGGCGCCGGAGTCGACCTGGTCCTGACGGACCCACTTGCGCAGCGTCTCGGTCGAGCCGATGCCGAGTTTCTCGGCCACGGCCTTGATCGCGGCCGACTCGTTCGGGTAGTCGCCGCGGACCTCGGCGACCATACGGACCGCTCGTTTGCGCAGCTCAGCGGGATAGGAGGAAGGACGTGCCATGACTCGATCCTTTCATGCAATCGAGTCTCTACCGAACCCGGAACGGTTCAGAACGCCTCGTCGTACGCCTCACGGATCCGAACGCGGGTCTGTTCCAGGGTTTTGCGTAGCAGCGTCCTGCCTGCCTGTTCCTGGGCATGGTCGGTGGCGTCGTCGCCCAATTCGTCGAGCATCCAGTCGAACTCCCGCTGCCACTCGTCGGAGAGGTCGCCTTCGAACCGTTCCAGCTCGTCGAGGTCGACCAGGTCGTCTTCGAGCCAGGCCACGGTCTGGGTGTAGGCACGGTAGTAGTCCACCATCGCCTTGTTCAGATGGCGGCCGGCGCCTACCCAGCGCAGCTGGTGGACGAAGGCCGCGTCCGAAAGCTCAGCCTCGGCCTCTGCCGGGAAGTCGTCACGTCCCACGAGCGTGGGCAGTCTGTCGGAGGTGTAGTCGTCTCGGATGCGGCTGATGCGCTGCATCACCCGGGTCACGGAGACGCTGGTGTGCCGCTTCTGCAGCATGTCCACGGTCTGCTCGTACCACCACGCCCACAGCTGCTTCATGAAAGAGTCAGCGTGCCCGTCGGGAAGCGCTGCCCTCAGCTTCACCCGCACCTGCGCGTCGAGGTCATCGATGGACGGAGTGCCGTCGATGACCCGCATCCGCCGTACGAAGACGGCACGATGCGAGGGCGGAAGTTTCAAGAACGCGGCCCGTGCGTCCGCGGTCCCTACGGCAGTCGACTCCTTGGCTGCGGCGGTCAGCAGCCTGAGCGCCTCGGCGGGCGCCGGAGTCGGCACCTTGAGCGCAGCCATGGCGGTTCCAGGGCGGGCCTGTTGGGTGGTGACCAGGGTCAGCGCAGGACCGTCCTCGTCGCCGGGGGCGTGGGTGTCCATCCATGACTTGATGGTCCGCCAGACGTCGTCGTCCTTGTCGCCGAGAGTGCGCACGCCGCGGATGTGATGCTTGACCTGCAGAAGATCAAAGGGCCGTCCGTCTTGTTCCCACGCGACGTCGTCGTGGAGTTCCAAGCTGATCGCCCCGTCAGGCCGGTCCTCTTGTCCGCGCAGCAGTTCGAGCAGAGCGAACTGCGCCTGGAAGAGGTAGCCCAGGGCAGACGCCGATGCCTCATGCGCGGAGGACGCCATGCCCTCAGTCTCCCGACTCCAATGTTGATCTGTCCAGAACACCACACTAATCGAACATAGTTGCGCTGGTTGGGTGCTGTCCGGCGCGGGTTCGAAGCAGTGGCTTGTGGGCGTCACCTTCGCTGAGCGCCGTGGGCTTTCGCTGTTGGCCGGGGTGGTCGGTATCCGAGTTGGGTGAGTTCGATGGTGTCTGCTTCGCGGCTGGTGGGTTTGGTGGGGTGGCGGTAGGCGGTGTCGTTGGTGGGGTGGCGTGGGGCGTATTGGATGTAGCGGGAGAGGTCTTGGGGGTAGTGGGCGGGGTTTTGCAGCCATCGGCGGTGAAGGAGGCGGGCGATGGTGGTGTGGAGGGGATGGGGCTGGCCAGGCAGGGTTCGGTGGTAGCGGGTGGAGGGCCGGCGGATGAGGAGTCCGGCCAGGGCGATGGTCTCGGGGTAGGCGATCGCTTCGCGGGCCAGGGTCTCCCACATGGGGCCGTCCCCGCTGCCGCTGGCGATGTGTCGGGCGCGGTCGGGCCAGATCCGTTCGGATCGGGGGGCGTGGCGGCGCCAGTGTTCGGTGAGGCGGGCTGCCTGGGCGACGGCATTGTCGGCGTCGGGTCCCCAGCGGCGGGTCAGCCGTAGGTGGGTGTGGTGTGCGCGGACGATCTCGGGTGTCTTGTGCAGGAGAGCGTGGACCTGGGGGACGGGCACGCCGTTCAGGGTGTGGGGGCCCAGCGCCCAGGTGCGGTGCCGGGTGCATACGAGCTGCTGGTGGGGCAGATAGCGCGGGATGGGCTGGGTCTGTCCGGTACGGGCGACGGTGCAGTGCGGGCACCCGATGACGACGGGAAGACTGGAGGGGCGAATGGCGCCGCCGGGCATGGTTTCAGTGGTGCTACCTCGGTCCCGGTGGTCCTTCCAGCACGGAAGGGCATGGGCGAGGTGAGCGTCGGGGATACCGGTGTACTGGCTGATACGGGCCCGCGCGCCGGCGTTGAGGTAGAGCTCAGTGGGCGTGTGCGGCCCGTAAGCATGTTCGCGGACGGGGTAGACCTTGAGTCGTTGTATGCGCAGCCCGCCCAGGAGCTCGCTGGTGGTGAGGTGGTGCGCCCTGGCGAGGCGTTCGACGAATGAGGCGTTGGTCTCGAAGGCCATGGGCCGGACACGGCGCAGTGCCCGGTTCGTGAGGTCCGGCAGTGTTCGCGGCATGTCAGCGCCGCCGCCTTGCGGGCCGGGGGGCGTGTTCGGCGAGTTCATCGAGCTCGATGTCGTCGAGAAGAGCTTTGGTGATCTTCTCGCTGCCGTCCAGGATCGCGGCGATGGCCGCTTCCCGTACCAGGGCGGACAGGCTCCCGATCCGGCCCCCGGTGCGGAGATGAAGGTACGGGGCGTGGCGGGCCAGCCCACCGGTGCGGTGGGCGTCCAGGCGCAGCGCCTCGTCCATGCCCTGGATCAGTCCTTCCCATGAGGCGCGTTGCGCGGGGCTGCCGTGTCCTAAGGGCGGATTGCGGACGGTTTTGAAGCGGCCTGCGATCTGCGCGCCCCTTACTCCGGTCAGCAGTGGTGAGGAGTCGAGGGCGACGCCCGCGTACACGAACGTAGCGGGGATCCGTTCGCTGAGGTGTTTCATCTGGTCGGAGGTCTCGGCGCCGTTGCGGGTGCGGGTGTTGAGGAGGTGGACGTCGTCGATCAGGACGAGTCGGGTGCCCAGTTCGTTCAGGGTGGCGCAGACGATGTCGGTGATGTGGGCCTGGTTCATGCTCGTGGTGATGGGCAGGTCGAGGAACCGGGCGAGTTCGGACACGAGCATTTTCGCGGTCGCGGCCGGTGGGACGGAGAGGAATACGACAGGCATGTGGTCGTCGGGCGCGCCCCGGCGGGCCCGGTCGGCGAGGTGGAAGGACCGGCCGAGTTGTTGCAGTGTGGTGGTTTTCCCGGTGGTCGGTGGCCCGGAGATGAGAAGGCCTCGCCGGGCGGTGCCGTTGTGCCTGCGGTTGAGGATCATCAGCCGCCGCAGGGTGAGGGAGACCTTGGCCATGGTGGGGGTGGACAGGATCACGAACCGGGAGTGGTAGTCCAGGCGTTCCTCGGCGCTCCAGGGGCCGGTCCCGGGCAGGCAAGGTGGCTCGGTGTCGACGAAACGCGTCCACTCGCGCCAGGTGCTCGGTGACGCGTACGGATCGTCGTTCGTCTCCCGGTCGGCGGCCGTCACCACTGCTGGGCCTCCTGGTGTGCATCGAAGATGTTCCAGGACCCGACCGACGCCGCGGCGCCAGCGATGTCAGGGGTGGGGTCGGCGCCCTCGTCCGCATCCAGGACTTGCCCAGCGGGACCCTCCAGCCGATCCGCGTTCGCGTTCCGTCGCTTCGCGCGCCCTGCCCGCGCCTTCCGGCGCGACTGCGCGGGCTGGTCGTCCTTCTCGGGCCTGGAAGCGGTGCCGGTACAGGCCACCGCGTCGAGGACGCCCGGGGCGCTGCCAACTGGGGGAGAACTACGCACGCCCACGCCGTCGACGCCCGTGTCCGCAGCGTGGGTGCGGCGTAGGAGTTCGTCCAGGTGGCGGGCGAGTTGTTCCTCGTGTTCGGCCCGGCTTTCGCGTCGTGTGACCACGCTGCGGATGTGTCGCCAGGTGGTGTCGGTGAACGGCTTGGATACCAGGCCTTGATGGATCCAGGTGACCTGCTCCCAGCCGTGGGGGAGTCTGACCCAGCACTGCCACGGCTCGTAGGGGTTGTGGTGGACCTCCCATTTGCCGTCCGCCGCGGTAGAGCGGTGCCGGTGCCCGTTCAGTACGCGCCCGTCGTAGGTGCGGTGTTCGAACCGGATGCCCTCCTCCCCGATCGCGCACCGTCTGGCGGGCAGCAGTTCGATCCAGTCGGCTCCGGTCAGGGGGACGGGTACATGCCCGGCGATGCCGGTCAGTGCGGCCCACATCTCGTTGGGTGTGAGCGTCAGACGGGGCATGAGCGGGTGGCGTAGCCGCTCGTGACGCCGTTCCTGCCACCCGCAGACGACCCATTCGTCCAGCAGGTCCTGTAGCTGGGGCAGCGTCCAGCAGGCGTCGTCCTCCACGGTGCTGCCGCGCGCCGCGAGGCTGTTGCCGGTGTACCCGGCGACGTACTGCGCGAACAGGGTGCCGATCGCTCCGAAGCCACGCTCCACGTTTCCTTTGGCGTACCCGGACGCTGGCGGGCACGGCTGGACCGAGATCCCCAGGTGCTCGGCGGCGGCGAGGAAGCAGCGGGAGACGAATACCTTGCCCTGGTCGATGACCACGGTCGACGGTCGGATCACCGGCCTTGCCGCCGCACCCTGCATGCGGGCGTCGATAGAGACGAGTCGCTGGTGGGGGATGACGGAGGCGGCCATGGACAGGTACTCGGGCCAGCCGGGCCGCATCGGCTGTGGCACCAGCGTCTGTGCCAGGAGCACGGCCGCGTCTACCGCCTTGGTGCCCTTCGGGCGCAGCACGGCCGCGGTGATGCTCCGGGTGGCCACGTCCACCGCCATCGTGAGCTCCGGCCGGCGCGCCTGTCCGTCCTCGCACACGACCATCACGTCCAGCAGGGTGCTGTCCATCATGACCAGCTCTCCGGGCAGCGTCGCGACGGTCGGTGTGAACACCGGTACGGGCCGAGACGCCCTGCGCCGCTCCCCGGCGGCTGTGAGCGCTAGTCCCTGCTGCTCGGCGACGGCCCGCACCAGCCGGTTGAACGTGGCCGCCGGCGGCACCGCCACCACCCCGGGCCCGTGGGCGTCTTCCAACAGCCAGCCCACCTGCCGCCGCAGCCGGCCAAGCGTCCCGGTTGATCGTCCCCGCTGCTCCGTCAGCGCTCTGACGATCGCGGCAAGCACTCGTGGGTCGGCACGCCCGAACGCCGCACGCTCCCGCTTTCCTCGGCCGTCGACGAGCCCCCAGACCCCCTGCTCGCGATAGCGGGCCCGCATCCTGCGCACCGTCGCCACGCTGACCGGCTCCCCGGCCGCGGTCAGCTCTGCGGCTTTGGCCGCCTCCCGTTCGGCGAGCCCGTACATGGCCGGGTCGTACCCGGTGCGCGGCGGCCAGTCCTGGTGAGGCCCGATGTGTCCGGTCTCGACCTCCAGGACGTGCCGCTCCCAGGCCAGAGCCTTCTCCCGGACCGCCGGGTCGAGCACGTCCAGCGGGCCGTGGACGGGCGCCCTCCTGCGCCCCGATCGGGGGTTGCCCAGGACGTCGAAGTCCTGCGCCCCGAGTACCTGGGTGAGCAGCACCACCTGCACGCCAGCGTCTTCCTCGGCGAGCAGCCGGCAGCGCGGCCCGTCCAGCCCGGCCAGGACGTGGATGCGGCCGTCGAACCGGATCCGGTCCCCGACCGCGACGACGCCCACCGGCCGCTTCATCGCCCCACCCCTTCGAGCCGCCCCGCTGGTACGGCACTCACCAAGGTTTCTGCGTTCAGGGGGCGGTCCCAGTCCGCCTTCAGCAGGCCGTGCCACAGACCGTGGTAGACGGCCGGTAACGTCGCGATCGGGTCCCCGAGCCGGAGCGCGCCCGCGCCCAACGCGGTGGGCACGGTGAACGCCCTGCGCAGCAGGGCGGGGGAGATCCCGACTGAACATCGGGGATGCCGGTAGAGCGACAACCAGCGCGCATTGGCCGTCACCACCGGATCAGCGGGATCCGCGAACCGGTGCTCCCAACCCGCTTCCCGTGCGCACACCCCGACCACCCGGGCCCGGTCGACCACCCGCTTGGAAGGTCCGCCGCTTCCGGGGCAGTCCACAAGGCGCACTCCTCCGCTGGCTGTGGCCACGGCCAGGTCAGGGGCGTGGGTGACGATCCGCCCTTGTTCCTCCCACACGAACTCCACTGGCCGGCACGCGATGCCCACCACCTGCGGATCCTGATCCAGCAGCATGACCGCGTCCCGCATCGCGGCAGTTCCATAACCCACGAGACGGCCGGTGGTCACGGACCACCACCACCCAGGAGCCAACCGCCGTCCCCGCCGCAACGGGAATCCGCGCACGATCGGATATTCCATGGGGCACAACTCTCCGGCCTCGGTCTGCCACGGCCGTTGGATCATGACCCCGTCCGGCGCCACGAACCGTACGTCCACATGACGCGGATGCACCACGCCCTCCTTTGCCGGACCCCGGACCACAGGCAGCCTCCCGTCCGCTCCCAGGGGGCTACCCACCTGCGCAGTGCGCAGATACGTCGATCCACACGATGCGGTGAAATACCCTCTGCCCAGCTCTAACACCCCTTCCGGCTCTGCTACCGACTTCGTGGCTCCTCAGCGAACCTCAAGCCGCATCCGGCGGACGACCGCGAGACCCTGGACCGCCGGTACAGCCCGAACCGCAGCAGAAATCTGACTGCGCAGATGATGGGAGACATGTGAGTTGCAGTGGTTGGCGACAGGGCAACTCTGTGCCTCCCGAACGCGCCAGTAGGCAGCCAGCCCGGGCCCAGGCCGACCTAGCGTGAGCAACGCCGAGAGCAAGGCCGGAGTCCGGTCATGGAGGAGCTCTCCCTAGACGAGAGCGACATGGAGGATCCCGATGGTTGGGTTCGTCTATGCCAGCAGGCCATGGACACGTGCCAGAGCACTGGCCTGTTCCCCAATCTCCACCGGACAACTCAATGCCCACCGAAGACTGATGCTGGTCGCCACCACCGTTCGGCGCGACGGAGTGCATGGCGTCAAGGCGCTGACACCCGGATCACGTCGTCGGAGTCGGCGAACAACCTCTGAATGAGATCCCATGCGGACCAGAGGAGGTCATTCGCCAAACCCAGATGGTCTAGAAACTCCAACGCCACCTTTCGCTCGCTCGGCAACTCCAGCAGCACATCGCGCATCCTGTTCACCTGGCTCTGAGCCATCACGAGCGCACCCAAGGCTGTGCTCGCCGTCAGATCTCTGCTTCGCAGGTGGTTCGCCAAAGCTTCGATCGCCTCAGTTGTCCTCCTGAGGTTTCTACCGTCCACTGAGCTGGGCAGCTCTTGCCGAAGGTCATCCAGTATTCCCCGAGCCAGAACCAACTGGTTCAAAGCCTCCTGGACCTGTCCACTGTTGTCCCCTTCGTTGGCGGAGAAGAGAAGTTGCGTATCGATGGGGTGTGGAACGTGCAAGTACCGAGCGTGCTGCTGAGTCCAGTGCTTCTGGGCTCCGTGGATCGCCTCACGTACTGCATCCCCAACGTTCACGACGGACATGGATCGCTCGGGATCGAGCAGAGTGAAGCCGGCCTCAACGAAGCCGCTTCCGTTGAGCCACCCACTCGGCACAGAAGACGGTCGTGTGGTCACGACATACCGACTGCGCGGGTACTGCAAGGTGATCCTGTCCAGCCATTCCCTGACCTGCTCACGGTCGGAGTCCACCACTTCGTCGACCCCATCGAGCAGGACCAACGCCCGTCCTTGGGTGAACACGCCATCCGGCCACCCTGCCGCCTGCAACTCCTGAGGCATTCCCTCCGCTGTCATGAAGACGGCGGGATCTGGGAACTCCATGCGCACCAGCTGGCGTGCGCGTACCAAGATTGGTACCAGCTCACTCCATGGCTCCATCGTCGACGGCAATGTACGAAGTGCTGCATGGACGGCGAGCCACTGCAAGAGGGCGGATTTTCCTGTACCTGCTGCGCCCCGAAGCAGTACACGAGGGGAGTCAGCTAGTACCACCTCGACAGGACGAGCCTCTGACTGTTCCAAGGGAGACGGTTCAGCGGAGTGCGAGCGGCGCTCCTTGGCGTCAACGAGCTCAACGAACCTCCACGCAGCCCCAACCGACTGAGCAGTCGAACCTTCCAGCCGTTCCACGGCAAGAAGACGCAGTAGTTCCTCATAAAGGTTCGACCTCGTCTCCTGAACCGCATGCTCGGTGGCTTCGAGATCGGCCCGTCCTTGGTATGCATTGACAAGCCACGAATGGCGTGAGGCCTGCTCCCGAGTTTTGTTAGCGAGCTGTTCACCGGTCTTGGTCAGTTGCCCAGCTGCGTCGTGTACCTCGCAAGCGGAGGCAAGACGCAACCAGCGAGCCACAGTGTGGGCTGGAACGGTGTCTCGCTCGAGGCTGCGGCAACGACGGCATCCCATGCCACAGAGGACCGCTGAAAGGCTCAAGGAGAATTCAGCTCCGCAATTGGTGCAGAGGCATGGCCAAGGAACCGCAGCGCCGGGGTACGGCGCAGTCGGTACGAAACCGCGGTCACGCATGGCATCGGCTGCCTCCTCAACGCCAAGGCTCTGCGGCCGGGCAGAGGCAGACGGAGATGCAGTTGTTCTCCGCGTCGTCATCGCGCGAAGCAATGCCGATCCCAGAGCGGGAAATACTAGGCCGACGTGTCCCTCCTGGTGGCTTGCCTCGTCGAGGCGGACGTTCCGCCGCGCACTGGACAGGTGCTGCAGGAACTCGTGGACCTCGGGGTAGAACTCGGGGTCCTCCCGTTCGACGAGCGGCGCCTCATCTTTCAGGACGAGGCTCATGTCACTCAAGGCGCTGGCGGCGTCGGCGGGCGAGAGTACGGCCGTCTTGAGAACGAACGCGGCGACGCCTTCAACGTCGGGGATGCGAATGCGCTCGAGTAGGCGCCGCGCATCTCCGTGGCCCCAACGGGCGGCAGTGTCGAGCCAGCGAAGTACGTCGAGGGCCACCTTGACCTGATCCGCGTCGGCGACCACGACCGTCACCGGCTGTCCCTTCTGTGCCAGCCGCACCGCGGCAACCGCAACGCGGAAGGCTGCGCCGGGATGCAGCTGGTCGCATGCCACAGCGAACCAGGCCTGCGCGGCGTCGAGCTCGTCACGCCGCAGGGCCTTGGTTCCGAGGCGGTAGGCGCTGTTCGCATCGGCCCGCGTGTCCGGCCCCTCGGGGCTCGCCGTCCTTGCGTCGTGGGGCTGCGAGCCCCAGTTGGGCACAGGAGCGGCTACGGGCTGACGGGCCGCCTGGAGTTCGGCGAGGAACGCGGAGAGTTCGCCGTAGTACTCAGGGTCCTGGGGTTCGAAGCACTCGTCCGGCTCGGTGCTCAGGGCAGACAACAAGGTGACGATGTCGTCGACCGACTTGCGCACGAGCACACCGCGCGCGGTACCCGTACCGATGCGGGTGATGAACGGGTCGATGAGGTGGTGGGCGTCGGTGTGTCCCCACTCCGCGGCCCGGCAGAGAGCCGCGAGGATGCCGGCCACCGCCCGCTCGCGGGCGGTGGCCGGGGTGGTGCCGATATCCCGCAGGCCGAGGACGGCGAGACGGAACGCGGCGCCGGGGTGCCGCTCGGCGCAGGCCATCGTGAACCAGGTCCGTGCCTGGTCGGGGTTGCCCTGCTTCAGGGCGATGGAGCCCATGACGTAGGCCGAGTTGGCGCGCTGCCGGGCGAGGGCCAGCTCATCGTCGGTCCGGTCTCCTCGGGGAGCGTGGCCCGGCCAGTCGCAGTCGGGCCGGTCCCAGTGGTCGGAGGGCTCGTCCAGCCCCGCGAGCACCTGCTGGTAGATGTTGCTGTCGCTGGTCATGCCCGTCCCTCCTTGATCCTCTGTCCTCCGTGTGGTGTGGGTGCTCATCTACTGCTCACCTGGTTCCGTCGACGCGGGCGGCCCGCCGCCCGGTCGGATGTACTGCCGCAGCTGTGTCCGCAACCTCAGGGTGGTGCGGTGGCGCTGCTGGTAGATCTGATTCTTCGGGATGCCGAGGTTGTCGGCGATCATCTCGTCGGTGTTGCCGAGGCTCTGAAGGCGGGTCACCTCGCGGGCCTGCGGGGCGGGGATCTTGAGGATCTCCGCGTCGACCTGATCCCACACCTCGCAGTCCTCCTTCTTCCGTCGGCCGACAGGCTCGTCGTTGGTGGCGGCGTCGGGGTTGGCGTCTTCGGCGGGGGCGTCGCCGAAGAGGTCGAGCAGGTCGGTGGTGACCTCGTTCTTCCGCTTGTCTAGGAACTCCAGGGCGTCGTTGAACGCGATCTGCTTGATGTACGCGACGGGGTTCCCGTCGGGGTCGATGCCCTTGTGGAACGCGGTGACGAACGCGCCCGCGGCGATCGCCTGACAGTCGGTGTCGCTGATCTGCGACCCGAACGTGTGCCCCAGGTCCGTGACAACCTTCGTGACGTAGGTCTCGAAGAGCGTGCGGCCTCCGGGGCCCTGGACCCGGCGGATGTCCTCCGCGTCCAGGACCCTGCGCGGTGAGCCGTTCACCACAGCTGGTAGCCGTCCCCTTCACCGCCGGAGTTGGGGAGGGGGGCGGCGCGCCAGACGAGGAGACGGGTACCGTCCGGGGCCTCGTAGTAGGCGCCGGCGCCGGCCGGGAGGTTCCGCACAATCTCCCCGGCCACGCTCGCCTTGTCCGTGCTCCCGGTGGGCGCCGCCGGGGGCGGCGAGGCCCGGCGGCCCCAGTCCAGGAGCCGGGTGCGGGGCTGTTCGGGGCTGGTCCGCCAGGCGTTGTACAGCTCGAGCCCCAGGTTGAGCAGGAAGGGCAGGTACTCCAGAAAGGAGTGCATCTTGTCGGTACCTCAGGTGACGTGGGCCGGTGTTCGATCGTGTACACCCCTCATAGGGCTCGGGCACCCCAGTTCTTAACAGCCCACCAAAATTCTTTTCAGAGGATCTTGGCGGTCGCCTCGGCCGGGCTCTACCCGCTCATGCCCAGTCGATGCCGAGGGCGGCGAGCTGTGCGAGCTGGGCAGTGTCGAGCCGGTCCCGGCGCCCTTCGCAGTTCATGATCCATACTCCGAGTCGGATGTCGTGATCCTGGCCGTCGAGGGTGATCTTCTCGGTGTGCTGGCGCGGGATGATGGTCTTCTGTAACCGGACGATGTACGGCGTCAGGGCCTGGATGCCGCGTTGGAAGGCTCGCTTCCGCGTGCTGTTCCGGCTGCCTGCCCGGCCCGTGCAGGGCCTGCAGCGGGCCGTACGGGGCCTTCACGCCCAGCTCGGCCAGCCAGCCCGCCGCTGCTCGTCGTTCAGCCGTGCCCAGTCCCGTTGTTGCCGGACGAGCCACCGTCCCAAGTCGTCGCCGTGCCGGTTTGCCCCTGGCATGATCTCGTTCGGCTGCGCGCCGCGCCGTCGGCCAGGAGCAGGTGCAGGTGGGCGTGGTGGCGCTGCCAGTCGACGGTCCATCCCAGCGGGGCGGGGTTCCACTCGGCATCGACGGCCGCGAGCACCGCGGCCCTGGTCGGGTGTGCGTCGAGCGCGCGGGGGGCGGCGCAGGTTGGTCAGCCGCTGTCCGACGAGCGTGGCCGCGCCCCGTGGCGCGGCCAGGGTGCCGGTCTTGGCGAAGTACGCCAACGCGGCCGCGAGGTTCTGCTCGAAGGCGGCGTCGGTGGTGTCCCACACCATCGCGAGTTCCTCCAGCCGGGCGGCACGCTTGCCGGCCATCGACCCGGCCTTGTAGGTGCGGCGCTGCCCAGCGGGTAGACGCCTTCGACACGGTCGTACGGGACCTCCAGGTGGCCTTCGCGCCGATGGTAAGCCTGGGCTGCGGCGCGTCCGCGCTTCCAGTCGGCGCGCTCGGTGCTGATGACGTTGAACTGGATGAACTGGGCGATGAGTCCGGCGTCGCGGGGACCGCGAGCCGGAGGAGGATCTGGTGCTCCTCCTCTCCCACGGAGGGCTCCGTGCCGGTTGGCTGCGACGTGGCCACGGGCCGGTATGCGCTGTTCTGGTGAATGGCGATCTGCTGTCGCCGGTCAGTGAATCTGAGCAGTCGTCACGTTCCTGGCCTGGGGTTGTGCAGTTTGGTTGAGCGGGGTGGTGGCTTGGTGGCTAACTGATCCTGCGCAGAGTACGGGGTGGGCCCCAGCCGTCTGACCTGCGGAGTTCCTAGCTCGAGGCCTGGTTGCGCAGGTTGGTTGAGTACTGCGCAGTTTCATTGGTCCGCGACATTTGTCTGGGGGTGTCCGGCTGGTGTGGCACTTTGGCCGTATTCCTGAGTCTATCCGGGTACCAGAATGAAGCATCCGCAGCACTGGGGGAGTCTTCAGGGGGAGGCGCCCACCTCTCCTCCTGGCTGCCGTGTAGAGGACCGTGTCCTGCACTCCTCCCTGGGGAGGAGTGTGGTCTTTGGTTGCGCCTGTTTGGATTGCAGCTGGAGGACTGAGGCCGACGGGGGTGGCGCGTGCTGGGTTTCTTGCTGGAGCTCGTTTTTGGCGGTCTGCTGACGTGGGGTCATGAGAAGCGCAGGGCCAGGAGGAAGGCTCGGAGTTTCGCGGAGGGGGCGGAGGTGGGTTTCGTTGCCTGCGTCCTTGGTGACCGCCCGTACTGCCGGGATGAGGCGTTGGTCTTCCTCTGGGCTACGGGTTCCACGCTGCATGTCACGCCGACGGAGTTCAGGGACCTTCACCGAAGCCCACTTCCCGCAGCGCGGTGGGAGCTGGTTCGGGTCCGGTCGAGAGGCCTTACAGATGCCCGGGTGGTGCAGTACGGCTGGCAGGTGGCCGAGTGCCGCGACGGTGATGCTGTGGTGCTGGTCGGGTGTGCCCCGGCTTCGATGCGGTATCTGACAGTCAGTCTGA
>NZ_CP169553.1:0-130481 GCF_045822005.1 Streptomyces stoeckheimensis | reverse complement strand
CCACCCAAGCTCCTTCCGGCTCCGCCTCCAGGCCATAAGGTACCGCTGATGCGGGGCCAAGCTGGCACTAACTGAGTGCCTGACTCAATCTGGAGCCCAGATAGGCTCATGAAAACAAGGAGAATGACGAACCGATCAACCTGGTGAAGTGAGGCCCCATGCTTCCGATGGTTCTGGAACTGGCCCTCCAAACGCAGGAGGTCAGGTACCAAGGCGCCCTCGAGGACAAAGCCATCAAAGCCCCCTGAGGGCCTAACAACCCATGGGTCGCAGAAGACTGCCCCAGGGGACTCAAAGGCCGTCAGACGACCCGTCAGGCGCTGACATGGGCCCGACCTGCAGTGAACAGAGAGGACAAGTCCCGGGAAGCCGGCTTGGGGGTGACGGTCAGGAAACCACGTTCTAAGAGGGAAGCGGGCGCGTTTTACCTGGTCAAGAGGGTGGGACCTCGGAGATACGTCGGTACAGCACTGACGTATCTCCTTGCGGTCCGTCAGCAGGTACTGACACATCCATGGGCTTCTGTGTCAGAAACGCAACAGAACTAGCCGTCAGGAACCCTCAGGCCAAAGAGATTTGGTAGCAGAAACGCAACAATCCCGAGGCCGGGTAGCAAGACTGCGTGCACGGTACTCAGCCAGCGCGAGCAGCGACCAGAGCCGTACGGTTTGCCGCAACTGGTCTCAGCCAGTCGAGGCTGCCCGTACGGAACGTCCCCGGGTCAGATCGCTGCACCGGATGCCGCCTCCGGGGTGCCACTTCATCCGGGGCGCGATGCCCCCGTGCTCCGGGCACCACAGCACCGGGGCGATGCCGCCGCAGTCGTGCAGCGTGCACACGCACTCCTCCCCGCGGCCCACGTACGTCACCCCGTGCCGGACAACCCCCTCCGCAGAGTTGGCGCTACCCCGCACCCGGGCCGGCCAGGACAATTCGATCCAGGCCCGGCCCGCCGCCGGGCTCGACCGCTCGGATACCCGGACGTCGCCCAGGACCGCGAGTGGCGCGGCCCCGGCCACGGCAGTCAGTCGCTTGATGGTCATCCCGTACGGCGCCTCCCCCAACTCCGCCAAAGCCTCCACGTCCCCTTCGGCCGCCCACCCGGACAGCCGGTCCGTTCCCTCGGCGTCGTCCGCCAGGATCAGCCGCGGGTAGTCCACCCGGACGGTGTGCGGGTCGCCGCCGGTGCCGAGCACAGTCATGGTGGCCGCGGACGGCGGGGCGGGGATCGTGATCTTGCCGTGGGTAAGGAGCCATCCGACCACCGCGGCTCGGTCGAACAGTGGGCTCTTCTCCGTGCCGACCACCGGGTTCGGGAACTGGGGCAGGCGACGACTCCAGTTCCCGGTGGTGGCCCGGTTCACCCCGGCGATCTGGCCGGCCTCGGCAAGCGTCACCGTGTCCTCGCCCGCGGCGAGGGAGGCCAACGAGGCGAGCGGGGAACGCCGGCCCAGTCCCGTCCGTCGCACCTCCCGCCAGTCCACCAAGGGCCGCGCCACCGGCAGCAGGGCGATGTCCACTGCCGAGAACAGCGGGACCTCGACACTGCCCCCGGCCGCGCGGCCGAACTCGACGGTCGCCGTGCCGGTCGGGGTGATCCAGGCGAGCCGGACCACGTGATCCCAGTCCGCCCTGCGCACCCCAAGCCGGACCGCGGCCTGGTCCGGACCGAGCGGCACATGCCGGTCGAGGAGGGCTGGCAGGTCCCGGCGGCGGGCCAACGCAGCCACCTGGTCCGGATGGACCTCGGGGAACTCCACCTCGCCACCGAGGTAGGCCAGGAGGCCGGCTCGGACGAGGTAGCCGACCGCCGCGGCCGTCACCCGCGAGCGGCGCAGCGGGAGCGGGAGCCCAAGAGCCTGCATCAGCCGCTCTGCCGCCCACCCCGCACCGACCGGCCCGCGTAGTGCCGCCCGCACTTGCTCGGCGTCGGTCGCCTCCACCACCGCCCGTGACCACTGCCCCGCGCCCGCGTCCGCCGGCGGGATCAGGCCCGACCCCGCCGCCCACCGCCACGCGGCCACCGGCACCCGCAGCCAGCTCGCCGCCTGGCCCTCGTCGTACACCTCACGCTGCTGCCTCGACATCGAAACGCTCTCCAATCGCACATCGCGGCGACCCGAACACCGGGTCAGGCCCGAAAGATCCCGGAACATCCTGTTTGTTGTCAATAGCCCTTCTTTTGTGGGGAGTTGGAGGCGCACCGCCAGATCCGCGCTCGCGTACGTGAGGGAAGATTCACCCCTGCGGAGGAGCCCGCGACTGGCCACCGCCAGGTGCGGCGGACGCCCGTCTGCGGATGCCGGTGAAGAAGTTGCCGCCGGGCTGTAACAACCGGGGGACACCGTCGTCTGTGGTGTGCAGGGTGGCCGACCGGCACCCCGCTGGGGCCTCGTCGCAGGGGTCGGGGAAAACATCGGGAGCCAGGAGCTGTGAGTGAAGAGGTATCAGCGGAGGGATTTCACGGGCCACACCCCTCTCCCGAGGAATGCTTCAAGGCTCACTTCGAGCGCATCGTGTCCTTTGTGATGAGTCGTCGAGATTTCCAGAAAATGGATGCCGAGGATGCAGTCAAGAACGCATTGCGTGAATTACTTCCAGCCTGGGACACGCTTCCGAATCCGGTCGCGTACTGGTATCGGCGTTCCCTGTGGCGAGCCGATGATGCCCTCCAGAACAAGAGAATGCATCCCGTCGATTCATTCGACGAGGCCGCGGAGTCGATGCGGAAGCTGGCGGCGCCGGGTCGGTCGCCGGAGGAGGAGGCCGTCTTCCAGGAGGAGCGGCTCCTCCTGGCGGAGGTAAGGCGGGGGCTCAAGGACCGCGATCAGGAGCACTTGGACATGATGCTCGCGGGCTGGACCCCGGCGGAAATGGCAGGCGCCCTCGACGTCACACCGGTCAACGAGCGCGTCGCCCGGCATCGGCTTATGAAGAAGATCGCGCGGGCGATGAACCCGGACTGGAGGGGCGAAAGTGAGTGAGGATTCTATTTCCGAGAACACAGAACCCGTATCGGTTCGGAAGTTCGCCACGTTCGATAAGGGAGCCGAGATTATGAATGACGGGTCGGCGCGGCAGGAATTTACTTCTACTATGCCGCTCCTGGACGACGAGATTGACATTGACGGCGTCAGTGCCTTGGTGGAGCGTGTTGGGGCGTGGTGGAGGAGCGAAAATCCCCGCCCAACCTACTCGACCGAGGAACTGCGTAGGCATTTTGCCGATGTGGTTGGAGATCTGCCAGCCGTTCCGGCTCGGGAGAGCCAGGCAGTCACTTTGTATCCGGAGGACGAATCCCTCGATCGGGACGGTTCGAAGGAGGATAGGGCGCGCCTCGACAAGCCCGCCCGAGTCGCCGCTAAGGAATCTTACTGGCGGCGCCTGAATTCTGGGGCCTCGATTTCGGGGAAGCACTACGGTCCGGCACGGCCGCTTGAAAAGATCCGTCGAGCACGCGGTAGCGACTCGTTGACGTGGTGGGATTCGGCCCACCTCCGAGACTGGCTCGCGGACTGCTGGGACAGCGCGGACCTCATGGCCTTGGCCGCCGCGCGCGAGCGCTGGCTGCTTCCCCGAGGTCGCGGCGCGTGGAAGTGGACGACGAAGTGGGACCCGTTTTCCGTCGCCCTGAATCTGTGGGACGCCAGCCAGGATTCGGCGGACGACATGGACATCGTGTACGACGGCGGTTCGTCGGCCCAGATGTTCACACAGCTCAAGTACCGCTCGGAAGCGCGCGCAGACGGAACCGACGCCGACCTGGTGTCGCTGGAGTCGGCGACCTGGCCGGACACCCCGAAGGCTCCCTCCCCTGGGGGGTATCAGCAGGTGACGGCGCGCCTCTGGGAGCCGCCCGTTTCGCCTGTGAAGGCCCCCGGTCTGAGGATCGTCTTCCTCTGCGAGGGCGTCTCCAGTAGTGAGTCACTGCTCGTTCTGATCAACTTCCTCGGCGTCGCGGAGCAGGGCGATGAACGCTGGGCGGTGGTTGACCGGAACGCCGAACCGCCCGCTGCCGACGAGATTTCGGACGTCGAGGAGTGGACGGACGAGGAGAAGCGGGTGCTTCGACGAAAGCTTGGTGTGCCCGCGAAGGACTCGGCGTTGTACTCGGCACGCAGGAGCGAGTACGTGCGGAAGAAGGAGGCCCGTGGCGTGCGGCGTCCCGACCGTCGTGGTAGGCGGGTGCCGGAGCGGGCTGCGCCGCCGGCACCCGCCGCGGTGCTGGTGGTGGACGGCTCCGGGGTCGCCGAGCGTCTGCGGCCGCCGACCGATGACGCGGCGGTAGGCCTCTACCTCGCTCTGCCTGATCGGCTGAGTCCGGCCAAGGAGCATCTTCCGCAGGTTAAGGAGTTCTGGCATTCAACACTGCACGCATATCTGGGAGGAGATCGCTCGCCCATCGAATCTGGGTTCTAATTACCTCTTCAATTCGTGTAATCGGTCACGTATCAGATAGTTGATATCCTTTGAAACTTTTTCCGTGCCAGGGCCGCATGGCAATTTCTGCGTTTCGGAACACGCCGGATCGGCCCAGCCGGGCCGCCGGTGGGGTGCCGGGGGGCCCGGTCGGGCCCAGATCTGGCAACGGCCGTCCGAAGATCGGCGCGTATCCTCCCTGGAAGTCCTCTCAGCCTCGCAGGCCACATGTGTAACAAAATCCAGCCCCGTCCGTATTACCTCTGCCGGGCCAATCAGTCCTGGTATCCACGGACCGAAGGACGCTTACACATGTCTACGACGGTGAACGGACAGCAGCAGCCGACCGGCGACAACTCGGACGCCGCGTTCGTGACGATCCGACCGACGCTCCCCTCGAAACGAGTCACGGTCTGCGCGGTCCTAGGCGGCACGGTGGTCGCCGGCGCAACGACACTGATCGTGAAGATCTACCCCACCTGGGCCGACCCCCTCCAGGTCGGCATTGCCGCCTCCGGTCTCTACCTGCTGCTGGCCGGACTCCTCTGGCGCTGGTACCGCCACCGCAGGTGACCCGCCACACTCCGTACCCCGCCCGCGTCCGGCCTAGACCACGGCCAGCACCGCCGCCGCAGTCAGCACCGGGCGGGTGGAGGTCTTCATGTCCGATCAAGGGCCCAGGCTCCCGAGGCGACACGGCCGGGCCCCAAGGCGCCCCCAAATGAGGGCATGCCCCCGGCGGATGTCGTCCTGCGGATGTGTTCTTCGGTCAGCCGGCGCCCTTGCCACCCGCTCACACGGCAGTGGGCTCAAGTAACGCGCATTTCTGCGTCCGGGCCCTCTGGGCCAGGACATCAGCTCACCACCGTTCAGCGGCGCTACGTGAGGAGTGGTGAGTGGTGAGTGCGATCGTGCCCGTCTTGTAACGCCGTGAGGATCACCGTGGTGAGGTATCCGGTGACGTCCCGGCCGTTGGGTGAGGGCAGGAGAAGCGTCGGCCCAGTACCGACGTTTCTCGAAGTTCAGTTGCGGTATCGGCACGTTGAACGTGGCAGTACTGCAACAGTGCACTAGCCTGCTCACGCGTACCAGGACAACGAGGGGCCTACCGAAACGATGAGTGCAGCCAACGAGCCCGTTCCCATTCCGCCTCCGCGGCCGGCGAAGCGCCGCAGGCCGCTGCCTGCGACGCCTACGGCACCCTCCAGGTCGCGGTCCGAACGGGGCCAGAACCTCGACCTCCCGCCCGGGTACGGTGCTCACCTCTACCCGCTGGCGACCAGCAACGGGTTCATCGGTAGCTCGTACAGCATGGACTCCCTCGCCTTCATGCTCTGGGCCGTACGCCGCTACGGCGACGCCGAAGACCGTTTCGTCCTGGCCGTCCTGGTCGCGATGATCGGACTGCAGGAGGTCGGGGGGCACATCGAGCAGACCCAGGAGCAGATCGGTCAGACGATCGGCAGCGGCTACAGCCGCTCCCACGTGGCCTGGGCGCTGGGAGTGCTCCTGGAAGACGGAGTCCTCCGCCGTGTCAGGCGCGGCGTCTACCAGATCGTGCCCTCCGCGGCGCTGCGCGGGGGCGTACGCCCGCCGGCGGAGGGGAAGCGTAAAGTCCCTGGAAGCACGCCGGAACGGGTGCACCAGCTGGACCTCCTCAAGGACATCCTGGAGGATCCGAAGGCGCCGGACGCCTTCAAGGCCATGGCGCAGGTTGACGCCAAGCTGCCGGAGGGACCCCGGCAGAAGAGGAAGGGGAAGTGATGAGCATCGCTTCGGCCGCCCCACGGTGGCCCATGCCGCAGGACGACCCCTATGCGGGCCTCGCCTACGTCCCCAGTTTGCCGCCCACCGGCTACAAAATGCTCCTGTACATGCTCAGCCAGCAGCAGCCCGGTGGCTTGGTCCGGGCCACTCACGAAGAACTCGCCACCGGCCTCGCCCTTGACCGAGGGGTCATCAGCCGGGCGATGCCCTACCTCGTCGCCTCGCGACTTGTGTTCGTCATTGGCCGCGGAAAGCTTCAGATCCACCCCATGCTGGCCCGCTACCTCACGCAGCAGGACCGGCGCGCAGCCTTGGCAGCGCTTGCTCCGGAAGACCGACTCGATGTCGGCCACTTCGAGGAAGAGTACGAAAGACGCCTGGCCCTCTACCAAGAGGAGAAGGCGCGCAAGAAGGCGAGCAAGCCAGCGGCTGCCAGGGGCCATCTGCGCAGCGTCCACTGACCTAAGGTCAGAAATGCCGGCGGTCGGGGCGACACCCAGTTGGGTGTCGCCCCGATGCCTTTCCCGCGCACGGGACAGGAAGGGCAGTCCTCCGGGTGTATCCGTCGATTCCCGGACCTGTGGGCCGGATGCTGCAAGATCCGGAACCGGAACACCGTAGTGGTGGCGATCCCCGAACCTGCGGGACGGGCGGCGTCGGCAAGAGCATGGCCCCGGCTATGGCCCGGCGATCCCCGGACCTGCGGGACGGACCAGGCCTTGACCCTCGCCGAGTGGGCCCTCAACCGACGATCCCCGCACCTGCGGGATGGACCGCCCAGTTCTCGGCCGGTGGACCGGAGATCCCCGAACATGCGGGACGGACGTCAAGTGGTCACACAGCAGCACCGCCAGCCGCCGGCGATCCCCGGACCTGCGGGACGGGCCACTCCGCGGTGAACAGGGCCCGGTCCTCGGCCGGGCGATTCCCGGACCTGCGGGAGGGACTCGTCGGGGCCGTGGAGCACGGTGGCCGCGACCCGTTGATTCCTGGAACTGCGGGAGCGACATCGCGTTGGAAACGCCATAGGGGATCATCACCGGTCGATTCCCGGACCTGCGGGACGGACGAGGACATAATGGCTCCGCGCACGCTGCCGTACGGGCGATCCCCGGACCTGCGGGTTGGACATCTCGAAGTGGGCCTACCAGGCTCAACACCTCGGGCGATTCCCGGACCTGCGGAACGGACCTCACCGTCCACGCCGATGTCCCTGGGTACGACGGGCGATTCCCGGGCCTGCGGGACGGGCAAGTCGACCCGCTCGGGCGGCTCCAGCTTCGGCGGGCGATTCCCGGGCCTGCGGGACGGACTGCTCGAAGCTGACGACGAGCTGGACCTCCCACGGTTGATTCCCGAGCCTGCGGGACAGACACCCGACAGGGCTACACGCCCGTCGTGGCCACCGGTCGATTCCCGGGCCTGCGGGACGGACTTGCCCACGATCGTGCCGATGTTGCCCGCGCACGGTCGATTCCCGAACGTGCGAGGCGGATGAGTTGGTGACGTCACCGAGCGAGTAGCCGAGCGGTCGATTCCCGAACCAGCGGGACGGACGAGAACTTCTCCCAGGCGTAGAAGAGATCCGTCGGACGATTCCCGCACCTGCGGGTTGGACAACACCATGTTCGACAGTGGCGAAGGCACGCTCGGTTGATTCCCGGACCTGCGTGTCGGACACGCCCACGATCCCGGGGGAGCTGAACTCCGGCGGTCGATTCCCGGGCGTACGAGACGGACACGTATGTGGTTTTCGGGACGGACCTCTCGTAGACGTCGGCCGCGGCCTCGCGCGCCGGTCGATTCCCGGGCCGGCGGGACGGACGCCCGCACCACCCACGCGGGTTCCAGGAAGCCGGTCGATTCCCGGGCTTGTGGGACGGACACCATCCTGGTGGCCCTGGTGGCCCTGGTGGCCCTGGTGGTCAAGGGCGACGGTCGATTCCTGGGTCTGCGGGACGGAGGTCTCGCCCTTCGCGATCTCGCTTGTGCGGATCGGTCGATTCCAGGGCCTGCGGGACGGACAGCGCGCGCTGCCGGTGGAAGCGCTGGCAGTACAGTCGATCCCCAGACCTGCGGGATGGACGCGGAGTCCATCCGCCGTTCTCGGCCGGTGGACCGGCAATCCCCGGACCTGCGGGACGGACAACAGACGCCGGCGAAACGCAACCTCCAACGCCCGGCGGTTCCCGGACCTGCGGGACGGACCGCTTCAACGTGGCCTCGGCGAACCGCTTCCACAGCGATTCCCGATTCCCGGACCTGCGGGACGGACGTCCCCTCACCGAGCGAGGTAAACGTGATGAACGGGCGATTCCCGTACCTGTGGGACGAACCTGAAGACCGAGGCGATCTTCTCGCCCACCATCGGTCGATTCCCGAACCTGCGGGACGGACGTGAAGTCCCACTCCTCCAGCTGATCCAGAACCGGTCGATTCCCGGATCTACGGGACGGAGTACAACTGCTGCTGGTCGCCAATCAGGACCAGAGGTCGATCCCCGGACCTGCAGGACGAACGCCCGGGAATCGAGTGGCCGGCTGAAGGAGATCAGTCGATTCCCGGACCTGCGGGTCGGACGCCCCGAACTCGAACTCAAGGGCCGTTTCGATCGGTCGATTCCCGGACGTGCGGGTCCGACCAGCCGGTACGGGCGGCCTGCATGAGGGTGGTCGGTCGATTCCCGGACGTGCGGGTCGGACGCTTCGTGGCCTGCGGGTATCGAAGCGCTTTGCCTGTCCTTTGCCCAGCTCACCCAGTGCTTGATTCTCGCCGAGGTCGGACGATCCGGTGTGTTCCCTGACATGAGGGACTGGTGAGGCCATGGGAATTGGCACCCACGTTGATCCTCGTTTCCGAGGCTACGAGGGTAGGGTCCGTAAAGTTAACGGTGGTTTTGGGGTTGTTGGGTTCAGCGGCGGGCGGCTGAGAGCCGGCCGTCGAAGGTGATGTCGAAGGCGTTCAGAGCGGCCTTCCAGCGTTGGGTCCAGCGTTTACGTCCCTGGCCGGTGGGGTCGAGGCTCATGATGGCCATGTAGACGCACTTGATGGCGGCCTGCTCGTTCGGGAAGTGTCCGCGGGCTCGGACAGCCTTGCGGATCCGCGCGTTCACGGACTCGATCGCGTTCGTCGTGCAGACGATCCGCCGTATCTCGGTGTCGAACTGGAGGAACGGCACGAACTCGGCCCAGGCGTTCTCCCAGAGCCGCACGATCGCCGGGTACTTCTGGCCCCATTCTTCCTGGAATTCCAGGAAGCGTTCGGTTGCGGCGTCCTCGGTCGGGGCGGTGTAGACGGGCTTGAGCGCCTTCGAGATCTTGTCCCAGTCCTGCCGGGCCGCGTAACGGAACGACGCCCGCAGGAGGTGAACGACACAGGTCTGTGTGACCGCCTGGGGCCAGACTGCTCCGATCGCGTCGGGCAGCCCCTTCAACCCGTCGCAGACGACCATGCAGACGTCTTCCGTGCCGCGGTTCTTGATCTCGGTGAGGACCTGGAGTCAGTACTTGGCGCCCTCGCCTCCGTCCCCGGCCCACAGGCCCAGGATGTCGCGGGTGCCGTCGACGGTGACGGCCAGGACGACGTAGAGAGGCCTGTTCGCGACCTTCCCGTCCCGCAGTTTCACGTGGACACAGTCAATGAACAGAACCGGATAGACCGAGTCGAGGGGCCTGTTCTGCCATTCGTTCATGCCGTCGATCACCTTGTCCGTGATCGTGGAGATGGTCGTCTTGGAGACCTCGGCGCCGTAGACCTCCGCGAGGTGAGCGGAGATCTCGCCGTGGGTCAGGCCGCGGGCCGAAAGAGACAGGACCATCTCGTCGACGCCCGTCAGCCGGCGCTGCCGCTTCTTGACGATCTGCGGTTCGAACGAGCCCTCCCGGTCCCGCGGGACCTCCAGTACGACCGGGCCGACCTCGGTCACCACCGTCTTGGACCGGGTCCCGTTCCGGGTGTTGCCCGAGCCGGCCTTCTCATGCTTCTCATGCCCGAGATGATCGGTGATCTCGCCTTCCAAAGCCGACTCGAGAATCCTCTTCGTCAGCTGCTGCAGCAGACCACCCTGGCCCGTCAGCTTGATCCCGTCGGCCTTGGCCCGGTCCACCAACTGACTGATCAGCTGGTCATCCAGAACATCCGGCGCCAACCCGGACGGCTGCACCTCCGCCACGGACTCCGCCGACACGGTCACGTCTGTCATCAGGTGTCACTTCCTGCTCGAAGATCCACCGTTGACCGTACAGACCCGCGCACCGCGTAGCTGTGCGGAGCATGGCGGCGGCCCTGAACCCCTCGGTGGGGTTCAGGGCCGCCGCCATGCTCCGCACAGTCCGAGACCGGCTGGCGGTGCTGGCGCAGCCGATGCCCGGCAGCGGGCAGAAGGCGGGAACAACCCGGGCTCGGCCGTCGCCCACCAAGCACGGAGTGACGAGACGAGCTGTCGAAGTGACGGCACCGGAATCGACAGAGATCACAATCTGAACAGAGGTGGTTCAGGGGCCCTAAGTAGGCATCGACCTGGGCTTTCGGGCCATCTGAGGTCTCATATCGGCGTACTAGTGTTGCTAAGTTTTGCTTCAACACGTCTGGGCGGTCTTGAGGGGTAGGCGCCCGGCCCGAAGTACCCACCGGTCTGGCGGGTATCGACGGCATAGTGGTGTCCGTGACCACCGAACTCACCGTGCTCAGGCGGCAGAAGGCCGTTTCCCGAGACGACACGATACGAATGCTGCTGGAGCAGTCCAAGCGCTCCGGGCGCGCCGTCCCGCTGCGTCGCGCCTTCGTCCAGGACCCCGGCCCCGGGTCGGGCACCCGGGTCGTCACGAAGCCGGGCCCCCTTCCCCGACTGCTGCGCAGCGAGGAGCGGCTGGAGCTCCTGCTGCTGATCCACTGCGTCACCGCCCGCGCCAGCTGGGGCACCACCCAGCGTTCCGAGACGTGGGCGCGCGCTGCGGGGATCTCGTTCCGTACGGACGGAACCGCGAGTGCCGCCGTCTCCCGGCACCTGGCCAAGCTGAAGGACATGAAGCTGATCGGCACGGCGCCGGATGGCCGGATGACCAAGGTCACCAAGCTCCTGGAGGACGGCTCCGGAGACCCGTACACGGTGCCGATGGGTGACCCGACGGGCTCCCGCAAGGACATCTACTTCAAGGTGCCCTTCGCCTACTGGGAGCAGGGCTACTACCGGACCTTGTCGATGCCGGCGAAGGCGATGCTGCTGATCTTCATGAGCTTGCGCGGAACCTCGTTCGTCCTGCGGCAGGACAAGCAGTTCGCGTTCTGGTACGGGATCTCGCCCGCGACGGTCGGGCGCGGCATCCAGGAGCTGAAGGAGAAGAGGTTGGTGTACCCGTACCTCTCCGAGCAGCACTTGGACGGCCGTGCGGTCCTGGGCCAGAGCACCCGGATCCGCTGGGCCCTCGCCGCTCCCTTCGACCTCAACGTCAACAACAAGGAGCGGGAGGCCGCGGCGGCGGCATGGACCCCCGAGGGCATCGCCCGCACCGCGATCCGGTTCGCCGACAGCATGCCCGTGCTCGCGGAGGCGTCGGCCGCACCGTGAGCGCCACCGGAGCGCGTGACGCCTCCGGCCCCAAGACTCCCGTCCGCAAGACCGGGACGGGCGCGGCGCTGGCCGTCGCCTGCGAAAAGGCGACGGCCCCCTGTTCCAGCAGGGAGCCGTCTACGTGGAAACCCGAAAACTCCCCTAGGAGGAGAAATCAGTACGTCTATCGAGCCTAAGGGCTTCACGCACTCGACGTCGACCCCGCGTGACCAGCAGCAGAAGGCCCCCCGCCACTACGGCGGGCGCAGCAAGGCACTCCGGTCCCTGGCCCGGGTCGCCGGCCACGGCATCGTCCGGGGAGCGGCGGGCACGCTCGGCGCCTTCCTGATGGGCTGGATCATCTGGTGGATCCAGCAGCGCTGACCCAGCGCTTCCCCTGACCCAAGGTGGCCTCGGCGGGCTCATGGAGCCGGCCGAGGCCGCAGGCCCAGACCACGACCGCCGCTTCACCCCCAGCAACTCAGCCCCCGCACACGGCCCCGCCTGCTGCAGTACCCACAGCTCGCCTGGTTTTCCGCCGCCGGGCCGCCGCGTTTCCGTGCTCGGGTGGCCCTGTTCCAGATCGGCAGGCACTTCCGAGGCCGGTGCGAAGCCCTGGAACTGGCCCTGGCCGACGCGGTCGCGGACGAGCACGCGGAGGCCAGCCTGCACAGCACCGATGCCGCCGACCTCGCCGACCTCGCCGACCTGACCCCGGAACTCGTTCGCGCCGCAATCCTCGCCGACCGACCGGCGGGAGCGACCTGGGAAGAGATCAGCCGCCCTTGTGAGCTGACGGCGATGCCGCACGGGCCCGATAGGGGTCACCTGCGCCTGATCTGGCTCTCGGAACCGCTCATCCATGATCATCGGACCGCAATCAGACCGGCGGATATCCGCGCCGTAGCGTCCCTCCCCGTGCCACGATGCCGGGATGATCGAGACCTCCCGCCTGCTACTGCGCCGGTTCGAGCCCGCCGACGCCCCGGCTCTTCGCGCCTACCGCTCCGACCCGGAGATAGCCCGCTACCAGGCCTGGCCTTCCCCGCTCTCCGCCGAGGACGCGGCCGAGGCCGTCCGCAAGTACAGCGAGGCTGACCCGGAGCAACCCGGCTGGTTCCAGTACGCGGTCGAGTTGAAGGCCGACCGGAGCCTGGTCGGTGACCTCGGCGTCAATCTCGACGAGAACCTGATGCAGGCCGAGCTCGGCGGCACCCTCACCCCCGCCCTCCATGGCCAGGGCTACGCCATCGAAGCCCTCCACGGCATCCTCGGCCACCTCTTCTGCCGGGGCCTGCACCACGTCAGAGCTGAGTGCGACGCCCGCAACACCGCCTCTGCCCGGCTCCTGGAACGCGCGGGCTTCGACCTCGAAGGCCGCAGCACCGAATCCCTCTGGCAGCGTGGAGAGTGGAGCGACTGCCTCCTCTTCGGGCTCCTCGCCCGCAACTGGAAGCCCCAGAGCGTCGCTTCCTAGGTTCTCCAGCTGGATCAGCCGGCTCGCGCCCGAGCAGGGCAAAGGCCTGCGGCTGCCGGTTCTGGCGATGAGCTCGGCCCTCCCCCGTTCGGCAGGGACAGCACGTGCGTCTCGACGTGCCCCGGCGGCCCGGTCCGGCGGTATCAGCACCAGGGTGTACTTGGACGCCTCATAGGTCAGTGCGCAGGAGCAGCAGGTCTAGGACTGGTCCCTGGGGGCCGGACTTGTACGGGCCTGCGTATCGGTAGCCGAGGCGCTGGTAGAGCTGCTGTGCGGGGGCTCCGGGCATGGCGAGCAGGGAGGCCCAGCGGGGGCGCATCGCGTCGAGGAGCGCCTGGTGGAGGTGGGCGCCGATGCCTTGCCCTTGCCAGCTGGGGCGTACGGCGAGTTCGCAGATTCCGGCGAGGGAGTCGGTGGTGCGGGCGTCTTCGGGGGTGATGTGCGGCAGGAGGTCTTTGCCGTACCAGTAGGCGGGGGTGCAGCGGAAGCCGTAGCCGTAGCCGATGAGGTGGCCGTCGGCGTACGCGGTGATCAGGGTGAAGTCGTCGCGCCGGGCGTGGCCGGTGATCTGTCGGCGCAGGGCGTCGGGGGTGAATCCGGCGTCGGCGACGTCGGGTTGTTCGGCGTGGGCGTCGGCCCAGGTGTCGACGAGGGTGTCCAGGAGGAGTTCGACGTCGCCGGCGCCGTAGCGCCGCAGGGCGAAGGTGTCGGTCATCAGCATCCTTCAGGCGGCGGGGACGAGGGCGCGGTAGGCGTCGAGGTAGTCGGCGACAGCCCGGGTGCGGTGGTGGGGCTGGAGGGTTCCGGCGATATCGCGCAGGGAGCGCAGGAAGCGCTCGGAGCGGACTTCGGGCAGGTAGGCGAGGGTGCGGTGGGCGGCGTCACCGGCGGCGTCAAGGTCGGGGTTGGACTTGCGGGCGTGGTGGAGAGCGATGTCCGCGGTGTAGAGGGCGCGGTTGCGTAGGTGGCCGTCGGCGAAGAGCATGACGGCCTGCTCGGCGCCTGCGCTGGCCCGTTCATGTTGTCCGAGGTCGGCGCGGCAGAGGGATTCGAGGCCTGCGAGCTCGGCCGGCACGTAGAACCCGAGCCAGTCCGGGTCGGCGTCGCGGGGGCCCTGGGCGTACTGGTTGTGGGCGTGGACGATGGCCTGCTCGGTCAGGGCGCGGTCGCCTTGGAGGGCCCAGCCGCGGGCCTCGCGCATGGCCAGGAGGGAGAGCCAGCGGGGTGAGCCGAGCGGGGCTACGAGACGCTGGGCGACCTGGGCGGTGGTGACGGCTTCGCGGGGGCGGCCGGTGGAGTGGGCGAGGAGGGACAGGCAGGCGAAGGCGTGGGCCTCGAGGCCGGGGTCGTCGGCCTGCCGGGCGTTGGCGAGGGCCTCGGTGTAGAGGGAGCGGGCATCGTGGGTGCGGCCGGAGTCGAGAGCGAGCCAGCCGGCGGCGACGGACAGGTTGCCGGTGGCGGAGTGCAGGCGGCGGCCCATGGGCTCGGTGTAGCTGCCTTGCCGGAGCCAGCCGTAAGCGGTGTTCAGGGCGGCGGCGGCCTGGCGCCCGAGTTCAGCGGAGCCGTGGTCGCGGTCCTGGGCGTAGATGGTGCGCTCGGCGTGCTGGAGCTGTTGGAGTTGGTCGCCGTCGAGGGCGGCGGCGTTGCCGCGTGCGGGGTGGGCGGCGGTGAGCAGCGCGGCGCCGGTTCCCAGGATCATGGTGCGTCGCCGCATGTCGCCCTCGCTTTCCGTGGTCCGCCTGGCCGTACGGGGCGTGGGCGGGGTGAATCCGAGCTCGGTGACGGTCCGGCCGGTGATTTTGTGGAGCAGACGCTGGTACGGCGGCGAGGGGCAGGCGGTGGTGCCGTCCTCCCACGTGGCGATCGTCCGCGTGACGCATTGCACCGGGTCGCGGTACTCGATCGACTTCTTCACCAGGAACTCGGCGGCCTCGCGGCGGCTCATCGTCCACTCCTCCTCGCGTAAGCGCCGGAAGGTGGTGTTCGGTTCTGCCATGGGGACCCCCGCGCCGTAGCCGCGCCGAATCGTCCCCTCGAAGGTAGCGGTCACCGAACGCACGGCGACAGGCCTGGAGGGTTGGAAATGGGTGGTCAAAGCGGCGATTTCATCAGCATTTCCAGGCCGCCTGACATCGCTTCAACTCGGCGGTGGACGCTTTTCTGATGCCCCGTCCCGGTGCCGCCGCGCACCGGAGCGGCCCGTGCCTGGCCGCCGATGGCCCGGCACGGTCACCGGCATCCGATCCCCGCCCTGTGGGCGTGGTCGGCAGGGACCCTGGGGGTTCTCGATGCACAAAGACGTCGTCATCGCGGGAGCAGGACCGGCCGGTCTGGCCTGTGCCCGAGCGATCCTGACCGCCGCTCCCGGCACGGACATTCTCCTCCTGGAGGCCGGCCGCGCCTACCGGCGCCGCCCCTGCCCCGTCGACCGCGGCCGCGCATGCACCGGGTGCGCCGGGATCTGCAACGTGATCAGCGGGTTCGGGGGCTCCATGCACTACGGCGACGGCGCGAAGCTCAGCTTGCTGCCGTCCGGCCGCCGCCTGATCCCGCACCTCGGCGCAGACCGGGCGGACGAGTTGTGCGAGACCGCGTTCGCCTGGCTGACCGAGCCTCTCGGCCGCACACCCGAGTTGCTCGGCGAGAACCTCACCGGGCAGGCCGTGGACGCGTTCGCCGCCCACCAGCTGCGGATCCGCGAGTACCCCGTCGCGGTCATCGGCGAGAGCGACCTCGCCACCGTCATCGCCGGCTGGCACGACCTCCTGAACCCGAACCTCGACCTGTGGCACATCTCCGAACTCACCGACGCCAAGGAGCACGGCCAGCACCTGGAGCTCACCGTACGGACCGGCCTGAGCGAGGAGCGGAGGATCAGCTGCGACCACCTGGTCCTGGCGACCGGGCGCAGGGGCGTCACGTCCACCACCGAGCTCCTCAAGCAGCTGGGGGTGCCCACCGAGCTGCCGGACATCTCGGTCGGGGTGCGCCTGGAGATGGCCGTCGGCCTGCTGAAGGCGATCGGCGAGGAGCACCCTGATCTGAAGGTCTCCCAGCTCGACCACGCCCAGAAGATCAAGAGCTTCTGCTTCTGCGGCGGGGACAACGGCGGACGGATCAAGGTGACGAACTACCAGGAAGCCTTCGGCGACCCGATCCTCACCCTCGACGGACACGAGACCACCGAGCGGACCGCCGGCGACCGGCCGCTGGCTTCGAACTTCGGCCTGCTGTGCCAGGTCCAGGACCGCGGCAACGCCCTGGAGGCCCGGGACTCCTTCATCACCACCTACCGCGAGCTCGCCGGCGGCCGGCCGTTCGCGCAGACCCTGCGCGCCTTCCTCACCCGCCGCACGGGCGCCACGTCGTGGTCGGAGCTCCAGGCCGGCATGCCGTTCCAGCCGTCCGTGCTCGACCTGGCCGCAGGTCCCGTCGACCAGCTGTTCACCGACGCCGAGCACACCAGCCTCACCGCGGGCTTCCGCCGGTTCATGGGCTCGATCCTCGACCACTCCCGGCTCGGCCTGAGCGTGGACGACATCCTCGACGACGTCCTGGTGGTCGGCCCCGAGCTGGAGTTCCTGTGGGACAAGCCGGCCATCGACGCCGACTGCAAGGTCCCCGGCCTGCCCATCCACGTCGTCGGCGACTCCGCCGGGATCGCCCAGGGGATCGTCCAGGCCGCCATGATGGGCATCGCCGCCGGCCGGGCCATCGCCACCAGCACCGCCCGCACTCACGCCGAGTCCAGGTGACCGCCATGACCACCGCACCCGCCCGGCTCCGCGCCCCCGGCCGGACCGCGACACTCGACGACCTGTACCCGGCCGCCGCCTGGGACCTGCCGGTCAACCCGGGCCTGCCAGCACCCCGACTCGCAGCACCGCCCGAGGAGCTCCCCAACCTCAGCGGCTACCGCGAGCACTACGCGCCGTTCATCCTCCGCGAGCTCCTGGTCCCCGGCCACGCCGAGCGCCTCGCCGCGATCGACAAGGCCTTCCCCCACTCCCTGTATGACCTGATGCTCCTCGTCGCCCGGGACGACGTTCTGCGCACCCACGTCGGCAACACTCCCGACAAGGTCCTCGCCGCTCTCCTGCACGCCGCGCGCGCCTTCGCCGAGTTCACCCAAAGCCCGGCCGCCGGTCGATTCGGTCTGGCCGGGTCCCGGCTCGGGATCGGCTGGAACTGCGACCCGACCGTCGACCGCGACAATGGGCAGTGGTGGGACAAGCGCCTCCACCTGCACCTCAACTGCTGGCCCGCCGCCGTGTGCGCCAGCTCCCGGCCCGTGCCGCTGGCCTCCATCGCCGACGTGACCGTCCGTCGCTCGCTCGTCGACCCCATCGCCCACCTCGCCCACCAGGTCATGGCTGACGCCCTGCGCACCGCCCCGCTGCCGGCCGGCTGCCACATGCTTGAGCCCGACCTCGCCCGGGACGCCGCCCTCGGCCTGCCGGTCGGCCTCAAGTTCCGGCTGCCCGGCATTCCGTTCCTGACCACCGCCGACTGCCGGGTGCTGCTGCGCTCCCTGCACGCCACCGCCGAGACCACGCATCGCGCCGTGCTGACCGCCTTCACCGGTCACGCGGACGCCCCGGCGCCGTGGCAGCGGCCGGCCCTGCTGCCGCCCGACACCGTCCGCTCCAACCTGACCGCTCTGCCCTGGCTCTCCCGCCCCGCGGCCGCCGACCTTATGCGGCTGCGTGCCGTCCTCAAGGACGTGACCCCCGCCCAGCTGCGGCTGCTCGCCTCCCGCCCCTGGATCGCGAACCGCTGCCTCACTCTGGGCGGCCTCAGCTACAACACCTCCTTCTTCACGCCCCGGCCCGTCAGCACCGTCGGCGAGGAGGACTGGTACCTCGTCATGCAGTTCAAGCTCGTCAGCTACATCGGCTCCAGCCCGGCCGTCGGCGGCGCCATCGCCTCCGTCATCGACCGTGCCCATGGTCCCGTCATGACGCCCGACGACCGGGCCCGTCGCGCCGACTTCCAACACGCCTTCCTCGACCACCTCACCGCCACGGCGTGACCGCGCCCGGCAGAAGGGACACCTGGTGACCGACACGAGCCTCGAGCCCGAGGTCCTCGACTTCTACAACGAGGGCTACGAGCAGGACCGTCTGACCGCCCCACACCGCGCGATCGAGTTCTGGCGCACCATGGACATCCTGGCCCGCCACCTGCCCGCGGCGCCCGCGACCGTCTACGACGTCGGCGGCGGGCCCGGCCGCTACGCGCTCGCCCTGGCCGCCGCCGGCTACGACGTCCACCTCCTGGACCCCGTCCCCCTCCACACCGACCAGGCCGTCGCCGCCTCCAAGGCGAGCGAGTACCCGCTCGCAAGCGTCCGCCGCGGCGACGCCCGCGCCCTGCCGTACGAGACGCACCGCGGTGACGCGGTTCTCCTCCTCGGGCCGCTCTACCACCTCACCACCGCCGCCGGCCGCGCCCGGGTGTGGTCGGAGGCCGCCCGCGTCCTCAAGCCCGGCGGCACGGTCATCGCCGTCGGCGCGTCCCGCTTCTACACGGTCTGGCAGATGCTCTCCCAGGACCTGCTCGCTCTGCCCGGCGCCGAGGGGACGGTCGCAGAGCATCTGGCGACCGGGCAGCACCGCAACCCTGGCCGGGACTTCGAACGGCTGTGGACCACCGCCTACCTCCACTCCCCGGACGAGCTCGCCGCCGAGGCACGGACCGCAGGTCTGACCGTCCAGGGGCTCCTCGCCGTGGAGGGGCCGGCCAAGCTCCTACCGGACCTCGCCTCACAGATGGCCGACGAGCGGGGCCGGGAGCGGGTCCTGGCCGCGATCCGGCGGACCGAGGCCGAGCCGAGCGTGCTGGGCCTGTCCTCCCACATCCTCGTCGTCGCCCACACCGCCACCGGCGCGACCACAAGGGGGACGGCGTGAGCAGGACCCGTACCAGCGCGCTGATCTGTGCCGTTTCCGCCTGGATCGACGCGGCGCCCGGCAACAAGGACCGCGACCCGGAGGCGCTGCTCTGGGGGCGGGTCACCAAGGTCGGCGAGGAGTCCGGAGAGGTGATCGCCGCGCTCGTCGGCGCCACTGGCCAGAACCCGAGGAAGGGGAACTCCCACACACTGCAGGACGTCGAGCGCGAACTCCTCGACACCGCCATGACCGCCCTCGCCGCAGTCGCCCACCTCCACACCCGCGACGCCGAACCGCCCGACGTCCTCGACCTCCTCGACGACCACGTCCTCGCGGTCGCCCGCCGCGCCCAGCTCTCCTGAACGCACTGCTGCCCCGGCCGGAACCTCCGGCCGGGGCAGCAGCATGTGTGAGCGCTACGGGCGCCCGACCGACATGTACGTGAAGCCGAGCTCCCGCATCTCGGCCGGGTCCAGCAGGTTCCGTCCATCGAAGAGCACCGGTCGGCGCATCAGCTGGGCCACGCGCCCCCAGTCGACATCCCGCAGCTGCGCCCACTCGGTGACCACGACCGCCGCGTCCGCACCGTCCAGAGCCTCCTCCGGGCTCGCGTACCGCCTCGCGGAGAGCCACGGCTCCGCCGCACTGGGCCGGGCCAGCGGGTCCCAGCACCGCACGCTCGCGCCCTCAGCCTGCAGACGCGACGCGAGGACCGCTGAAGGTGCCTCGCGCATGTCGTCGGTGCCCGGCTTGAACGCCATCCCCAGCAGGACGATCTCCCGGCCGGCCAGGTCCCCGAGGACATCCTTGAGTTTCTGGATCGCCCGGCGCTTTTGGATGTTGTTGACGTCGATCACCGCGGACAGAAGCGGCGGGTGGAAGCCCGTGTTGCTCGCGAGCTGCCGCAGCGCCTCGGAGTCCTTCGGGAAGCAGGAGCCGCCCCAGCCGATCCCCGGGCGCAGGAAGTGGGGGCCGAGCCGGTGATCGAGTCCGACCGCGCCCAGGACCTCCATCGCGTCCGCTCCGGTGTTCTCGCACAGGGTGGCGATCTCGTTCGCGAAGCTGATCTTCGTGGCGAGCAGCGCGTTCGACGCCAGCTTGACCATCTCCGCGGAGCGGACGTCCATCGTCACGACCGGCGCGTCGATGCCCGAGTGCAGCTCGGCGATTAGCACCGCGGTGGCCGGTTCGTCGGCGCCGATGACGATCCGGTCCGGGTTCATGAAGTCGTTCACGGCCCGGCCCTCCGCGGTGAACTCCGGGTTCGAGGCGTATCCGGTGGCCGTGAGGCCGGCCTCGTCCAGCGCTGCCCGGGCCCGGACACCGGTGCCCACCGGCACGGTCGACTTCATCACGACCGTGTGCAGGTGCGGGGCGGCGGCCAGGGACCTGACGACCGACCACACCTTCGACAGGTCGGCATCACCGGACACCGACGGCGGCGTATCGACGCACACGTAGGCGACCTCTGCCTCCGCAAGAGCCTCGTCGAGGTCGAGGGTAAAGGTCAGCCGCTCCTTGTTCCGGGTGATCATGTCGCCCAGGCCCGGCTCGTAGATCGGCACGTCGCCGCCCTGCAGGACCCGGACCTTCTCCGGGTCGATGTCGCGTACGACAACGCGGTGGCCGAGCTCGGCCAGGCACGCTCCCGTCACCAGTCCGATGTAGCCCGCGCCGAAGACCGCGACCCGTCGATTCCGCCGGTCCGCCATGGTGATCCATCCAATCTCGGCAGCCCGAATCAGCCAGCCGAACGGGGGAGTTCAAGCTCAAGCCCGCAAAGGGAAGCCTCTACCCTATCCCCCTGCACGGTGCGCCCCGGGGCGCTGCGCGGGCCGCCTCGGGTGCGGCCCCCAGCGGATCTCTAAGCTGCGGTGTCGACCCGCCGGACCGCTGCCAGGAGAGATGCCACTCCTCTGGGTCGAGCTGGGGCTTGGGCGGCGCGATGCGCTGGATGAGGTCGAGGACATCGCGGCTGACCGCGGGCAGTGCGTCGGCGTACCGCCAGGTGTAGGCGTCGTACACGGCGGACAGGTCGATCCCAATGGTGTCGGCGCGGGCGCAGAAGACGAGCTGCCGGGTGATGGTTCCGTCGAAGGAGTAGTCGAAGGAGCCGGCGTAGTCAGTGAGCCCGATGCCATGGATGCCGGCTTCCGAGCCAAGCGCCCGCAACGCAGTCTGCTCAGGGCTCTCGGCCTCCGCGACGACCCCGCTTGGGAGGTCCCACAGACCTGGGATCACGTCTCCTGCGGCGCGCCCGCAGGAGCAGCACCCTCTCCCTGCTATCGAAGACCGCGACGCCGGCGACCAGGCGGGTGATTCCGTCGGCCGCGGCTTGTCGCACGAGCAGGGTGGAATGGATCACGGAAGAACACCCTGCCTCGCTGGCACGTCGGCGCCAACGCGCTCGTCCGCGACCAGAACGACCGGATCCTGATCGTCCGGCCCGGGCGGAGCAAGACCTGGCAACTCCCCGGCGGCCAGGTCGACGCCCACGAAACACCGTCCGAGGCCGCCGTGCGTGAACTCAGGGAAGAGACCGGACTCGTCCTGCCCGCCGGCCCGCTCGTCGCCATTTCCTTCGAGCACCCCAGCCCCGGCTGGGACCACCCCACGCAGATCCTCCTGTTCGACTTCAGCACCGTCGACTCCACAGCGGTCAAGCTCCTGGCCCTCGATCCCGACATCGCCGAGCACCGCTGGGTCACCGTTGACGAGGCCGCCGCGTTCCTCGGACCTGCCCGCGCGGACCGGCTTCACGCAGGACTCGCCGCGCTGCACGAAGGCCGTCCGGCACTCATCACGGCAACCGTCCCGGAGGTGTGACGAGCCAGCCCGGCGTAGCCGGGCCCGACGGGAGCCGGGCAGATTCTCCACGCGGCCCTCCCCCACGACCTCAGGTCGAACGCGTGTATGCGGTGTCACCCAGGTGAGGTTCGGCCGTGACGCCGGCCCGAGGTCCGGCATTGACCTGGTGTGAACATCACCAAGGCCCCCGTCCTGGCCGTCGTGACGGCGCTGAGCGTCCTGGCCGCGGCATCGCCAGCGGCATCTGCTGCCTCTGCTGTCTCACTGCGCTATCAGTGCTCCAGCAGTAAGCAGGTCATCGACGACGCCGGCTACACCGGGCCCGCACCCGACAACTGGACCATCAAGATCAAAGTGTGTGCGGCTCGCTCCAGAGCGACCGTCCACGCCTATGCCGAAGCGCAGTGGGACGGGCCCTACTACGCCTCCGCGGACGCGGTGATCCTCGATGCGGCGAAGCTTCGACTCCAGATCAAGCAGGCCCGACAAGGCACCGACGCGGTCGTCACCGAGCGGGACTTCGCAGACATCAAGAGCCCGCTGGAGAAGGCCACCCCCAGCGGGGACCGCGACGGCCGCTACCGGACACCGACGATCAGCTCCCGGGCCGCATCCGGGGCGGTGGCCGACGTGATCCTCTACCTGGACTGGCACCGGGACGGACGAGGGTATCGGCGGTACGACTACACCGGATCCCCGACTGTCTGATCCATCGACCGCCACGGCCGGACCGGCTTCCCCCTGCACGCTTACCGGACCGTTCTGGAGCCGCTCGGAGTTGGCGATGGAGTTCTCTAACGCTTCGCGCGCCTCGGCGACAACACCAAGGGGGAGGCTGCCGAGGACCGACATGCTGCTCGACATGCTCAAGGTCGTCGGCCTGCGGGAAGACGCGCAGCCTGCCCCCACACGACACGTACGAGGGGCGGGTCTCGGAGCACCAGGTGCCCCGAGACCCGCCCAGACGGCAGGAGACCAGGTCAGCGGCGGCCCCGGCCGTCCCGGTGGCGCCGGTCGGCCCGGACCACGACCACCACGAGCACGGTGAGCAGGATGCCCCCGGAGATCCACGGCCGGACCGAAGCCGGGATCATGTCGTTCAGGTCGGCGGCGACGAACAGGTACAGCCCGACGATCGTCCAGAACCGGGCCGAGAGCTGCCGGGCCCGGCTGGGCCCGATCGGACGGGGGACATCGGGCACGATCTGCGCCATGATGACTCCTTAGATAGAGGTGCGACCCGACCCCTTGGACGGAAACAGGGCGCGCACCCACTGGCGATGGCGGTCATCCAATTCGGGTGACCGCCATCTCTGACTCGCCGACATTATTCGACCGCGCCACCCCATGCCAGCAATTTCAGCAAATTCCTTCATGGGCTTCCATTGCTGCGCCTTATCGGATCGCACCTATCTGATAACGGCCTAGAAGCCTGGCCGGATAGGAACCTGCCTGGGCAGGTAGGTGGCTGGTGACCTGCGGAAACAGAGACGTGAATCCGCGTCTTGCTGCGCGCGCAGCAAGACAGGATCGCGACTTCCCCAAAAGGGCCCCCTCTTTCTCCACGCGCTTTTCTCCTCAGGAAACCCGGAGAATCGGACATCACTCTTTGGGGTGTTCGTGGGTTTTCTTTGCCTGTTATCGACAGTTTTTCGAGGCTTTTAAGGGCCGTCAGGGGCGAGCGATCGAGCAGAACCAGCAGGTCAACGCCGGTTCGCGGCCCGGGCTGCTGGCCAGTTCAACAGAAACATCCGCTGGGGAAACCACACACCAAAAAGTGCCGCAGCGAGCCCGGAAAGCTGTCGGGCCCCGGACCGCTGCCCTGCCTCTCGGTGCGCTACAGCGCCAACACCTACACCGAGGTGTGCGCGAGCCTGCAGAATCACCTGGCCGCCCGCGCACGGAGACCCCCGCCCCTCGAAGCCGCGGCCGCCGTCGCCCGAACCTTCCCGCCTCCCCCTTGGCCTGCCTCCGGGGAACACCTGGTCCTCCAGGACGAGCACACCGCCGTGTCCGTGTTCGGCGGCCACACGATCAGGCGCCGTGCGTGCTGGCCTTCAAACGCCCCGCCGCCGACCGCGCCCCCGTCTCACCCCTGCCGCCTTGCACCCCCGCACGCCCGCGCCCGCGGTGGTCGGCGGGACAGGTACGCGCATGGTGGTCGTCGTCATGGGCGCCCCGGTGGTCCCCAAGGCCGGAGTCTGAGATGCGAAGCTCCGGGTTCGGCCGAGCGATAAGACACCGTGGGACGGAACGGCGAACGCAGCAAGGCGCAGTGAGACAGCGGCAAGATACGCCGGGAGAGGACATCAACACACCAGTGGAAGGTCTCGTGGACCGTCACGGGCTGATGGGCGCCTCGAAGCTGGGCGGATCTACGAAACGGGACTCCCGCATACCGCACCTGAAACCGCAGCTCCTGCTCATCGGTGGAGGTGCCGGCTCGGGTAAGACCGTTCTCGCCCGTGCCCTGGCCGAGGCCGTGCCCAACGCGGCCCTCGTCCACCTGGACCTCTGCTACTACAGCGATCCAGACGTGGCCCCGAGCGTTCCCCGCTTCGACGGGCCAGGCCGGGTCGTCGACTTCAGCGACCCGCTCGCCCTCGACCCCGCCCGGATCCGCGCCGCGCTCGCAGAGCACGCCGACGCCGCGCTCGTGATCGTGGAGGGCACCTTCGCCCTCGCCCTCCCTGAGCTCACCGCTATCGCCACCGTGGCCGCGTTCGTCGACACCCCGGCGGACATCCGGGTGGTCCGCAAGACCCTCCGCAAGATCCGGGAGGGCAAGGACCCCGCTCCAGGCCTCCTCGGGCACGGCACCAGCCGCGTCTCCCACACCCGCCACGTCGCCCCCACCCGCGAACACGCGGACATCGTCCTCGACGGAACGCGCCCTCCAGCCGAACTCGTCGCCGAGCTCCGGGCTCAACTGACTGATCCGCGCGAAGGCGGACTCGGCCATGGGTCAGGCGCTGCGGGGTGACGTCTTGCGGGCGCGGGCGGCGGTCTTCTTCGCCGCCGTCTTCTTCTTGGCCGGGGCGTCGGTCTTGATCTCGTGGACGGTCGCGTCCTCCTGGCCGTGCTCGCCGCGGGCCGCTTTCGCGTCCTGCACCGACTTCTCCAGGGCGGCCATGAGGTCGACGACCTGCCCGCTGGGTGCTTCGGCCGGCTCGGGGGGCTGGGCCCGGCCGCCTCCCGCCTTGGCCGCGATGACGGCTTCGAGCGCCTCGCGGTACTCGTCGTGGAGATCCTCCATAGGGCGGCCCGAGAGCGCCTCGGTCAGGGCGATCGCAGCCTGCACCTCCTCCTCCGGCAGGTTCACGTCGGCCGGCGGGGTGCTGACGCCGTCAGTGGATCGAAGCTCGTCCGGCCACAGCATGATGTGCAGGCACAGGGCGTCACCGACGACACGGAGCAGGGCCAGGCGCTCGCGGCCGCGCAGTGCGACCTTCGCGACAGCCACCTTGCTGGAGCGCTCCAGGGCCATGCGCAGCAGGACGTACGGCTTCGCGGAGGCCGGCCCGCTGGCCATTAGGTAGTACGGCGTGCCGACCGCGATGGGGTCGATCGAGGCGGCCGGGACGAAGCAGACGATGTCGATCGTCTTGGCCGTGGGGAGCGGCATTCCGTCGAGGTCCGCGTCGGTTACCTCAACGAGCGTGCCGGTCGCGGTCTCGTAGGCGCGACCGATGTCAGCCTGGCCGAGCTCCTGGCCGTCGAGCTCGCACCGCTTGCTGTACCGGACTCGGCCGCCGTCCGTCGTGTGGATCTGGCGGAAGGAGATCGAGTGGTCCTCGGTTGCTGGCACAAGGGCCACTGGAATCGTGACCAAGCCAAAACTCACGGCCCCGTTCCATGTCGGTTTCAAGAGACCTCCGTCACCGCAGCGGACCCCTCTTCCCAGCGTCCCACCGGCGAGGACTGTGACTTAGCGTGCTAGTTGGCCCCGATGGACAACTAGCGTGCTAAATCTTGGAGCCCTCTCACCTGCGGAAACGCGCACACATGATGCGTCCCTCCCGGTCGATCGCCTCACCTGCGTCCCAGCTGGGACAGCTCACTGGATCAGGTCGGTGTGCGGATGATCGGGGGAGGTCGGGCAGACGTAGATCTGCATGTTGTCCGTGCTGCCCACTTCTACCCTCGTCGGCTGCGAGGGGTTCTGGCCCGCGTAGTGAGAGCCAGCGGCGTTCGCCTGGTCTTCCTGCGGCACCCAAGCTTCGTCGCCGTCCCACTCCCAGGAAGCGATCGTCAGCAGCGGGACCATCTGTGCCTCGCACACGGCGCAGTACCGGAGGATCGGGTCGGTGCGGCCCCACGGGGGCCAGCCGCCGACCTTCCAGCCGGGGGCGTTGCCCAGATGAATGGAATAGAAGTCGCGCGGATACGCCGCGTAGGAGCTGGCCAGGCCGGCGCCGCCTTCCTGCCACCTGTTCCAGTCCTCCAGCATCTCCTGCAGCTCCGGGCTCAGGTCCAGGCTGTTGGGGTACTCGGTGATCACTTCTGGTGCCAGCACGCACGGCTCCGGCACGTAACCCGGATAGTCCGCCTCGTACGCTTCCGGTGGTGCGACGAGGACGTCGCCGACGTCCGCGGCCGACCGCCAGAACACTGCGGTCGCCGGCTTGTAATCCGGATCGTGCTCATACGGGCACCAGAGAATCTGAAGCAGGTCGGCCTGCCCTGGCGGCCGCAACAGGGGTATGTCACGCAGGAACAGCTGAGCCACGGGCAGCATCGGGACCGGGCATTCGGCGGGCCTTGGAGGGCCGGCTTCGAGCCGTTTGGCGAGCCACGCAGCATTGCGCTTCTTGAGCGCCTCCTCCTCGGGCGTGAGCGTGGGTTGGACGTCAGGGCGCCACCTGAACTGCAAGAGCCTCTCAAGTCGCACTTCGGTCGGCGACTGACGGAATCCACTGTCCACGTGCAGGTGCGCGTCTTTGCAGTGCGGCCATGGCTCTCCTGCCGGCCAAAGCAGCGGCCCGCCTACCGAGCTGTCCCTGACCGAAGGTGCCCCCGGACGCGGATGCAGTCGCATCGCAGGACGTGCCAAGGGCGCCAGCTCGGGAAAGACCGCTGCCACCTCGACAGGCCGCGGCGGAGTGGTGCGTACGAAACTCATACTGGTGATCTTGTCACCAGGTACCGACAACGAGGGCTGGCCAGCTGTCGGACGAGATGGCCGACTACCGATCGAGTGTGACTGATTCCCAATGGCCCGTGTCGAGAGTCGAGAGTGACTACGGGCTGGGTGATGCCGTGCCGATCGCGTGCCGGAACCTTGCCCACAGTGAGGTCGGCAAGGTGGTGCCGGCGACTCCCTCGGGGGAGCCAACATCCCGTGCCGTGGCGGTCTGCTCTGCTGGATCTTCGCGAGGGTCTCCGCGGAATGAGACGGCCTCCTCGCCGAGCCCGACCACCGCCAGGAGCGTGTCCAGGGCCATGTCGGCTTGCTCGTGCGGCTGGGTGAGCCAGACGTACGAGACGCCGAGAGGATTGCCGTCGTGCTTGCTGATCGCGAAGCTGAACCCTTCCAGCCGGAACAGAACGACGTCGAGCTCGTCCAGCCCGTCCCACGACCGCTCCACGTGCAAACGGAGCCGCTGAGCGACCGGCTGCACCGACAACGCCAGCACTCCGATCACCTGGAACAGCGGAGCGGAGTGCTCCCAGACGCTGTACTGGTTGGCGGGGTTCTTGCCGGTGTAGTAGGGCGGTTGCGTCGCTGGCTGCCAGTCGGGCTCAGGACCCGGGACCTCGATCTCTGTCACAGCAGCTCCTCCCCAGGGCCTCCGGCCAACTGGTGATCAACCTACCCCCACCAGGCCGACCGGGTTGGTTCGGCTCTGGTCAGGCCCAGCCGCATTGGCTGGACTGTCCATTGGATTTGGTCCCGGATGAGGGGCCACGAGACGTCGAGGCGGCGGTGGGCGAGAGCGCGGTCCGCCATCGTTCACCAGTCCCGGCCGGCGGTCAGCACCTCCGAAGCCGCATCCGTGAAGCCGTATGCCGACGCGACGAAACAAAACTCGTCACAGATCCACTCACGTGCAACCGTCTCGATCCCGCTTCCGGCTGCCGCGAGCTCCCCGTCCCAGAGGTTGAACTCCTCCGTTGCAGCCTGGGTCAGCGAATACAAGGTCCCCAGATCAGACGGCTTCTCGACCTCAATTCGTTCGCACAGCCGCAGCAGGATCGCCTTCCCGTGGTCGACTACACGATCTGGAAAATATGAGTCGTTGTACATCTGCCACAGGAACGCGTGTCCCGCTATCTGCTGGTTTGTGATCGGCATGGCGCTCTCCTACCTCCGCGAAGACGTGACGCGCCGATCATGCACCGCACCACTGACAACGACGCCCTCTGCGTACCCCAGACCCCACGCGACCGGGACTTTCACAAAAGGCCCTATCGGCCGACGGTGCTCCAGTCGGTGGGGGCGGGCGAAACCGATCGGTCCGCAGCGTGCTCGCGGAGGCGCCGGGTCAGCTCCGGCAGATCGTACGCCGGGAAGCTCACCTGGAGCAGCTGTAGGCGAAACCCTGAGGGCAGCTCCTCCTTGAACATCGCCACGTCCATCGGCTTGACCGTCACGTCCCACGCGTCCGGAGCCGCCCAGTGCGTCATCCGAACGTAGAACGCGTCCCGCGGGCCGGCATTCGCCACGGCCGAGAGGAAAGCAAGGCCGCTGTCGACCGGGAAGTCGACGAGTATCCAGCCGCGCCTGGACTCCACCCACTCCGCCATGTGCGGCAGCTTCTCCGGCCAGTCCGCGTTGCTTTCGCCCACGTCCTGGCAGCAGGTGAAGGTATCGAACCCGCATTCCCACATAGCCTGGATCGTGGGTGCGAGCTGCTCGTCGATCTGTGCGTGCCGGTCGCCCACCTGCACAAGAACAGTGGGGTGGGCGCCTTCGTAAGACGTCATCGGGCGAGCATAAGAGCGAGGTACGACACCCCTCAGCCCGGGCCGCCTGCTGCACACCCCTCGGAGGACCCGTCCTCGCGCGACCTGACTTCAAGTCCGGCCTCGGTCTCCTCTGGTGTAGCGCCGGCCGTTTCAGCTCAGCAGAGGATTGCCCTGGAGGTTCCCTTCCCCGCACGGCCAGGGACCTTCAGCCAGGGAACTCAGCGGTGTACGGAAGACCATGACCTCGTTGTCCAGGGAGACGACGACGCTGCCTTCGCTCAGCAGGAGCGCGCGACCGATGACTGCTCGGCTGTCGTCCATGGCGAACAGCTCGTGTCCGGTGAGGTCGGTGTCCACGGCGAGCAGCTTGCCGTCGCGCCAGAACACGACGGTTCCCTCGCAGTCCATCGCGGGGTCGGATGTGTAGTAGCCGGTCAGTGCCGGCCCGTCCACGAGGCTGTTGTCCGGTGCGAGCCGCCGGAAGCGTGATCTCGACGGCAGGCGGTTTTCGAGCTCGGGGCCGCTGACGCTGCCGTTCTTATCGACGAGCATGGCCCCGTGGGTCGCCCAGCGCGCAGTCTCGGCTCCGTCGCCGCCGAAGAGGACGGTCGTGAACGCGCCGTAGCCCTGGGACCCGATCAGGAACTGGCCAGGGCCGGCTATCGCCTTTCGGCCTGCAGGAGCGGGAGTGGTGGCCGACACGGTCTCGCCGCTTTCCAAGTCGAGGAAGAACGTCCGCCCGATGCCGCCCCGTGTGTCGGTGAAGCTGGCTGCGATTCGGTCGCCCGATACGAGCAGTGGCTCCCAGTGGTCTACGCCGATCTCCTCCGGGACCCAAGGTCTACGCGGCCGGATCTCCCATCCGGTCCGGTCTCCCATCTCCACCACGCCCGGGAACGACACCGCACCGAGCACGATCGGCGCAGACCAGAGGCACTCGCCCTCGCGCGTGTACCGGGCCACGCGAGGCTCCGGTACAGACGTGGGCCGACTTCGTTCCCCACGGACCAGGCGGGAGGCACTGACCCAAGAGATGACGAACCCATCGTCGAGGAGGACAAACGCCCCGACCTCCTCATCAGGGCGGCACTCCGGGCGAACGGTGGGGCCGGTGGATCCGTCCGGCAGAACACCTTCCAGGAGCCGACCGTCACGATCCGGGTAGGCGACCCACAGCGTCCCGTCCGTGGACATACGGGAGCGCGGCCTGCCTGTCCCCGGGTAGGTCCGCTGCCACGCCACCTTGTCTGAGAGGTCGAACCTCGTGATGACGGTCGCCAGGGGGTTCGCACCGTAGCTGGTCACGGTCAGTGGCCCGGAGGGATCCGCCGCGGCCACAGCTCGGACCTGGCCTGGCAGGGTGAAACGCGAAGAGAGGGTCACGTCCGCATCTTGCCGCATGCCTACGTGCGCAGTGGTTGGCCCTCTACAGCGCCATCGGCCAACTGAACACTTCGGTCCAACTTCGATCCTGAGAGCCGAGGCTGTCTGGAGCAGCACCGCCCCATCATGGGGACCCCCTCACCTGGCCGAGGCACCTCGCGGGTCGCCTTCGCCGTCAGCGATAGCGATCTCGGCGACGCGGTGAAGGGCATTCTGGTACGCCACGGCGTTGCCTGGTTCCTTCTGCCAGGGGCGGATGGTGACGGTGGCGGAGTGCAGCGACCCCAGCGGGATTCCGAGGTAGAGGGCGGCGGACCGGCGGGAGCGGCCGGTGGCCATCTGGACGAGTCGGATCGCCGCGTCCCGCCGCAGTTGCCGTCTCGGTACGTCAAGCTCGTCGAGCGGGGTGGTCCAGTGCTCGGGCAGGACAGCGGGGATGGTGTGAGGGTCGAGTCTGCCCCGGTGCGTAGCGGGCTGGGGGAAGAGGGCAGGCTTTCCAACAGCCTTCCGTGGGAGCCGGACGACCCCGCGGAGCACCGCGGTCATCGTGGGTGAGCAGTGGGAGGCATGCCGGCGGAGCCGGATGTGGGCGGTACTCGTCGACGGCAGAGCGGACAGGAGCGGCGCGAGGGTGTGGTGCCCGTTCGGGTCATCGAGGATCGCCACAGTGAGGGCCATCAGGGCCGCTGCCGGGAGCGGGTCGGCGGGCGGGTGTCCGAAGGTTCGAGCGACCCGTCCGTCTCCCAGCGCCGCTGTCCGCTCGGGGTGGGGGCGGCGGAGAGCATCGACGTGGGCCGTAACCGCGTCCATCGACCCGAGCTCTGCGAAGACCTCGCTGGCCATGGGCCAGCTGCCGCGAACGGCCGAGACGGTCGCCCGGACGTCGTTAAAGAACGACTGGGCGGACACCCGCTGACCAAGGCTCGCTACCTCATGATCGGCCCCGGCTGTGGCGGCTTCGGCTAGCCGGCGGTGGGCGTGCGTCATGGCCGGGGTGGGCCGCAGGTGTTCTCCGGTGGGCTGGTCGAGTGGCTGGCCGCAGGCGGAGGCACGGCCAGAGCCGGCTCGGTGGCGACAGCGGGCTGGGTGCAGACGCTGCCCCGGGGCGGGGATGAGCTGGGTGGGTCGCCATCGTCCGTCGGAGCGGTAACCGTTGGAAAACGCCGGCGCGTGGCAGGCGGGGCATTGCCAGGCTAGAAGTCGGTTGTGCCGCTCGCAGAGAAAGGTGTGCGGGAGGCGCCAGGCGCCCTGCCAGACGGATCCGCCGGGGAGCTGGGCGGTGTCGGTCAGGCAGTCCGGGCAGTAGCGGCTGAAGGCGGTGAGCACCCAGCCGTCGTTGGCCATGGTGACGGAGCTCTGGTGCCGCCCAAGGTAGTCGATGCGCAGTGGTGTGTAGCCGGGGGCTTGCCCGGCGAGGGTGAGTGCGTGGACTTCGGCGGGGTGGAGGCGGCAGATGTCGGCGATCTGCTGGGCCTGGGCGGCATCGAGGCGGACGAGGTGGCGGGCCGGGAAGATCGGGCCGGTGGTGAGGCCGCAGAGGTGGCCGAGGTCCAGCGGTGGGAGGGCGATCCGGTGGGCGAGGCGTAGAAGGTAGCCGGGCAGCAGTTCGCCGGGGACGGGGTCGAGGCTTCTGGGCAGCGGGGTGTTCGTCATGCTGTGTCCGAGGCGGCGGGGCCGTGGTCGTCGAACGCGGTGTTGCGTCGCCGTCCGGCACGCGGGCGGCTGGCGGGAGCTGCGGGGACGGCCGGGATTTCGCCTGCTTCGGCATCGCGGCTGGCTCCGGCCAGGGTGAGCGGGAGGTCGTCGAGGAGGGTCTCGGTGAGGCGCTCGGCGCCGCTGGTGATCGCTTCGGCACAGCCGTCCTCAATGAGGCGTTCGAGTAGGCCGACGACGCCATTGGTGCGCGTGAAGAGGTACTCGGGCATGCGGCCTGAGGTGAGCATGCCCGGTGGGGCGTTCATCAGCCGGAGGGCCTGTTCCACGCCGGTGAGATGAGTGGTCCAGGCGGTGATCTGTTCGTCGGTGTCGTAGCGGAAGCGGTCGAGTTCGACGAGGTCGAAGCGGCGCTCGGTCTGGGTGGCCTCCAGACCGTGTGTGGTGGCGTGCCGGGACGGGGGCAGCACGCTCTGCCTGGACGCCACATCAAGGCGGCCTTCGCGCAGGAGGCCGGAGGCGGGGATGTCGACGCCGATGAGGACGAGGGTGACGTTCATGCTCATGAATGCGCGGATCAGGTCGAGGGTGTCTTGGTCGTCGGCGCGGTGCATCCGCAGCCGGGTGATGTCGTCGAGGACCAAGACCTTGGTCCCGTGGTCGGTCAGGGAGGCGGCAACCTGTCGGATCAGGTCGGGGAGGTCCAAGTTCTTCGTAGGCGCCCCGTAGAAGTTCAAGATTGCCTTGCAGGTGCTCTTCGGCTTCGCAGTCACCGGGGTCTGCACGTAGGCGACCGGCACCCACAGGTCGCGGGTTCCGGGCGTGGCGTCGGGGGGGAGTTGGTGGTGGAGGGTGCGCCAAGAATCTTCGAAGGCGGCCACGATCTCGCAGGTGGTCTCGGTCTTGCCCTGGTAGCCACCGCCGCTGATCATCACTCCCGCGCGGGTGGACGGCTTGGCCTTGAAGGCGTTGGTGCGGATCCGGGCGCTCAGCAGCCGGTCGACCGTCCGGCTCATCGGGGTGTCGAGGAGCGGGAGGTTGGCGTGGGTGGCCATCCGGTGCAGGTCGAAGGCGGATCGCTCCCGTGGGGTCATCGCCCGCCACTGGCCGAATGTCCGTGCTGACGCCGGTACGAAGGCGTGGCGTGCCCGTCGCCACGTGTCCCAGCCCGCCACCTGGTCCCGCGCCGCGGGCACGATCAGCCCGAGCCCGGCGCCGACCTGCTTCATGCCCCCCTCCCCTGCCCGCCCCGTGCCCGCTTCCTCATGTGTATCCCGCTCTTCGTCGGGGAGGAGGAAGAGGTTCTTGGCCCTGAGAGAATCGGACAAGAGCTGGGGCGCCGGCGGCGGGACGGAGACGGCGGACATACGGCGCCGCCGCCGGTCTGCCTCCACGGCGGCCGAAGCCTGCCTGTGCAGAGCCCGGGCGTCCGACGGTGGCGGTCCTGGAGGAGGCTCCGGTGCTGGCCGGTCGAGTGCCGCGGCCCGGGCCCGGGCCAGTTCGCGAGCCCGGTCGGTCTTCTGCTGCCGGGTCATCTGGGTCGGCCAGGCGTCCACCGGCGTCTTGGCGGCCACCAAGCCGAGAAGCACCGGCAGTAGTTCGGCGTCGCTGCGGGGCTTGAGCCCTGCCTTGGCGGCCTGCCGCAGAACATCCCCGACGCGGGCGTCGGAAAAGGCTGGCACCTCCTGGCCGGACGGGAGCCCGTTCCAGAGGAGCTCGTGCCAGGCTCCGTCCAGCTCGATGAAGACCTGGCGGCAGTCCCGGGGGTCGCGGTGCACCGCCCACTTCCCCGCGTGCTGGCCGCCCTTGCCCGACAGGCGGCCCCTGTGGGGTTCGAGAACGGGGCTGTGGGCGCCGTACCAGAGGCCACCGATCTTCACACCGCGCCGGGCGTCGATCCGTACGAAGTGCACCGGCAGCAGCTCGTAGTAGAGGTCAGGTGGCGGGATCTCCAGGCAGATTCCGTCCCGCGCGGCCGCGGCGGCGAAGAGGGTGTTCGGGCTGTGCCGACCGCCCGGATCCCAGGCGGGCGCGTACTGGTCGAGACGCCGGTTCTGCCAGATCTTCACGATCCACGTGGCCAACAGGTGCTCCATCTCCGACAGCGTCCAGGTCGCGTCGCCCTCCGGGTCGGCGCCCCGGTCGGCGACGTCGATGCCGCGGTAGCCGAGGAGAAGCTCCAGCAGCAGCGACTGGATCCCGGCGAAGGCCCGCTCGCACGCGGCCTTATCCGGCGGCCGCATCGCCCGGGCCGGCAGCAAATCGACCCCGAGCGTCGCCGCGGCCTGGACGAAGTGGTGGCTCTTGTAGACGGCGCCGTGGTCGCTGGTCACCGTCTCCGGAGCGAAGAACGGCAGACCCGCAACCGGATGCCCGGCCAAGTCCGCCACCAAGGCCGCCGGGGCGCCGGGGTAGGGCCATTCCGTTTCCGGGCCCCAGTCCGGCCGCATCGGCAGTGGCAGCAACACGTCCCGCAGCAGCATCACCACCTCCACCGCCGACTCCGCCACCGGTGTGAGCCGGAACGCCACGACCGAGTGGGTGCAGGCGTCCAAGGCGATCGTCAGGTGCACCGTGATCGGCTCGGCGAAGACGTCGTCCAGCACCTTCACCGGCAGCGGCGTCGTATCGAGGACCACCACCTGTCCCGGCCGGCTGACGTGCACCGCGGTCTCCGGCATCCAGGCCGCAGCGGCTGCGGCCGCCGAGCGGACGTAGCGCTGGCGGCCGCCGCCCGGCCCGAACCACTCCCGCCACACCTTGATCAAGGTCGTGTAGTGCGGGACTCGGACCTCGCGGTCGGAAAATCGCTCGCGTACGTACTGGTGAATCAGTCGCTCCTTCGACTTCATGCTCATCCGCGAGCGATGCAGCGATTCCGCGTGCACCGCCACAATCGCCGCCTCCACCTCCGGCGTCACCGACGCATGGCCGGACAGCCCACGAGTCCACCGGCCGTCAGCAAGGCCTGCAAGCCCTCGCTCGGTATGCTGCGCGGCCATGCGTCGAAGCGTTCGCTCGCTGATCGAATCCAGCCCCAGCTGCTTCGCCTCCTGCGGACCCATCTCCCGGAGCTCCCGGACCTTCGCCAGGCGCCGCTCAGTCAACGTGGTCCGTACGGGATCGAACGCGGAACGCGGCTCGTCAGGCCGGGCCCAGAACCGGCTTCCGCTCCGGTAGCCGGTCTCCACCTCCAGAAGGTGCTGCTCCCTGATCCGGGCCCGGGCGAGGTCGTGCTCGGCGAGGTCCTCCGCCCGGCGCACCTGGCCGCCCTTTGCCATCAGTCCATCCTCGGCAGGTAGATCCACGACTGATCTCCCAGCGGCAGGGCCAGGTCCACGGTCAACCGCCGCGACCAGAGCAGGTGCAGCAGGTAGGCCCGTGCGAGTGTCGGCCAGGAGGTGGCTGCCACAAGCTCGCCCAGTCGTCGCGGTTGGTCCGCAGTCAGCTCGAGTAGCTCCGGCAACAATCCCAAGGGGTCGGACATTGCGCGGCGCCGGGCGGACAACGCTTCCAGCGCCGCCCAAGGCTGCGGCCGCCATCCCGCGACCACCGCGTATTGCCAACCGACGGCTCCCGCCGCCCGCTGGGCAGCGGCGAACTTCACCGCGTCGTCCGGCTTGATCAGATCCGCCGGCCGGACGTCGATCAGCAACGCCGTCCCCCGCGTCAGCGCCAGAAAGTCCGGCGTGTGACGGACCGGGCGCCGGCACGTCGTGAACTTCAGGGTGAACGGCTGCGAGAGCACCTCCGTCATGCCGCCCACGAAGTCGAGCGCCAGCAGCACACGCCGCTCAGCCAGGCTCTCGAACCCGTGCAGCCGCCCCGTTCCCGACGAGTAGGCCAAGCCTGGGCGATGCCGCTGGCCAGGCCGCCAGGCGAACGCGCGGGCAGGCCGCGAAGCCGGCCACTCGAAGGCAGCGAGGTCGCGTACAGGGCTCACAACCTCCCCCTGAGCAGACCGCCATGTGGCGATCCACCTCCGTGCCCAGCCCGCCCCGGTGTCTAAGACTTCAGTCGCTTCTGGCACCACGAACAGGACCGCGAGATCATCGAGGCAGCAACTGTGGGACCACACCGGTCCCATGGCGGGCTGGACAAAGGCTGAAGCCATGCCGCCAGCACACACGTCTGTCGCGCGGTCCCGCCGCACTTTCACGAAAGCCATCACCGAGAGTGCTGCAACCGCTACCCTGCGGCCAACTTCGACGCTAACACCGGCCAACTAGGCCGCTAACTGGCCAACTACGGCACTAAGTCACAAGGACGTCCGGCTCGCCGCGGATGGAGTAACCGACTGGTCTGTTCGAATAAGTGTTCGGTAGGTTGATGGAGAGACGAGTGAGATTCGGCCAGGTCGGCTGAAACAGGCGACGGCTGGAGGTGGAGCATGGTCTGTGGCGTCCACCTGCACGTCGCCAGCGGCTACTCGGCCCGCTACGGCGCCTCACACCCCGCTGACCTGGTACAACGTGCCGCCGAACGCGGCATCGGCACATTGGCGCTCACCGACCGGGACACCGTCGCCGGGACCGTCCGCTTCGCGAAGGCCGCTGCGGTCGCCGGGGTCCGGCCGATCTTCGGCGTCGACGTCGCCATCGCCCCCTGGACCACGCCGCACCCGGCCGCCGGCCGCCCGCGGACTCCAGATCGCGGTGGTGCGCACGTGGTGGAACCGAAGCTGCGGGTGACCCTGCTGGCGCAGCACGCCGCGGGGTGGGCCCGGCTGTGCCGCCTGGTCTCCGCCGCACACGCGGGCGCCGCTGGTGGGCCCCCGGTGGTGTCCTGGGAGACCCTCGCCGCGCACGCGAACGAGGGCTTGATGGTGATGCTCGGGCCGTCCTCGGAGCCGGTGCGTGCCCTGTCGGCCGGGCGCCCGGACCTCGCCGAGCAGCTGATCGCGCCCTGGCGCGAGGCCGTCGGCGATGGTCTGCGGCTGGAGACGGTGTGGTGGGGGCTGCCCGGTACGGGGCCGGGTTCACTGCGTCTGGCCGCCCGCACCATCGGCCTCGCCGACCAGCTCGGTATCCCTGCGGTCCTGACCAACGCAGTCCGCTACGCCGATCCGGCCCAGCACCGGCTTGCCGACGTCCTGGACTCGGCCCGGCTGCTGCGCCCGATCGACCGGCGCCGGCTCGACTGCGGCGAGCGCTGGCTCAAGGGCCCCGTCTCGATGTCGGAGGCCGCCGAGCGGATCGCCGAAGCCGCTGGAGCGGGTCCCGGCCGCGCTGCCGCGCTTCTGGCCGAGACGGCCGCGACGGCGGAGGCATGCGTCGTGGACCCGCGGGCCGACCTCGGCATGGGCCGGCCCCACTTCCCCGAACCCACCGTCGTCGGCGCCGCCGCGGACCGGGGCGGGGCGATGGAGCTGCTGCGGCGCAGGTGCGCGGACGGCATGTTCGCGCGCGGCCTGGACGGCGACCGGCGGGCAGTGGGGCAGCTGGAGTATGAGCTCGGCGTCATCGGCCAGCTCGAGTTCGAGCCGTACTTCCTGGCGGTCGCCCAGGTCGTCACGGACATCAGGGCGATGGGAATCCGGGTCGCGGCCCGCGGGTCGGGCGCCGGGAGCATGGTCAACCACGCTTTGTTCATCGCGACGGCCAACCCGCTCGACCACAACCTGCTCTTCGAGCGCTTTCTCTCCGTACGGCGGTCCTCGATGCCGGACATCGACCTGGACGTGGAGTCCGCGCGTCGGCTCGAGGTCTACGACCGGATCATCGAGCGCTTCGGCAGCGAGCGGGTCGCGGTGACGGGGATGCCGGAGACCTACCGGGCCCGTCACGCCCTGCGCGACACCGGCCTCGCCCTCGGCCTGCCCCCGCAGAGCGTCGACATGGTCGCGAAGTCGTTCCCGCACCTCCGGGCCTGCGACATCCGCAGTGCGCTCGCCGAGCTCCCCGAGCTGCAGAAGCTGTCCGCCGAGGCCGGCTCGTACGGGCCGTTGTGGGAACTCGCCGAAGGGCTGGACGCCCTGCCGCGCGGGTACGCCATGCATCCGTGCGGCGTGATCATCTCCAACGCCTCGCTCCTGGACCGGTTGCCGGTGCAGCCGACGCCGGGCGGGCAGTATCCGATGGTCCAGGCCGACAAGCACGACGTCGAAGACCTCGGCCTGGTGAAGCTCGACGTGCTCGGGGTGCGGATGCAGTCGGCGATGGCGCACGCTGTCGCCGAGATCCGCCGTGCCACCGGCCGCCAGCTCGATCTCGACAACCCCGACCACGTCCCCCTTGGCGACGCGCGTGCCTTTGACCTGATCCGAGCGTCGGACACGGTGGGGATGTTCCAGCTGGAGTCGCCCGGCCAGCAGGACCTCGTCGGCCGGCTCCAGCCGCGCGACGTCCAGGACGTCATCGCCGACATCTCGCTCTTCCGACCGGGCCCGGTCAAGGGCGGCATGCCCGCCCTCTACATCGCCGCCCGCCACGGCGCCGCTCCCCACTACCCGCATCCCGATCTGGAGCCCGTACTCGCCGACACCTACGGGGTGACGATCTGGCACGAGCAGATCATCGGGATGCTCTCCGTCCTGACCGGCTGCGACCGCGCCCTCGCCGAGGTCGCCCGCCGCGCGCTCGCCGACCCCGACCGGCTCCCGAAGATCGAATCCTGGTTCCGGCGCGACGCCGGCGCCCGCGGCTACTCCCACGCGGTCCTCGACGAGGTGTGGGAGATCGTCAAGAGCTTCGGCGCGTACGGGTTCTGCCGCGCGCACGCCGTCGCCTTCGCCGTGCCCGCCCTGCAGTCCGCGTGGCTCAAGGCCCACCACCCCGCGGCCCTCTACGCCGGACTCCTCGAGCATGATCCCGGGATGTGGCCGGCCCGGGTGATCGTCTCCGACGCCCGCCGCCACGGCGTACCCGTGCTCCCCGTCGACATCAACCACTCCGCGCCTGAGCACCGGATCGAGCAGACCGAGACCGGCGTGTGGGGGGTGCGGCTCTCGCTGTCCACGGTGAAGGGCATCAGCGAGGAGCAGGTCGCGCGGATCACGGCTGGCCAGCCCTACAACGGTGTCCAGGACGTGTGGACCCGCGCCCGCCCCGCGTTGCCGGTCGCCGAGCGTCTCATCCAGATCGGCGCGCTCGACGGACTGCGCGGTCCGCTCACCCGCCGCGACCTCCTGCTGCAGACGACCGAGCTCCACCGGCACACCGCCGCCCGGCCCGCCGCCGGCCAGCTCCCCCTCGACGGCGAGCTCGTCACCGCCGAGCCGTCCGGGCTGCCCGAGATGACCAGCCGCGAGACCCTGGACGCCGAGCTCAGCGTGCTGAAGATCGACGTGTCCCAGCACCTGATGACCCACCACCACCGGCTGCTCCGCGAGATCGGCGCCACCGACTCCGCCCACCTGCGCGCGATGCACCCCGGGCAGCAGGTCCTCGTCGCCGGAGTCCGCGCCTCCACCCAGACCCCGCCGATTCCTTCGGGGAAGAGGGTCATCTTCGTGACCCTGGAGGACGGCTTCGGGCTCGTCGACATCGCGTTCTTCGACGACAGCCACGACGCCTGCGCGCACACGATCTTCCACTGCGGACTCCTCCTCGTCCGCGGCACCGTCGAAGCCCGCGGCCCGCGCCGCACCGTCGTCGGCCAAGCCGTCTGGAACCTCGACGCGCTCGCCGCCGCCCGCCGCGACCACGGACCCGAAGCCGTCCTCGCACTCCTCGGCCGGAGCGAGGCCGCACGCACCCCGGCTCAGGCGCCGTCGCGGACCCTCTCGAACGGCACCAGCGGAGCCCGCCTCCACCCGTACGCAGACCTCCAGCCCGCCGGCACCCGCGCCGCCGACCTCAAAGCCCTCGGCTACACCAGCCCCGGATCGGCCGGGTGATCACCATGACCGAACGCCGAATCCTTCACGCCTACTTCCACATCCAGCCCGGCTCCCGGCCGGACATGTACGAGCAGCTCCTCGCACTCGCCGAGAACCTGACCCCGCGCGTTCAGGCGATCCCGCCGGACGCCGCGCACCTGGACATCACCGGCGCGCTCCGATACTTCGACCGCGACCCCGAAGGAATCGCCGCACTGCTTCGGATGCGGACCCTGGCCTTGCACGGCGTGCAGACCACCTGCGCGATCGCCCCCACGAGGATGCTCGCCACGATGGCCGCCGCCGTCACCCCGCCCGGCGCCACCACCATCATCGAAGCCGCGGACGTGCAGGCGTGGCTGCGGCCGCGCCCCGTCGCCGCGCTCCACGGCGTTGGTCCTGCCACCGCCACCAAACTCCGGGCCTACGGCCTGCACACCATCGGCGACCTCGCCGACGCATCCCTGCCTGCCCTCACCAGGATCTTCGGCGCCGCCACCGGGCGCTCGCTCCATGCCCACGCCCACGGCCATGACCTGCGCACCGTCCAGCCGCAGCCGATCGCGAAATCGGTGAGCGCCGAGCGAGCCTTCGGGCACGACGTCCTCGACCCCGTCGAGCACCGCCGGGCTCTCCTTGACCTCGCCGAGGAACTCGGCGGTCTGCTTCGCGACGAGCAGCAGATCGCCAGCACCCTGGCCCTGACCTTCCGGTACGCAGACCGGTCCACGAGCTCGCGTAGCCGTACGCTGCCCGAACCCACCGGCCACACCCGACCGCTCGTCGGCGCTGCCTACGAGCTCTACGACCTCCTCGGCCTGCAGCGGGCCCGTGTCCGCTCCATCAGCCTGCGTGCACAGGAGCTTCGCCCGGCGGCGGAGGGCGCAGAGCAGCTCAGCCTCGACCCCACCGCCGACCGTGCCCTGGCCATCGAAACCGTCACCGATCGGGCCCGAGCCCGATACGGGCCCGGCACCCTTCGCCCCGCGACCCTCGCCAGGGCGGGTCCCCGGCACGACAGCCCGTCCTGACCTGCGCTCATAGACGGAAGTCGCAAAAAAACGCTGCAGGTGAGGCCTGAGCAGGCGCCTACGCCGCTTCCGTCATGTCGCCAGCGGCCGGGCGGGTCTGCTTCTTCAGCTTCATCCGGGCATCCACCAGGACGGCGCGGTCGACCGTCGCCCAGTACGGGTGGTCGACGAGGGTGATCGTCAGCTCCCGGATCTCGGCCCACATCCGGTCGACCGTCTCCTTCTGCTCGTCGCTCCAGCCGGGGCTGTCGGGAACGTCGCCGCGGTGGGAGAACCGCTCGCCCCGCCGCCAGCCGGCCATGGGCTCCACGCTCCACGGCAGCCCGGCCAAGTAGGCGCGATGCTCGGCGTGCGCGCGGTGGAGGCGCTCCTGGAGCTGGAGGAGGTCATCGGGGAAGGTCTCGGTCTCACCATTCGAGGTCACTCTTGAATCGTATGCTTGTTCGATTCTGGAAGGGAAGTCGGCACTCCGGCCGGTCACCCGTTCGGCGTGCGGACCGCGATGTGCGCCTCGGTGAACATGCCGCTCGCTCGCCTCCATGGTGTTCCGCGATCGCCCGCGCCGACGTGGGCGTCGCCGATAGCGTCGTAGCGCCAACCCGGGCAGTGGATGGGGAGGGGCGGGATGCCGACGACGGTGGTGGGGTTCCGGCTGGGCAAGGCCGCGACCGGTCGGCAGGTGACGGTCCTGGTCACCGAGTCCGGTGTGCTGCACCGCTCCCACGGCGTGTACGGGCAGCCGCCCAAGCTCGATACGCCGAAGCTGCCGTTGCGCTACCTGCGCCCCGACCTGCCGTGGATGCAGGGCGAACATGTACTGACCGGCCCGATCAGCGCACTGCGCGGACACCACGCCACCGCCATGAAGAACGGCTACGACAAGGTCCTCGTCCCGCCGGCGTGCGTGCGCCTGGAGGTAGAGGAGCACCCGCTGCCACCGCGGGAGGACCCCCGCGCGCGCGTTCACCCCGAGCTGACCGAAGCGTTCCTCGGCACCGCACCGCACCCCACACCGCGCAGCCGCTCGACCGTGCAGTCGACGCCTTCCGGACCGCGCTCGGCCTCCCGGTCCGGCTGCGAAACGTGACGTGGCGGCCGCGCCAGACACCGGTCCCGCCCCGGATCGAGGCCATGCTCCGCACCCTCGCCCACGGCTCCGAGATCACCTCCCCCGACCGGCTGGGCGCGGGCTGGAGCGTCACACCCCAGGCCGTCACGCTGCGCGCCGGCCGGACAGCACAACCCCTCGACCGCCAGGCCGTCCTCGAGCTGCAGGCCGCACTGACCGCCTGGCTGCGCCTCACGCAGCCACCGCCGTCGTAGCCGCCCGGGGGCGGTCTTCCGCGTCGCTGTCCGGCGTAGCCGGGCGCGCGCCCGGTCGTTGGGCAGCGACGCTGGCGGAGTGGAAGTCCCCGTGTCCGTCGCACTGACCGAGTCCGTCACCGTTCTGCCCGGCGGGCCGGGCTGGCCCAGCGGCGATGACCTCTTCTAGCGCGGCCCGGTACTGGGGGTGTTGGTCCCCGACTTGTCGGCTTGGTGCTGGATCTGCAGGCGGGTCGCGGGATCTCCGATGATGATCCGTGAGGCTGCCTGATTGTTAGGCACTGGCGTGGCGGTAGCTTCTCCGCGGATCTCTCCCGGGCTGCTGCTGGCCGAATCCAGGGTGTACTCGATCACCATCGCGTCCTTGCTGCAGAGCAGGGAGGCCCAGGCCTTCCCGCTGCCGTTGCCGGAGGCACTGTTGTAGGGGCCGGCCGGGTAGGGGGCGGCTCCCTGCCCAGGTGCGGGCCACTTTGACACGAGGTGGATATCGCTGTGCTGGGGGTCGTTCTTCGGCGTGGTGACGATTCCGCAGGAGTCGCTGGTCGCGTAGGCGATCAGGCGGACGTCTCCATACTGAACCTCGGACAGAATCTTAGGGCGCTCCTTCAGATCGCCTAGCGGGTCGCTATCCACCGAAATTGAACTCAACTCGGTCAGTGGAATGTTGCGTTCTCCGCTCGGAGCGGAGTTCCCGTCAGGCGATTTAGCGGAATCGCATCCAGCTGTCAGCGCAATCAGGGCAGCCCCGATGGCTAAAGTCCTCTTTGTTTTACCCATCAGGGCCGCCCCTTACTTACGTCACATGGTCAGACTCTAGTCACTGGTACCACGAATTGAAGCAGACGCCCACCGGCTTGTAAGCGTAGGCGTCCTTCCCCGTGTCCGGACCCCACAGGTTGTAGACGTCGCCCTGGTACAGATCGTAGAGCGGGAAGGCCTGCACGCTTCCCCACTTGCCGGCGGGCACCTCGTAGCGGGTCTCGTTCTTGACGGTGTAGGTGTTGGTGACGCTCCACCCCATCCCAGCCGAGATGGCCTTGACCTCGATGCCGATCTCCCTGGAGTAGGTCGCGGCGACGGCCTTCTCGACGGTCAGGACGAGTGTGGTCTTGCCGAATCCGCTCGTCTGCGAGAGAACGTCTGTTCCGCACGACTGGCCGATCCGGCGGGCGTTCTTGAGCTGGTAGGACGCCGCCGTACCAGCGGGCCCCGGGGTGACCGTTGCCAGCGCCTCTGCCGACGGCGTGCCGGGGACGTCCTCACCAGCGTTCCTCTTGACGGTCGTGTTCGGGCCCGGCGTGAAGAACTTGCCATCCGCCGAAACCGCACCCGGGGGTAATCCCTGCGGTGTTCCGGAGTCCGCGTACGAAACCCCCGAGGTCATGGTGGCGGTCAGCGCCGCCGCCAATGCAACTCCGGTAGCCATCGTGGCGGCGCCACGCTTGTTCAAGTGGAAGTTGATGCGCTTCACGGCTCTCCTTGAGCTTGGAAACTCGAATGTGATTCTTTGAAGAGGTGACCCTCTCCGCGGGAATCGCTTGGTTCACCGGAAGTTTGTTCTGTGCATCCGCATAGTTCAATCGACCTTAACTGAATGTGATCCAGGTCACGGTGAACCCTCAGGGGTACCTCAAATCTATTGCCGGATTCGAGCCATCGCGTCCAGTTCTCAGTCAAATCTAATTTTGGGTCGAAATTTGGGAGCTGCGATAAATTGCCATTGTGGCGAAAATTTGGCTGCTGCTCACCTGTGTAGCTGAGCGTCGGTGAGGAGCGGTTTAGGCTGGCGTAAACCCTGAATCTTGACCCGGTGTGAGTCCTATGTGCTGGGTTGTCTGCTAGTAAGCGGTCAGGTCCGCAGACCGTATTCGCGAGAACCGACTACACCTTCGCGGGCTTCGGCAACGTGAGCCGGATGAGCGAAGGGGACCTGCCCAGGCGTGCCGTTTCTGCGGTGAATCAGCACGCCCGCCCGGGTGACGGGCCCGTGGCCACTCTCCCGGCAGAGCTGGCACAGCGGCTACAACCCTGGGCGTGATCAAGAACCTGCTGCGCCGCGGCCTGCCCGCGCTCGCCCTGTCCGTCCTGCCCCTGCTCGCCACCACCGCACCGGCCACCGCCGCGGACGGCCCGGCTACGGCCCTCACCCTGCCCTCCCGGGTCGAGACGGCATCCCTGTTCGAGGGCATCGACCGGATCCCCGTAGCCGCCGAGTCCCGTGAGGGCTACGTCCGCCGCCTTCAAGCACTGGAACGCCGGCGCGATCGCGGACGACGGCTGCAACACGAGGATGGAGGTGCTGATCGCGGAGGCTGTGGAGGCCCCTGAGATCGGTCCGGGCTGCACGTTGACCGGTGGGGTGTGGTGGTCGTACTACGACGAGCGGCCGGTGACGCCGGCCGGGGCGCTGGACATCGACCACATGGTGCCCCTCGCGGAGGCGTGGGACAGCGGAGCCTCGGCCTGGACGGCTGCGCGCCGAGAGGCGTACGCGAACGACTTGGGCCAGGAGGCTTCGTTGGTCGCGGTGACGGCCCGCTCGAACCGCAGCAAGAGCGACCAGGATCCGGCGGAGTGGCTGCCGCCGTCGGGCTCCGAGGAGGTTCTGTGTCGGTACAGCGCCGAGTGGACCGCGACGAAGCTCCGCTGGGGCCTGGCCGTGGATGAGCTGGAGCGGGACCGCCTGTTGGACATCGCGGCTGGCTGCGGCGGCACCGAGGTGGAGTTCACCCCAGCCCCGTAGGCAGGCTGGCAGGAGCTGAGGGCCGTCACCTCGCGGGGCGGCGGCCCTTCGTCATCGGGCCGTACACGGGGTCCGCTGTCAGTTTTCAAAGTCGCCTGCACCGATGTCCGAAGTCCTCTGCCCGCGCGTCAGCTGAGGTCAGCGTGGTCGGCGATGGTCATGCTCGTCCGAGCTTCCCGTGCGCTCGACTACGAACAAGCTGGTCACCCGTGCAGACAACTACGGACATTGAGAGCTCCTGTGGGCGCTGCCCGGCATGATGCTCGGATGCCTTCACCAAGTAGCCTCCGCGCTGAATCCGTATTCCGTGAGCGGCTTGCCGAACTGGGCGCCACCCTCCTCGAAGTCGCCTGGCTCGGCCTCCACAAGCCGCACCGGGTGCGCTGCGCCCAAGGCCACGAGAACACACCCAGGCCGTCGAATGTGTCGCGGGGATTGGGGATCTGCCGTACCTGCGCCGGCCAGGACCCGCGGGTCGCATGGGCGGCGTTCAGGGCCCGGGTTACGGAACTGGGGGGCGAAGTCCTTGAACCCGCCTGGCTCGGCGCCCTCAAGCCCCACCGGGTACGCTGCGCCGCCGGACATCACTGCACCCCCCGCCCCAACGCCATCCAGCAGGGCCAAGGGCTCTGCCGCACCTGCGTCGGCAACGACTCCCAGGCTGCATGGGTGGCATTCAGGATCCGGGTTACGGAACTGGGGGGCGAAGTCCTTGAACCCGCCTGGCTCGGCGCCCTCAAGCCCCACCGGGTACGCTGCGCCGCCGGACATCACTGCACCCCCCGCCCCAATAGCGTCCACACCGGCCAAGGGCTCTGCGGCACCTGCGCTGGCCGCGACTCCCAGGCTGCATGGGTGGCATTCAGGATCCGGGTTACGGAACTGGGGGGCGAAGTCCTCGAACCCGCCTGGCTCGGCATCCACACCCCCCACCGGGTGCGCTGCGCCCAAGGCCACCACTGCACGCCCCAACCCGGTGGCGTCCAGAGAGGCCAAGGACTCTGCCGGATCTGTGTAGGCCAGCACTTCGATGTGGTCTACGTGGTCACCGACGACGAGAGGGAGGTGGTCAAGTTCGGAGTCACTGGCGGAGATCCCCGCCCTCGACTCTCCGACCACAGACGGGACGGCTTGGGCATAGTGATACGCCTGATCGAAAACCTCCCCGACGGCATCGCCCTGGAGATCGAGAACAGCATCAGGCTGGCGCTTCGCGACGCAAAGGAAACCCCGACGAGGGGCCGCGAATACTTTCCCGGCCGCTGCACCGGCCTGATCCTCTACACCATCGACAACCACCCAGCCATCTGTGAGGCCCGGACCGGCCGTGGGGACCAATCGAGCAGCCAATAACGGTAGCGACAGTTCCGCTTGTTGGCCTGCCGTGAGCCCGGACCGGCACCGTGACGAAGTCTCCGTTTCATAGGTGGTCCCCGTCGAAACACCGGGTGTGCGCCGCCGCGTGGACGGCCGAGCGCAGATCGCGGGCATCGGATTGTCGGCGCCGTCCCGCCCGGGCGAGCGGCTGGTGCACCGGCCGGCGGCCACCGCTGACGTCGGGCTGTCCTGGCCGATGTTTCCCAAGCCCTGGGAGGTGACGAGCAGCACCGAATCCTGGTGCCATCTCGTCACCTCACCCCCACAGGGAGCGGTCGAGGGGTTCGGCGGCGTAGGTGCCGTCGTAGGGGAGCGCGTCGGTCAGCTCGAACCGCTCCGCCCCCTCCAATCTCCACGGACAAGCGGTTGAGCAGGCGGCCGTGCCGGATGCACGGCTGTGACCTGCTATTACAGACCGTCAGCGCGGCCGGACATGAACGACTGCTCGGCCGCGTCACCCCGGCCCGGGTCCCGGGCGTGTCAGTGGCCTGCGGCATGATGCGGGAGAAGGGACGGCAGATCCGATAGGGATTTCAGAGGCCGTCCCGAACGGGGGGCGTGTGCACAAGCTGGTCTCAGATGGGGTAGGGGTCGCGGAGGATCGGCAGCTGCACTACGAGAGGTGGCGGTGGGGCGGAAGACTGCCGAGTGAGTCGCTGCGCCGTGCCCGCGAGAGCAACGTCCTGGGGCTGCTCGACTTCGACAGTGACCTAGTCCACGACCTCGGTGCCGCTGATCCAGACGTCCAGCGTGCCGTGGCGGTGCTCGCCGCTCAGCGGGCCTGCGAGGTGGCGGGCCTGACCGATGTGCCGTGGGTCGCTGGGGCGCTCGCCGCGTTGACGCAGGGGCATCCGCTACCGCCCCCTTTCGACGACGCGGCCCGGATGCGGGAGGCTCTGGAGTCCACCCCTCTCGAACCGGGCCCGGATGTTCTCGGGGCAGTACCGCCCCAGCGGGGGCGGTACTTTCCCCCGGCGCCGGCAGGGTTGGTGTGGGTCAAGACCGCAGAAGAGAGCGACGGGGAGACGAGCTACAGGCTTGACCGGCTACCGGGAAGCCAGGCACCGATGGTGTACACCGAACTCGTGTTCCCTGCCATCACACCGCAGGTCCGTGGGCCCATCTCACAGCCGCATTATGCTCTCCCCGCCGTACGCGCTGCTGCCGAACCCGACCCGCTCAAAGCAGCTCTGAATGCGGTGTGGCATGCGCTGGGCACGTACGGAGAGCACTATCCGAAGTTGTTGGATGAGATCCGGTCGATCTGGGGCGGACGGCTGTCCGCACCGGATGCAAAGACAGGGCCCGCTGATCTGGGCCGGCGAGTGCGGAGCGCACGAGGGAGCGTAGCGATGGTCAACTACCGGGTGAAGTGGGTACGCGCGCGCGACGGCAAGGCCATGTTGTCCGCGGTGAGCTACGACCAGCCCAGCGCCGAACACCGCAAGGCAGATCTCGAGGCGGAGGGCGCCACGGACATCAAGATCGTGAAGGTGCGGGCCGGCGAGTAGAACCGCCCGATTCGCGTGCACTCGGCCGTCTCCACGGCACACGCGGTGTTGAATGCGAACAGCCCCCTCGACCTGGTGGTCGAGGGGGCTGTTGCGTTGGTAGCGGGGACAGGATTTGAACCTGCGACCTCTGGGTTATGAGCCCAGCGAGCTACCGAGCTGCTCCACCCCGCGTCGGTGAACACCACCCTACGGCACTGGCCCCACGCTTCCGACCGAGTATCCGGGCGGTGAGGCGCTCCCGACCCACCCGCGGCAACAGCTTGTAAGGAACACCAGCGACTAGGGTCTGCTCGACATCGACGAGACCGCGGCCCGCGAGGACCGACCCGTACGGCGCCAGGCCGGTGGATACTCGGAGCATGACTGTCTCCAACCCCGGTCTCGACGACGCCGTCCTGTACAGGCTGAAATTCGCCCGCCGGCTTCCCCCGAGCCTGTCAGCGCTGACCGGGCCCATCCACGGAGTCATCGAGCTTCCCCTGCACGTGGCCTGGTCCGGGCTGCGCGCCTTCGACCTCGACCAGCCCCGCCAGCGCATGGGCCTCTACCGCACTGTCTTGGCCGAGGGCACTCGCGAGGACCTGTGCCGCTTCCTGAACGCTGAGCTGCTCGCCAGCCTGTGGCCAGTGCTGCGGACTCTGGCCGGGCCGAGCGTGCGGGACGTATGGGAGGAAGCCTTCCCCCAGCTCCGGGAGCTGGCCGCGGCGTGAAGATGCCGGAACTGCATGCGCGGCTCCTCGCCGACGTGCTCGCGCTCGGATCCCCCTACCCCCTGGTCCTGACCGGCGGCTACGCGGTGCAGGCGCACGAGCTGCTGGAACGGGTCAGTCAGGACCTGGACCTCGCTACCGAGTCCCCGACCCCTATGGACGAGATCGCCGAGGCCGTGCGCGCGGGGCTCACGGAGCGGGGCTGGCAGGTCGCCGAGGTCGAGATCGCCCCGCTGTCCGCCCGCTTCCAGGTCACCGACCCGCTCACGGGCGAAGCGTGCGAGGTCGACGTGCTGAAGGAGGTCTTCTGGCGGCCGATCGCCCAGAGCGCCTACGGTCCCGTCCTCGCCGAGGAGGACGTGATCGGCACTAAGGTCCGCGCCCTCGCCGACCGGGGCGCCGCCCGCGACTTCCTCGACGTGTACGCCGCCTCCCGCCGCTGGACCACCCCCGACCTCGAAGAGTTTGGCCGCCGCCACGCACGAGGCCGGTTCAGTCCCCAAGACCTCCAGAGCCGCCTGGCCGGCGCTGACTGGATCGACGACGCCGAGTTAATTGCCTACGGCCTCGACGAGAGCGCCATGGCCGCCCTGCGGACCTGGGCGCAGCTCTGGTCCGACGACCTCGCCCGCCGGCTCCACGAAGACGATGCCGACCGGGACTGACTCACTCCCAGCAGTCGGCCAGGATGCCGTCGCCGTCCGGGCTGAGTGACCCGTTCCCGGCGAAGCGCGGGCCACCCATCAAGAAGCGGATCCGCTGGTGTCGAGCTTGGTCATCGAGTCCCGCGGGCCTGATGGCGGCGCCTTCGCCTATCCGAGGTGGTGGACGGCGATGCGGGCGCCGACGAACCGTCCGGCTGCGGCCGCCTCGCGCATTAGACGGGTCTTAGTACGCTGATCGTCTGCGGGGACGTCGCCGATTCCTGCCTTCCCCACGTACATGACGCTCCAGCCGTAGTCCTCGACGCCGACGATCCACTGGGCCGGGGGGTGGATCGGGCCGGTGTAGAAGATTGTTCCGTCGGGTTCCATCACCGTCAGGTCGGAGGCGTTGTCCGGCCCCGGTGTGGTGTAGGCGGCCAGCCACTGGTCCGCGCGCGGAGGGGCCTGGCGCATACGGCCTACGGGGGAGAAGCCTCGGGCCAGGACGCGGGAAGCCAGAACGTCCATGAGCTCGGATCCTGTTCCCGTGCGGAGGAAGACTGGGGCCCCGATCTCCGCGAAGAGGGTGGGGAGCACGGCGCGGCCGTGGTCGACGGCAGAGGCGGTCATCAGCATGGGGACCCCCTCGTCCGGCGCCGCTAGCGCGGACGCGGTGCGAGGGGTGCGGGCTTCGGGAATCCGGACGACGGCCGAGGCGTGGCAGCGGGCGTGCGCGTACCGGACGTGGGCTACGTGGCCGCCGATCCGGACGACCACGTTGGCCGGCTCATCCGGATCGATCCTCGTCTCGCAGCCGACGCACACCGCGTTGGCGAGGGTGACCGCCCCGGCCTGGGCGATACCGTCGGGCCCGAGTACGGCGCGTACATCGGCGCTCATACGAATGTCGGTCATTCATCGCTCCCGGAGATCGATCCACTCCGCTCTACTGGTACCCAGTGCGGCAGATCCACGCACAGCCGGCGGGCAACTGGCCGGACCCGCGCCGCCCGTGTGAGCAACCGCCGCCACTCGTGAGGGCTCGCCGGGGTGCGGGGACGGGTCCGGTGGCCTGCGCCGGCAGGGGCGTGGTCGGGGTCCGTGCCCGTGCCGCCAGCGTCTCGATCCCCGCGCCCCGGCTCTTCCGGTTCCGCGAGGCACCGGTGGGCTCACGGTGTACGGACCAGACGGTGTCCGCGCACCGACGTGGCCGGGCCGCCTACCACGACCACCCCCTTGGACGCCCCGAACACCAGGGGACGCCTCGGCTCATGGCCACCCCCGCCCAGGTCACCAGGCCGTCCATCCGCCGCCCGACTAGAGCCGGCGAGTTGACGGGGGACTACCGGTGATGTCACCAGCCACCCGGTGAGCAGCGGGCCTGTAGGGCTGTGACCTGCGACGGGGAGGTCGTGGTGAGTCACCGTTCCAGCTGTAGCTCACCTGTGATGTCGGAGGGATTGCTGTGGGGAGCGATCCGGTGAGGACGCCGCCGTTCCGTGGGGCAGAGCAACTCCCCTCCCACGGAAGGCGTCACCATGAGTCCCACTCCCCTACGCCGTGGCCGTACGGCCCGGCGGACACCCTCCTCGTCGGCTGTGTCTCTGCGCCGATCCCGCCCCGAGACCGTTCCGGGCCGCCGCCCGGTCTCCCGCGGGCCCCGCTTCGCTCGGATCGGGATCTGGACCGCGCTCGCGGCCGGTCCCCTGGCCTTGGCCGTCGCCCTGGCCGCGCCGGAGGCAACGGTGGCCCAGGCCGCACCCACCGCGCGCGTCTCGGACGACGTCCGTCTTCCGGCCGAGCCGGGCGGTGTGGCGGAGATGTTCGTGGAGCTGTGGCTGCGCTCCGACGCGGCCGCCCCTGACAGCAACGTGGCGGTAGCCGTGCGGGCGCTGGCCCCACAGGCCCAGCTTCCCAAGAGGCCGCACTCCGAGGTAGGTGCCTTGGCGTCGGCTGTTCGTGCGGTGGCGGTGCGGACGTCGTGGGCTCCTGGCGGCAGGTGGACGGCAGTGGTGGCGGCCTACGGCGGCCGCGATCAGACGGCGCCAGCGGCACCGGGAAACCCGGTGGCGGGCGACGTCGCGCTGGTGCGGTACTTCGCGGTGTCCGGGACCGGCGGGAAGGACGGCGGCCCGGTCGCGATCAACGGTTCGCCGGCGGAGATCGCCACCCCGGGCGCGGTCGCGGTGCCTGACTCCGTGTTCACCCACCGCGTCCCGGCCTCGGGAGCGTTGGCGACCTCGCTGGGCGAGTTCGTCCGCGCCTACCTGGGCGGTCAGGGAGCAGGGCTGGAGCGGTACCTGTCGCCGGGGCTGGAGGTGTCCGCGCCCAAGGCCGCTCCGTACGTACGCGTGGACGTCGAGGACGTAGCCGCGGACGCCGAGTCCGCCGTCGAGGCGACGGTGCCGGCGGACGGGGCTCGGGCGCGGGTCCGGGTCCGGGTGATCGGTGAGGACCGGGCGGGGGTGCGGTGGCCGCTGGTCTACCGGCTGGAGGTGACCGCTCGGGCAGGACGCTGGGAAGTCAGCGGGCTGGAGGCCGGCGTCACCGCGCCGCCCACGGGCTCGACGTCCCCCTCCGCTGCTGCTGTCGCGGGCGGTGCCCGATGAATCCGACGAACACCGTGATGCTGGCGGGCAAGCTCGATGAGCTGGGCGACTCCCTGCTCGGGACGTTGGGCGACTGGGGCGACAACGGGCTGAAGGTCGCCCTGACGGTGCTCGTGCTCGCCGCCATCGTCCGCCAGTTCTCCGTCAAGGCCGCAATCGGCGCGGTCCTCGGGCTGATCGTCGTACTGAGTCTGTATGCCGCCCGCAACGAGCTCGCGGCCATGTTCTCCGACGAGGTCAAAAACCCGGCCAACGTCACCGGATCCAGCACTCTCGTCGTCAGCCCCCGCGCCACGGCGGACGGCCGCGGGGGTGTTCTGTGAGCACGGCCACGCGGACGCGTGTCGCGCGGGTCTACACGAGCGCGCGCCGGCATCCGTGGGTGCTGGGCAAGCTCGGGGACTGGACGATCTGGTTCGGCCCCTACACACCAGCGCAGCTGGTCGTGATGGGCGGCGGCGCCTTCACGCTGATCAAGACATACGCCTGGTGGTCGTGGGCAGGGCCGGTGCCGATCGTGATCTGGCTGGTCGCGGTGTGGGCGGCGCGCGGCGCGCAGATCGCCGGACAGAACCCGTTCACCGCGCTCCTCGGGGTGCTGACCCTGCTGGCGCGGCATCCGGCCGGCCGGATCAGCGGGCACGTAGCCCGCGACCGGCGACCCTCCTGCCTGCGGGGCCGGTTCGTGATCGAGGCAGCACCCGAAGTGCCGCCCGGCGTACCGGCCGTCGAGCCCGAAGGGGCCGCAGCACGCCACCGTGCGGCTGCCGGCTCAGGCCTGTCGCGGCTGCTCGCCGATACGGCCGGGCCTGTGGGGAGGGCGGCGTGATGCGGACCCTGTTTCGGCATGTCGCCGGACACCTGCTGTGGTCGCCCACAGCACAGGTCTGGGCGGTGTGGCGGGTGACCCCCCTCCCGGGGGGCTACCTGCCTGCCGCGGTTCACCAGGAGCTGCTGGAGCGCATCACCTCGCTGGTTCGTTCCATGCCCGGAATGGAACCGCGCCTGTTCGTGCTCGCCTCGCGCACCGATCCCGGTGAGGTCGCCGAGCGGATGACGGCGGGGACGCAGTGGTGGGAGCTGGCGGGGTGGGCGGAGACCTGCGCCGCGGCCGTTGACCTCCTGACCGGTGAGGAGATGCACGAGCGGACCCTGTGGCTTGCTGTGCCGTTGCCTGGCCGTGGCGGCGCCGTGACGGCGTCCCTCGCCGGCCTGTACGCGGAGCTGTCCGCGGCGCTGGACCTTGCGCCGATTGCGGTCTCCGAGGCTGAGGTCCAGGCGGCGTTCGCGGAAGCCGACCGGATCCAGACCTCACTCGGTGGCGGCCTGGGGCTGCGGCCCGCATCAGCGGCGGAAATCGTGTGGATGGTGCAGCACGCGGTCCACCGCGGGCTCGGTCAGGAGCCGCTCCTCTCGGACGCCGAGCAAAGCCCCCACTACGGCAGCCGGGTCCGTGCGGGAAAGCTGGACTCCCCCTCGTACGCCGATCTAGGCGCGATTCGGCTGGCCGAGGGCGGCCAGGACACCCGCAAGGAGACCAAGACGGCGAGTGGTCCGTGGTGGCGGTCGGCTGGAATGTCCTCGCCGGTGGGCCGGCGATGGCTGCAGGTCGAGTCCGAGGCCGGGACCGGCTATCAGGCGCACCTGGTCCTGGCGGAGCTCCCGCCGGCGGTGTCGGTGCAGCACGCCGACGTCCTGGCCCAGCTGGAGGGACTCTCGTTCCCGGTGGACGTTGCGGTGGACCTGCGGGTGGTGGCGGCGAAGAAGGCCCGCGCCCAGGTCCAGCGCAAGAAGCGCGAACTGCTGGACCAGTCCGGACAGTACGGTGCGCAGCCCACCGGGATGCCGCACTCGCTGCCGGAGGCGGCCGGAGATCTCGCCGAGCAGGATGCCCGGATGGCGAGGACCTCGGTCGAGGTGGAGGTCCAGTCCGTGACCGTGCTCTCCGTGTGGGGGCCGGACGCTGCGACCTGCGACGCGCGGGCGAGGACGCTGTCGGCGGCCCTGGCCGGCGGTGACTACCGGCTGGTGCGTCCGTACGGGATGCAGGAGGAGCTGTTCGCTCTGGGGCTGCCGGGCGCGGTACGAGCACCGAAGCTGCAGCAGTTCACGCAGCACCAGCTCTCCGAGGACTGGGCCGCGTGCGGTGCTTTCACACTGTCGCGGGTGGGTGACCCGGCGGGGATGATGGTCGGCCACGACCTGGATAGCGGTACTGTCCGGCCCGTCCTGCTGAATCCGGCCGATGCTCCGCAGGTCAACGCTTCCGCGTCCAGCGCGGTGGTCGGGGACCTGGGCGGCGGCAAGAGCGTGTTGGAAAAGCTGGTCACCGGCGCGGTGGTGGACCGGGGCGGGCGGGCCATCGTCATCGACCGCACCCCCATCCGGGAATGGGCGGCTTTCGGGCAGTCGGCGATGGGTGAGCGCTGCCAGGTCATCGACGCCGCCAAGGCCCGCATCTCCATCGACCCTCTGCGGGTGTTCGGCGGGCCGGTCGGCGCCCACTACGCCTTGTCCTACCTGGCCTTGCAGCTGGGGGTCGGGGCGATGACGACTGCGGGTGCCGTCTTGCACCACGCGGTCGAGGAAGTCGTGGCCGGGCCGGAGCCGTCGATGGGCAAGGTCCTGGGCGTCTTGTCCGCGCTGGCCGAAACCGGCGGGGGTACGACCCGTGGGGACACCGCAGCCACCATGGCCGACCTGCTGCGGATCGTGCGCGGAAACCCCCTCGCGGCGATGGTCTTCGACCCGGACCTGCCGCCGGTCACCTTGGACGGGGACCTGGGCGCCGACCTGGTCGTCTTCACCACCACCGGCCTCACTCTCCCCCCGAGGGAGGCCTTCGCCAATGCGGAGGTGCTGCGTCAGCAGCCGCTGGAGGCGCTGATCGGGCGGGCGGTGCTGTACCTCATCGCGGCGATCGCCCGGCAGGCGGCATTCACGCAGCCGGAGCGGTTCTGCACCGTCGTGGTGGATGAGGCCTATTGGCTCACCTCCTCGGCGGAGGGAGCCGCGCTGGTCCACGAGATCTTCCACGACGGCCGTAAGCACGGTGCCGGCGCCTTTCTGGGCGCCCACGACGAGGCGGAACTCGGCCCGGACCGCGCGCTGATCGCCTACCGGTTCCTCGCCCGAACCACCGACCGGGGCCGCGCCGCCAAGGGACTTGCCTTCCTCGGCCTGGACGGCGAGGACGAGGACCTGCTCCGGCTGGTCACCACCGGCCTTTCACCGGTCGGCCAGGCGGGGCGCGAGGGAGAGATGCTGCTGCGCGATCCGCGGATGCAGGTCGGCCGGATCAAAGTCGTCGTCCCCCCGGTGCCGCGCATCAAGGAATCCATCTACACCACGCCCGGCCGCTCCGTACGGTCCGAGGCCTCCGGGGGGAAGCGATGACCCGCACGAACGGTATTCGGCTGCTGCTCGTCACGGCCGCCACCTTGCTCCTGCTCACCTGCACCGTCGCGGCCTGGGCACTGCCCCACACCCGCCCGACTGCCCCGGCGTCGCTCACCGCGTCGGCGGCGGGGAAGCCCTGCGGGCGGATCATCGGCCCGGCCCGCGACTACTGCATGCGGAACACCAGCCCCTCGGTCGCCGCGGCGCCCGCGCCGGAGCGGGCGGCGTTGTGGCCCGGCGTGCGCGATGCCCGTGCTGGCCTGCTGTTGTTCTCCACCGCTGCTGTCGCGGCCGCCATCGCTCTCGTGTCCACCGCTGGGCGGCGGCTGTGATCGCGCGCTTCGGCCTGGACCGGGGAACGCTACGGGCGGCCGGGTTCGTCGCGCTGATGACGGTCGTGTTCCTCACGGTGAACACCGCCGTTGCGGCCGCAGCCGACGGGACCGGTGACGCCGCCGGTGAGGGGCTGCTGGGCCCGCTCAACATCGCCAGCTCCGAAGGTGTCCCGCTGGACGGCTACGAGCTGGGGGCGGACGGGGGCACTGCCCTGAACGTCGTCGGGCAGTTCCAGGTGCTGGTGCTCGGGGGACTGTTCTCTCTTGCACGGCTGCTGGTCGGGCTATCCGGCTGGCTGGTCGACTTCGTCTTCGACTTCCCCCTCCTGCGTCTGCTGGCCGACCCCGCGCAGGACCTCGCCGACACCTACAACACCCACGTCGTCGGCGCCTTGGGCCTCAAGGGCCTCCTGCTGGGCTGGGCGTTCATCTTCGGCGGCATCGTGTTCATGCGGGGGAAGGCCGGCACCGGCCTCGGGGAGATCATTTTGACCCTGGTGATCGCGGCGTTCGCCGCGAGCGCCTTCATCCGTCCCGACTACCTCCTGGGGCAGGACGGTCCGCTCAATCAGGCCCACGAAGCAGCCATTGAGGTCGCCCAGATCACCACCCGCAGCTACTTCGGCGAAGACGGAGCGGGCGTGTGTGCGGCGGCCGTGGGCCCCATGCGCGACACCTGCTACCGCGAGGAAGCACAGGGCACGGGCGTGGTGCAGCCCATCCAGGACGCGCTGACCGACGCCCTTGTTGTCAAGCCGTACATGTTGCTCCAGTACGGCACCGTCCTCGACCCCAAGGACCCGGCCGACAAGGCCGCCTACGAAGTCCACCTCAAGTGGGTCGCCAAGCTCGACAGAGGCAAGCCGGGCACGGGGAAGGGAAACCAGTGCCGGAAGATCAAGGGCCCCGCGCGGAACTACTGCTTGGGCATGAAGCCGCCCCCGATCGGGCTGACTCCCCAGGATCCGACGGAGATGCCGTGGGACCGCAACACGGCCGACCCCGAGTTCATGAAGATGCTCGCCGATCTGGAGAAGGCCGGGGAGCGGGGCAAGGAAGCCGCGGCGTACGCGAAGGAGCCTTCCTGGGATCGGGTCGGCGCCGCCCTGCTGCTCCTCGTCGCTGTCGTGGTGATCGCGCTGATGGTCATGTCGATGGTCCTGGTCATGTTCGGCGCCCAGGCCGGCGACGCGGCCGCGGCTGCCTGCGGGGGCGTGGCCTGGGTGTGGGCGATGCTGCCGGGCCCCTCCCGGATGGCGCTGTGGCGCTGGTTCGGGGTGTTCGTCGTCTCGGTGATGGTGTCCTTCGTGGCCGCGATGACGCTCCCGTTGTTCGGGATCACCGTCCACGTGGTGTTCTCCCGCAGCGGCCCCGATCTGATGGTGGAGCGGCTGCTGCTCCTGGACGCGATCGCGGTGGCCTTCCTCGTCTTCCACCGGCGCATGATGGCCGCCGCGTCCACGTTCGGGCAGCGCATGACCACCCGGATGCGGTTTGCGAAGATCGGCGGCAGCCACCTCCGCGGTGACAACAGCGAGTTCGGCGCCGCCCTCGCAGTCCACGGACCCCGCCCCGGCGCAGGCACCTTCGGCATCGGGGGCTCCGCGCCCGCGCACAGCGCGTTCGGAGCGCGCCTGCGCTCGATGGGAAGCCTCGCCGCCCTCACCGACCCCGCCGGCCTGCCGTTCGCTCCCGGCCGCGCGATCGGGGATGCACTCGCCGAGGGCCGCCGGGGTATCGCGCCCCTCGCGCTGGCCCTGCGCGGCGCGCATTCCCTGCTCGTCGGTCCCCCGCCCGCCCGCCACCCTGCGGCCAACACCCTCCAGCAGGCCCCTGGCGGCCAGCCGCACCCGGCGGGAGAAGTACAGGTCGACCAGCAGACCGGGGAAGTCCTGCACGACCCGGCAACCGACCGGCCCCTGCTGGGGTCCCGTATCCATCACGGTGCCTCGAGGCTGCGCGGCTACCGCGTCGCCCACCGGGCCGGCCGCGTCGCCTACGGCGCCACCATGGGCCTGCCCAGGACCCTCCACGCTGCCAGGACGACGACGAGCGAGTTCACTCAGGACGCCTTGACCCAGCTCCGCGTGACGCGCAGCCACCTCAGCGACGACGCCTTCGCCTGGGGCCAAACAGGCCGGGCCGTGCGGGACGGTGTGGACCACGCCGGGCAGCGCCTGGCCACCGCCTGGCAGGTCCACGACCCCGCCAGCACCGTCCGCGCCGCCGCCGTCGCCGCCGCCATCCACACCGCACCCCTCACCGCCGCCAGCCGTACCCCCCGCCCGCCGACCACCTACTCCGCCCCGCCCACTCCGGGCGGCCATCGGGTCGACCCCGTCCCGTGGGCCCGACCCGATGTCGCTCCGCATCCTGCAGTGCCCTCGCACATGCACCGTCCCGGCCCGCCCCTCAGACGTACCGGGGAACCCCGAACGGGCACCGCCCCGTCGCGATCCGTGCGGGCCGCGGATCCAGCCGCGGAGGCGAACGCCGCGCGGTTGCGGGCGATTTTCGAGGCCCGCGCCGCCGAGCGCCGCCGCCGCGAGGGCGAGGGCGAAGGCCCGTGAAGCGATGGAAGAAGATGGGCTGCCTGGGCGTGCTCCTGCTGGTGGCCGCTGCCTGCTGTACCGCTCCGGTCCTGCTGTCGGCCGTCGCAGGCCAGGCCTCGGCCGGGCAGGGCGCCCCGCCGAGCGCGGGTGCGGCCGGCATCCCGCAGCGGATGCTCACCGCCTACCTCACCGGCGCCGCCCAGGTCACCGCACACGTCCCTGAATGCAGGGGAATGCGCTGGCAGATCCTCGCCGGGATCGCCCGCGTGGAGTCCGACCACGCCCAGGGCCGGCAGATCACCCCCGTGGGAGACATCACCCCTCCGGTGATCGGCCCCCGCCTGGACGGATCAGGAGCAGGCGGCAACACCACCGCGATCCCGGACACCGACGGCGGCCGCTGGGACGGCGACAGCGAGTTCGAGCGCGCGGTCGGCCCGTTCCAGTTCCTTCCCGCCACGTTCGTCGCGAACGGCGTGGACGGCAACGCCGACGGCGCGCTCTCCCCGCACAACGCCGACGACGCCGCCGCCTCCGCAGCCGTCTACGTGTGCGGCAGGGGCCGCAACCTCACCGACCGCGCGCAGCTTCGCGCGGCCCTGTACACCTACAACGCGTCGTGGGCGTACGTGGACGACGTCCTGTCGGGCATCGACCGCTACGACTCTCTGGGGAACACACCCGCCGTCCCCTCGGGAAACGTCGGGACGCTCATCGCGGCAGCCCTCGCCCAGCAGGGCGTCCCCTATTCCTGGGGCGGCGGCGGCCCCAGCGGCCCGACGACCGGGATCTGCTGCTCCCCCGGTGGCCAGGACGGCCGCACCGTCACCGGCTTCGACTGCTCCGGACTGACCCAGTACGCCTACGCGCAGGCCGGCATCACCCTCCCCCGTACGGCGGCCGCCCAGGCCGGCGCCGGGCAGCGCATTCCCGCCGCCGCCGGATTCGCCGCACTCCAGCCCGGTGACCTCGTCTTCTACGGCTACAGCCCCACCGCTGACTCCACCATCCACCACGTCGGCATCTACGTCGGCGACGGAAAGATGATCAACGCACCCCGGCCGGGTAAATCGGTCCGCATTGACCCCGTGACGGCCATGCCCGATTACGCGGGCGGGGCGAGACCGCTCTGAGTTCTCCAGCTGGAGCGGCGACGGACTGTCCGCCACTGCGCCCAGCTCGCCGCGTCTTCGCGCCGTTGACCTGCGATGGGGAGGTCGGAGCGGGCGGCTGGGGAGTCACCGCCGCAACTGTTTCCCACCCGTGATGCCACGAGGGTCACTGCGGTGAGCAGACCGGTGAGGACGGCGTCGTTTCGTGGGACAGACCCCAACCCCTTCTACACGAAAGGCCTCTTCATGGCTGCTCGGGCACCAGCCCCCGTGCACGGCACCCGCACCCGGTGGTCGGGAGGCCAGCTCCTCACAGCCGCTGCCCTCCTCACCGCGGCCGGCACCTTCCTCCTCCACTCCGGACTCAGCGGCAGAGGCAGCGCGGGGGTGGCCAGCGGGGGGCATCGACCCCAGCCAGCACCCTCCTCGCAGGCCGAACTCCCCGTTCCGAAGCCGGCTTCCACGTCCGTAGGGCAACAGGTCGAGCCGGCGCACTCCACCACCCAACCGCAAGTCCTCAGCCAGCACACACCCGGCCGGACCGCGTCGCCGTCCGCCACCGGCCACACCGCTCTCCCCTCCTTGCCGTCGGGGCCGGCTGAACTCCCGCCGCCCGGTTCGGGACCGGCCGCCGACCCCCTCATTCAGCAGGCTCTGGACCAGGCCAGCGCGGCGGACCTGTCTCCCGTGGCCGAGCAGCAGGTTCTCGCTCTCGGCCGGACCGCGTGGCTGGCCGAGACCGTCGGCTACACGCAGGTGCGGATCCAGGCCGCGACCGCACGCCGCGACACGTCACCCCCGACCGGCACAGGCCCCGGCCCTGGCCCTGGCCCGCGGGAGCCGGTGCGGGCGGTGGTGCGGCTGGTCTGGGCCGGAGCCGACCCGGCAGGGACCTTCCTCGACGGCCGCACCGCGACCGTCCGCTTCACCCAGAACGGAGACGGATCATGGAACCGCACCACCTAGCCGCACCCGGAGTTCTCCGCGCGGGCGCCGAACTCATCGCCTTCCTCGTTGCCTTCGCCCACTGGGTGGTGGCGAACTCCTGGTGGCTGGTGCTGGTCGCGGCCGCCACTTGGGCCGGATGGGAGGCCTTGCAGCGGCGTCTGGCCGCCGCAGCCCTGTCCCGGCGCACGTACTTCGAGCTGGTGCCCACCGGCGAGTTCGACCCGAACCCGGAGCAGATCTGGCGCCAGGGGATGCAGCTGATCCGCGCAGCCGGCTCCGGTTCGTGGTGGACGCCCCGGCGGGCCCGCGCGCTGCGGCTGCGGCTGCGCGCCGACGGATCCCGCCCCCTCTCCTACCGGCTCGAGGCACCCGCCTCGGCGTACGCGCTGCTCACCCAGACCCCGTACGGCGACCGCGTCCAGGTGAAGCCGGCCAGCCCGGTCGCCGACAAGCACCGGGAGCACACCGTTCGCGCGGTGCTGGCCCTGCACGGGAAGCCCGGATCGCGCCTGCGTGACGTCCCGCTGGACCCGGATCCGCTACAGCCGCTGATCGATGCCGTCGCCGACCTGAACGCCGAGCTCGGGGATCTGGCCGAGGTGTGCGTCGACCTCTCCCCCGCCTCCCGCTGGCAGCTGGCCGCCCACCGCTTCCGCACGATGCAGCAAGCCCGCAACGAGGCGCGCCGTGAAGCCCGTCGTGAGGCCCGCTGGCTCACACAGGACTCCACCGACAGCGCGTCCGTCGCTCTGGGCCGGCTCCTGGATCCGGCGGAATGGCGCGGGACCCGCCGCGGGCAGATGGTGATGTCGCCCCAGCCCCGCCGCCTCGACCGGGACACCGTTCTGGGCAAGCTCGCGCACACGCCCGGGCTGGTGCGGGTGCAGATCCTGGTGCGCTGCGCCTCCGACGACGCCGGACGCGCAGAGTCGCGCCTCGTACGGATCGGCGCGGCCATGGACGTCTACGCGGGAGCCTCCCAACTCGCTTCGAAGGGATGGTCCCTGGGCCCAGTACGGATCGGCCCCGACCAGTGGCCGTGGCGGACGCGCTTCGACGCACGCTGGGCCAGCGGACGGATCCGACCGGCACGGTCCGGATGGGCGCACATCGAGGAACTCGCCGGGCTCCTCAAGCCGCCCACCCGCCAGGCACAGCTGCCGCTGATGGAGAGCGACATGCCCACCTTCGAGCGGGGCCAGGACCTCCTGCCACAGGGCTGGCACCGGGGCCCGGACGGCCGGGAGCGGCTGCTGGCCACCCACGAGGACGACACCCTCTTCGAAATCCAGTCCGGCAAAGCCGGCTGGGGCAAGACGATGCGCGCCCTGGTCCATGCCGTCGCCAGCGCCCACAACGGCCGCGGGCTCGGGTTTGTCGACCCCCATGGCGACTCCCTCGCCGACGCGGCCCGCTACCTTGCCCACGACGAGATCATGGAGCGGATCGCTCTGTTCGACCTGACCGTGAGCGACCCCGACGATCTGCTGGGCTGCTGGAACCTCCTCGATATGACCCGCGGGCAGCCGCCGCACGAGGTGACCGCCGCGGTGGTCGAGGCGTTCGCGACGGCCCTGGGATGGGACGACGCGGGCACACCGCGGGCGCTCACCGTCATGACGAAGGCTGTCGAAGCGCTCGTAGCCGTCAACGCGGCCGCCGTCGCAGATCGTGTTCCTGAGCAGCAGGCGACCGTGTTCCAGATCCGGCCGCTGCTGACCGACCCCTCCTTCCGGGGTCTGGCCGTGGCCGTTCTGGACGAGGAGAGCCGCCGCTGGTGGACGAGCATCTTCCCCGACCTCCCCAAGGAAGCGCTGCCCACCGTCCTCAACCCCCTGGAGCGACTGGGCGCGAACCCCGTCATCCGCGCCTTCTTCGGCTGCCCCGTCAGCGGCTACGACATCCGCCGCGCCATGGACGAGGGCCAGGTGCTGTGGATCTGCCCGCCGGGCACCGGGCCCACCGACCGGCTGCTGATCTCCCTGATCGTCCGGGACTTCCTGCGCGCCGGCCTCTCACGCCGCGACCTCCCCGAGAAGAAGCGACGGCCCTTCCGCCTCTACCTCGACGAGCTGATCTCCCTCGACCAAGGCTCCGACACCGTCCTCGCCGAGATCACCGAGCAACTACGCAAGTTCGGCGCCCGCCTGCACGGCATGACCCAGCTAATGACCCGCCTCTCCCCCACCACCCGCGCCGCCCTGCTACAGAACTCCTCCTGCCTGTCCACAACGGCCGGCTCCATCGAGGCCATCACCCAGATCACCAACCAGTGGCCCGGCGCCACCATCACCCCCCGCGACGTCGCCGGCCTCCACCGGTGGTGGCACTACGCGTCGTTCACCGTGGACGGCGAGCGCATCGGCCCCCTGCGCATCCGCGGCCCCGAGCTCGAAGAAGTCTTCGGCGACCTGGCCCGCCGCAAGGAGACCACCGCGCTGTACCAGGCCGCGCACCGCAACGCCGGCGCCCGCCCACTCGGGCAGCGCACCGAGGAGGCACTCGCCCAGGAGACGAAGGTCCGCGACTTCCTCACCACGAAGCGCACCACACCCGCCACCCCGGCCGACGACGCAAAGGACCACCAGTACCGATGAGCCCCACCCCCACGCTCCAGCCCCCCACCGGCGACACCCACGCACGGCGAGCCCTGGCCCTCATCTCCCAGTACCGGCTCCTCACGAGCACCCAGCTCCACCAGATGCTCACCCCCCACACCCCGCCACGGAAGATCCACAACGTGCTCGCGCCGCTGCGCGAGGACGGCCTGATCACGCACACCGCCCTGGGCGGGAAGAAGGGGATGCACGCCTACTTCCTCACCGCAGCTGGCGCCCAGACGGTCGCCGACTGGCCCGAGCTCCGCGGCCGTACCCCCACCACCATCCAGAGCTCCACCGCGGCCTCCCTGCGCGCCGCCCACACCCTTACCGGTGTCCGCGCCCATCTCGCCTTCCTCGCCGACGCACGTGCCCACGGTGACGAGTACGAGCCCCTGGACTGGGTGCCCGAGGTCACCCACCGCCTTCCCGACACCGTCGGGGAAGACCGGCTCATCGCGGACGCCGTCCTCCACTACACCGTCGCCAGCCCGCGCCGCCTGCAGTACCGGGCCTTCGTGGAGATCGACCGAACGACGATGAGCAGCGAACGGCTGGCCCGCAAGCTCATCTCCTACGCCCGCTTCCACAGCTACACCCCACAGCCCGCAGGCCGGCGCGGAAACATCGCCGACCAGGGGGCCATGCTCGCCTGGCAGCGGTTCTACCCCCGCTTCCCCCGGGTCCTGTTCATCCTCACCGGCGCCGCCCGCCCCACCCTCACCAGGCGCATTGAGGACCTGAGGCAGATGACCGCGGACCACGAACTCGTCACCGGTCTCGCCACCCACGTCCCCCTCGGCGCCGCCGTCCTCGAAGACCTCGAAGCCCACGGTCCGCACGGCAAGGTCTGGACGCCCCTCGCCGGCACCACTGAACCCCGTGGCTGGACCCAGCTCTAACCACTCCCCACCCCCACGCGGCGGGCGATCACGGGCGCCCGCTGAATGCCGCCCGCTACGCCAGAGCACAGCTGCCTTGTCCGGCACATCCGATTCCCTGGAGCCGTCAGATGCCCTCACAGCCCGCGTCGCCCTCAGACCTGTCCTCCGAGGAAGGGCCGGACTACCGGCAAGCGCAGAGCGACCACGACGAGCTGATGGACCAAGTCGCCGACCGGGAAGCCCAGATCGAGAACCCGGCTGATCGACTCCTACGGTGAGTACTCCTTCACCTGGACGCGCCCGGAGATTCCCGGTGACTGCGCGCCCCCAGCTGATCGTGAGCGGCAGAGCATCCAGTGGTGAGAACCGGCAGCCAGCACCAGAGAGTTGCCAACAGCAAAGATCTAGCCAGAGTGGCTGATTTCAGACATGATCCGCCGGAATCCCGTCATCCGCCGAGCCGTCCCGCCAGATGAGACAGGAGCTCCGCCATTCATCGATCAATTGGCATATGCGTGAAGGCAATTCAGGGCAAACCGGGCTGTTCGTTTACCCCCGCCCCAGAACGCCATAGGACCCGTGGCGTTGACGTCGTATGGTGCGCTGTACAACGCACTGTGACGGCAACAACACGTTGCACCAGCGATGACGCGGCCGGGGCGGGTGGCTCATACGACCTACCCCACGAGGTGACCACCGGGGAGATCTCCGTGACAACGGCACGACAGCACCACACTCGCACCGCCCACCACCGACTGCTCGCAGTCGCCGCCGTTGCCGTGACCGCCACGGCCCTCACCACCGGGTGTTCCAAGGACGACAAGGGCAAGGCCTCGCCTCCGCCGGCGAGTCCCTCAGCATCTCCGAGCCCGACACCTGATCCCCAGGCAGCCGAGAAGACCGCGATGCTCGCCGTCTACCGGGCCTTCTGGGACGCGCAGTTGAAGGTGTACGCGACCGGGACCATGAAGGACACCGGCATCGAGAAGGTGGGCACCGACAAGGCGTATGCGAAGGTGCAGACCACCCGCATTTACTACGTCGACAACGGCTTCGTCATGACGGGCGCTCCAGGCCTGTCACCGGCGGTGACCCGGGTGGACATGGCAGCCACGCCTCCCAGCGCGACCATCACCGACTGCATCGACAGCACGAACTACATCAAGATTGAGAAGCAGAGCGGCAAGCCGGTGGAGACGTTGGACAAGAACCGGCGTCACGTTGCTACCTACACCGCCTTGAAGATCGGTGGCGCCTGGCAGATCCGCGACTTCGAGATCTCGCGAGACCAGCTGTGCTGAGTCAAAGAGGGCGCGCCCTCGCCACCGCGACGCTGCTCGCCCTGTCGCTGGTTACCTTGCCTGCGGCTGCGGACGGGCCGAAGCCAGGAACAAAGTGCCCACCTGGTGAAGTGGACTGTGACATCAACTCAGGCGGCAAGAAGCCGCCGCGGCCGGGTGACCCTGGTGGAGGCGGGACCGGCGGGGGAAGTGGCGGTGGAGGATCTGCCAAGTGCATGGCCCGTGACGGCTCGGGTGGGACGTTCGAGGTGCCATGCCACAGCGCGGCGGGGTGGTTCGATCCCGGAACCTCCTGCTACTGGATCCTGTCGGATCCTCAGCCGCCCGCCGATGATCCGGTCTGGGCCGGCCGTACGCCGGGCGACGGGGAAATCTATGACGGCACGTGCCCGGGCCAGCCTCTGAACGGGGGCTACCGGTGGTGGCAGAACCCGCCGCCCGGGTACGGCGGGGGCCCCAACCTCGAAGCCCTCGCCGAGGAAGCGGTCACCAAGATGAGGCTGCTCGGCGCGAACATTGGCATCGCACCCAAGCAGGGCGGCACCGGCACGGTCGGCGTGCCCGTCTGGGTGTGGAACGGACCCGGCCCGCAGACGACCGGCCCGACGTCGGCAAGTGCCACGGCGCTCGGTGTCACGGTGACCGCCACGGCAACGGTGCAGAACGTGGTGTGGAACTTCGGCAACGGAACCACGGTGTCCTGCCCGTTCCCCGGTACCCCCTACAACCCGGCGTTCGGTCTTACACCGCCGAGCAACGCCAACGGCCAGTGCGGCACCGCGGGGTACTCCCGGGTCGGCGAGTACACGGTGACCGCCACGACGACTTGGGCGGTGCACTGGGTCGGCGGCGGCCAGCAGGGCGACCTGACAACCACCCGCACCTCCCAGGCCCCGGTCCGTATCGGCGAGCTCCAAGTCGTCGGCCAGTAGCAGCGCTCCTCACAGCCATCGGATCGTCCTTCCCCTCTCTTCTGGAGGCACAGCACGTGAGCACCACCACCTCGCCCGCGCCGGGCCGCTCCGTTCCCGGACCGAGCGGTCCGGGAGCACAGCCGGCGGCCGCACCCCGCTTGGTGCGTCAGCGTCGGCGCCGGCCCGGGCTGATCGCGTTGTCCATCGCGCTGATCGCCGCCGGCGGCCTGTCGGGGGCGTTGCTGTTCACCGCGTCCGGCCAGCGCACCGCGGTCCTGGTGGTGGCACGGGATGTACCGGTGGGTGCCGCGATCACCGACGCCGACCTCGCGCCCGCGTCGCTCGCGCTGGACCCGGCGGTCAAGGCAGTTCCCTTCGCGAAGAAGGCGGTAGTAGTCGGGCAGCGGGCCGCGGTCGCCTTGAAGGCGGGGGCGTTGCTGTCGCCTGGCCAGGTCACCTCGGTGTCCCTGATCAAGGCGGGCGAGCAGTTGGTGGGTGTGGCGCTGAAGCCGTCGCAGCTGCCCGCGAGCCGGCTGGCGCCGGGGCAGAGGGTGCTGATCGTGTCGACGCCGGACCCCAACCAGGGTGCGGCGGCCGGCGGCAAGGCGGTCGAGCCCGCCGCGCCGAAGACGGTGGATGCGACGGTGGTCGCGGTGGGGCTGCCCGCACCGGCCACCGGGATCGTCGTGGTGGACGTCGCCGTACCGGTCGCCCAGGGCCCGTCGTTGGCCGCGCGGGTGGCTACCGGTGCCGTGGCGCTGATCCTGGCTCCGCAGGAGGGCAGCTGATGGCGGTCATCGCGCTGGTTGGCGGCCTGGGTGCTCCGGGGGTGACGACGACGGCGATGGCGCTGCTGATGGCGTGGCCGCTCCCGGAAGGGCACCGGCTGGTCCTGGCGGAGGCCGATCCCGATGGCGGGGCAGTCCTGTCCGGCGCGCTTCAGGGCACGCTGGGCAATACGCACGGGCTGCGAAATCTGGCGCTGGCCGCGCGCCAGGGTCAGCTGGCGGAGGCGTTTTGGCGTCAGCTCGTTGACGTGACCGATGCGGGTAGCCGGGACCGCCTGGTCCTGCCCGGTCTCTATGATCCGGCGCACGCCTCCGCGATGGAGCCGGTGTGGAAGCCGCTGGCCGGGCTGTTCGCGGGGATCGAAGCGCATCAGCATGACGTGATCGTGGATCTGGGGCGTCGGGGAGCGGTCGGGGCCTCGGCGGCGCTCGCGCGGCAGGCCGACGTCGTGGCCGTCGTGGCCCGCAACACCCTGCGGAGCCTGACCCAGGCCGAAGTCCGCCTGGCCGCCCTGCGTGAACAGCTCGGCGCCGGCGCGGACATCGGGCTGCTGATGCTGGACGAGGGGCCGTTCTCCAAGGAGGAGGTCCGCAAGAAGCTTGAGGTGACGGTGACGGCGGTCCTGCCGTGGCGTCCCAAGGAGGCCGCGGTGCTCTCCGACGGGGCTGAGCAGCCCCGTCGTTTCGATGCCGCACCCCTGATGCGCTCCGCGCGGTCGGCAGCCGTGCGCTTGCAGGAGATGGTGGCGATCCGCCGCGCCCGCCTGGCACCCCCTCCCCCAGCCTCTGGCACTGCCCGGGCGGTGAATGGTGCGCGCTAACCCGCTCCACAACGATCCCCAAGTCGCACCCGGTTCGCTTCACGCCCGCCTGGCCGGCCCCCGCACCGCTTTCGGGAACCCAGGGTCGAACGGTGCCATCCCGGTCGACCCCCGACAGGCACCGCCGCTGGGCAGTCCGACGGTCACAGCGGCGCACGCGGTGTCGGTGCCTGTGGTGGATTACTCAGCTGTGCGCCTGATCAAGAAGGAGGTTGGGGAGCGGCTCAGCGACCTGCTCCGCACGCGCCCGGGTATGAGCTTGGGGGCGCAGGAGCAGCAGGGCCGGCATCTGATCAATGAGCAGGTGGCGGTGTGGTCGGACGCTGAGGCGATCAAGCGCGGATTCGGCACGGGTCCGGGCGAGGATGCCGCGATCGCCCAGGCCGTGTTCGATCTCCAGTTCCGGGCCGGCCGGCTCCAGCAGCACCTGGACAACTCGCTGGTGGAGAACATCTTCATCAACGGCTTCGCGGACACCTGGCTGGACTTCACCGACGGCCGCCGTGTGCAGGTGGCTCCGGTGGCCGACTCGGATGAGGAGTTGCGCGAGCTCCTGCACGACCTGGCGCGGCGTACCACCGGCCAGTCGGAGCGGAGCCTGTCGACGGCGGACCCGTTCCTGGCGCTGCGCCTGTCGGACGGGTCACGCCTGCAGGCGGTCACCGGCGTTACTCCGGGCACCTATGTGACGATCCGCCGGCACAGCATGCGCCACGCCAACCTGCCCGACCTGGTGAACCGGGGCATGCTCGACAGCACCCTGGAGCAGTTCCTGCGCGCCTGCGTCCGCGCGGAGAAGAACGTGATGATCGTGGGCGGCCAGGCTGCCGGGAAGACGACGCTGCTGCGCGCGCTGCTGAAGGAGATCGACCCGGACGAGCGGTTCGCGACGCTGGAAACCGAGTACGAGCTCTTCGCGCACGAGAACGGGCATCACCGCCAGGTCGTGCCGATGGAGGCGCGCGAGTCCAACGGTGAGATCGTCGCCGGCCAGGCGGCCGGTGTGATCACGCTGATGGACCTGATGTACCGGGCGCTGCGCATGACGCTGACGCGGATCGTGGTCGGGGAGGTCCGCGGCCCCGAGATCGTGGCCATGCTCCAGGCGATGACGAACGGAGCCGGCGGCAACCTGTGCACCCTGCACGCCATCCACCCGTCCGTCGTCTTCGACCGCATCGCCGAGCTCTACCTCCAAGCGCAGGCCAACATGTCCGAGACGCTCGCCTACCGGCAAGCTGCGAACGGCCTGCACTTCATCGTGTTCGTGTCCTCGATCGACGAGACGAAGATCGGCGGACACCGCCACCGGTTCGTCTCCCACGTCCTGGAGGTCACCGGCATCGGGGAAGGCGGACGCCCCGAGACCAACGCCATCTTCGGGCCGCGCCCGGAATGGGGTGAACACCGGGCGGTGCCGCTCATGCAGCCCCGCTGCATCACCGACCTGCGCCGCGTCGGCTTCGACGGATCCCTCCTCATGGACCCGAGCGGAGCCTGGACGGCCGAACTGCCACTGCTGGTCAAGGAGGCCGGGCTGTGACCGTACTGCTGCTGTGGGTCCTGGCCGGCCTCGCCCTCGCGGGCGGCCTGGTGGGCCTGGTCTACGGGATCGTGGGCACCACCGCCCCGAAGGGACCGGACCTGGCCGCGCGGCTGCGCGCCGGGCGCGGCGCCGCCAGCCGTGACGCCCGGATGGCCCGCCGTACTCGGCTGACCTTCGGGGCTGTTGCCGGCGCCCTGGTGTGGCTGATGAGCGGGGTGTTCGTCGCGGGGGTGCTGATCTTCCTGAGCGTGATCGGGGTGCCCTGGCTGCTCACGCCAACGAAGGCGGCGACAGTACGGATCGGGAAGCTGGAGGCCCTCGGCGACTGGACGCAGCGCCTGGCCGGCACCCTGCGCCTGGGCCGCGGCCTCGACGAAGCCCTGCAGATCTCCCGAAAAGGCTGCCCGGAGGATGTCGCCGCCGAGGTCGGCGACCTCGTCGACCGGCTTCAGGTCGGCTGGCGGCCCGCCGACGCGCTGCGCCAGTTCGGCGACGCCCTGGGCGACGTGACCGCCGACAAGGTCGTCGCAGCGCTGGTGCTGTCGGCCGCCGACCGAGGCCCCGGCCTCGCGCAGGCCCTGGACGACCTCGCGGAGTCGGTCCACGAGGAGGTCGCCCGACGGCGGGCGATCGAGGCGGACCGGGCCAAGCCGCGGACCACGATGCGGTGGATGACGATCATCACCCTCGGCGTCGTCGGAGCCGGCTTCCTCGTCCCCTCCTACACCGCCCCCTACGGCACGCTCCTGGGACAGCTCGTACTCGCCGTCCTCTCAGCCGGCTTCATCGGAGTCCTGGCCCTGATGCGGCAGATCGCCGACACGAAGCCGGTACCGCGGTTCCTGATCGCCGACCCCCGCAGCGCGGTCACCCCCACACCCATTGAGGGCAGCGCCGGTCACGAGAATATGGAGGTGACGGCATGATGCCCCTCGCCGCGATCCTGTCGGGCGCCGCCATCGGCGCCGGCACGGCGCTCCTGGTCCGTGAAGTCCTGCGGCCGGCGCCAGCGCTCGGCCCCGCCCTGGACCGCCTCAACCGTCCCGCGCCCGCGCGCGCCGACATCGAGAGCACCGACCGCGACGAGCGGTGGGGCCAGTGGCTCCTTGAACACCTCGCCGACGTACCCGGCGTGCGGATCCCGTACAAGGACCTCGCCCTGACCGGCGCCACCCCGGCCCGGTTCCTCCTGATGAAGGTGGCCCTCGCGGGGGCCGGTCTGTTGCTGCCGCCGCTGTCCACGGTGCCGCTGCTGCTTCTGGGCCTGCCCCTGTATCTGCCGGCGATCGTTGGGATTGTGGCCGCAGTCGTCCTGTGGTTCGCCCCCGACCTGGCCCTGCGGGACAAAGCACGCCGGGCGAGGGCGGAGTTCGCGCACGCGATGGCCGCCTACCTCGACCTCGTCGCGCTGCGCCGGGCCGGCAACGTGTCCGCCGAGCAGGCCATGGAACAGGCCGCGCAAGTCGGTGAGGGGTGGGCGTTCCTCCGTATCCAGGGGGCGCTGGCCCGCTCGCACGTCGACAAGGTGGCGCACTGGGAGTCGCTGGCCCGTCTCACCGCCGAGCTCGACTTGCCGGTCCTGGACGACCTCGCCGCGATCATGCGCCAGTCCTCCGACGACGGGGCCTCCGTCTACTCCACCCTCCGCTCGCGCGCCAAGAACCTGCGCACCGAGCTCCTGGCCGATCAGGCCGCTGAAGCCAACGCCAACAGCGAGAAGATGACCGCCCCCGGAGCACTCCTCGCGGTCCTGGTGATGGCCCTGATCGCCTTCCCCGCCATCATCCGCATGCTCAACACCTAACCCACACCAGCAAGGAGTCCATCATGATCAAGACCGCCATCCGCGTGACCCAGTGGCTCAAGAACCGCCGCGAGCAGGCCGGCGACCGAGGCGAAACCTCGATCACCACCGTCATCATCATCGTCGCCCTGGTGGCCGGCGCACTCCTCATCGCCGGCACCCTCGCGCTCGTCTTCAGCCGTTACAACACCGCCCTCACCGGCGTCTGACCCGCCAGAAACGACAGGAGGCGGGAAAGCGTGCCGCAGCAGGACAAGCCCGGACCGGCCCCGGCCGTGCCCGACAGCACGGGTACGGGCCGGTTCCGGGGCGACCGGGGTGAGGCGTCCCTCTCCACCGCGATCGTCTTCCCGTTCGTCATCCTGGTCACCGTCGCCGTGGTGCAGGCCTCGATGTGGATCTATGCCCGCAACATCGCGCTCACCGCCGCCAGGGAGGGCGTCGCCGCGGCCCGCACCTACCAGGCACCCGAAGGCGCGGGCGAGGCCCGCGCCCGGGAAACCCTGGGACGCATCGCCGGCAGCAGTCTGGCCCAGAGCGCGGTGAGCACCTCCGGGAGCAGCGCCGGTGAGGTACGCGTGACGGTCACCGGCCTCGCGCCGTCGCTGATTCCCGGCATCGCCGGGCTGAGCGTGTCACAGTCCGCCGGCGCACCGCGGGAACGGTGGGTGCAAGCACCATGACCACCCAACAACCCATGAAACAGAACGGAATCCGGGGCGGCTGGCGTGGGCGCATGCGCGATGACCGGGGCAGCGCGGCCATCGAGGCCGCCATCATCACGCCGCTGATGCTGATGCTGCTGTGTATGGCGATCGCCGGCGGCCGCATCGTCACCTCCGGGGCAAAGATCGATGCCGCCGCAGAGGACGCTGCGCGGGCCGCTTCCATCTCCCGTACCGCCGCCAGCGCGCAGGCGGAAGCGTCCGAAGCCGCGGCCCGATCCCTCAACGACCAGGGCATCCGCTGCGCCTCCACCAACGTCTCCGTCAACACGGCCGGCCTCGCCGTCCCTCTCGGCCAGGTCGGCACCGTCACGGTGACGATCTCGTGCACGGTCCCGCTGGCCGACCTTCTCCTCCCCGGCGTTCCCGGATCCCGAACGCTGACCAGTCAGTTCACTTCCGTCGTCGACGCATTCCGATCCCGGGAGGGATGAGCCATGCCCCAACCCGCATCCCCACCGGCACCGTCACCGGCACTGGAGTCGTCCTCGCAGGGGAGGAGGCTGCGTGGCGACCAGGGCGGGATCTCGGTCTACGCCGCGATCGTCACCGTCGCGTTGCTGGCCATCGTCGGGCTGGCCATCGACGGCGGCGGCAAACTCCGCGCCACCGAACGCGCGGACGCCGTAGCGATGGAAGCCGCCCGAGCCGCCGGACAGGCCATCGACCCCGCCTCCGCCGTCAACGGCACGGGCATCCGCGTCGACCCCGAAGCCGCGGCAGCCGCCGCCCAGGCCTACCTCGCCCGAGTCGGCAGCCAGGGATCGACCACCCTGTCCGCGGACGGCACCCAACTCACCGTGACCGTCCGCGGCTCGTACACGACGAAGTTCCTGCCGGTCGTGGGGATCGGCTCGATGGAAGTCACCGGGCACGGCAGCGCCCGTCTGCTCCACGGCGTCACCCAGCCCGAATAGCTGACCCGCTCAAGAAGGGGCCCCGTTCCATGCCCAAGCCCACCACCACAAAGCCGCCCGGCCCCCGCCGGACAAGCGGAGCACATACCGCGGCCGCCCTGCTGCGCGCTCTGCTCAGCCTGGCCGTCTTGCTCGCGCTGCTCGGCGGACTGCCCGTGCTGCTGTGGTGGGCCACCGCCCAGGTGGGCCCGCCCGGACTCGCCGCCCTGTCCAACCTCCTGTCGACCGACGACTCCGGGCAGGTTTTCCTCCTCGCTCTCGCCGTCGCTGGCTGGGCAGGGTGGGCAGCTTTCGCCTGTGCGGTCCTGCTGGAAATCCCCGCCCAGCTCCGCGGCCGCGCCGCCCCGCAAATCCGTGGCCTCGTCGGCCAGCGGGCCGCCGCCGCCCTCGTCGGCGCCGTCCTGCTCGCCCTGCCCGCCGGCCCAGCGCTCGCTACACCGGCCTCCGCCGCGACCTCCACCGCGACCTCCACCGCGCAGACGGTCAGCGTGAGCGCGGCCGCCGTGCCCGGCACCCCGGCCGGGAGCAGCTCCGGTATCGCGGCGTCCGGTGAGGCCGGGAGCGGCGCGGTGACGCACACGGTGCGCGATGTCCGCCCGGCCGAGAGCCTTTGGTCGATCGCCGAGCAGACCTTGGGCGACGGGGAGCGGTGGACCGACATCGCCGCCCTCAACGAGGGCCACACCATGGCCGCCGACGGAACCACCTTCCACGCCGATCGACCCATCCAGCCGGGATGGACCCTCACCCTCCCCGCCGACGCCACCCCCGCGCCCTCCGGAGGAGACCAGGCCCAGGACGGACGGGCGCCCGCAGCCGTGGCCGGGCAGAGCGAGTACCGCGTGGAGAAGGGCGACAGCCTCGCCCGGATCGCCGGCGAGCAGCTCGGTGACGCCGCGAAGTATCAGGAGATCTTCGACCTCAACCAGGGCGAACCGGTTCCCGGCGGCGGTTCCTTCACCAACCCCGACCTCATCTACCCCGGACAGCAGCTCACCCTCCCCCCGCGCGACGCCACCCCGGCCGAGCCAGGCTCGGCTGCACCCGCCCCGCCAGCAGCCCAGCCCGAAAGGCCGGCCGCGACCCCGGCCCCGCCCGCCGCCACGCCGCCGGCCGTGGACGGGACGCAGGCCTCTCCCGCTCCGGCCCCAGCACCGTCCAAGCCCTCAGCGCAGACTCTCGCTCCGACCGCGCCGGTATCGACCGCCCCGCTCCCCCACCAGGCCGCACCCACACCTGCGGCGAGCTCGTCCGATGCCCCCGCGACGGCCGCCCCGCAGACCGCCGCCACCGGCTTTAGCGTCAACTGGACGATGACCGCCGGGATCGGCACGCTCCTCGCCGCCTCCCTCGCAGGGGCACTCGGCCTGCGCCGGATTCTGCAGCAGCGCCGGCGCCGTGCGGGACAGACCATCGCCCAGGACTCCGACCCCACCACCCTCGAACAACTCCTCGGGGCCACCGGCACCCTGGCGGACGCCGACATCCTCGACCAGCTCCTGCGCACCCTGGCCCACCAGGCCGGCGCAGACGGCCGCACCCTGCCCGCGCTGCGCGGCGCCCACCTCACAACAGGCGCCATCACCCTGCTGCTCGACGAGCCCGCCGAACCCATCGCCCCGTTTGCCGCTGGCCCTGATGCGCTCACCTGGATCCTGGACAACCAGACGGTCCTGCCGTCCGCCACGGACCTGCAGGATGTCGAGGCCCCCTACCCGGGGCTGGTCACCCTCGGCGCCACCGACGACGGCCTGCTGCTAGCCGACCTCATGACCTGCCGCGTCCTGCTCCTGGACGGCACGCCCGACGAAGTCCTGGAGGTCGCCCGCGCCCTCGCGTTGGAGCTGGGGACCTGCAAGTGGACCGACTACAGCGAGATCCTGACCGCCGGGCTCGGCACCCGCCTGGCCGGCCTGCTGCCGCAGGGCCGCGTCCGTACGATGCCCCACCTCTCGGCTGTCGCCGCCGACCTCGGTGAACTCCTCCTCGAAGCCCACCAGAGCGGCGAACAGGTCCTGCCGTGGCTGCTGATCGGAGCCGGCGACCACGACGAGGAACACGTCACCCAGCTCGCTGAAGCCCTCGCCGCCGCCCGCACCCTGCAGACCGCCCTAGTCCTGCCCCTCACCCCGACCGCCCGCCGCGTGTTCCCCCACGCCGAAATCCTCGACACGACCCGCGACCAGGAGAGCCGCCTCGAACCGCTCGGCCTGCAAGTGACGCTGCAGCGGGTCACCGACGAGCAGTACCGGGAGTACGTCCACGCCCTCACCGTGTCCACCCAGGACCCCGTCCCGGCCACCGGCGCGTGGGAGTTCACCGAGAGCCACGAACAGCCCGCCGCCACCGGGCAGCCCCTGACCGTACGCGTCACCAGCGCCGACGCACAGGACCCCGGCAACCCCTTCCCCGCGCTCCTCGCAGGACTCGGCCCCACCCCGGCTCCACACCCCGCGACGGATCAACCTGCCGCCGGCAACGCAGGGGATCCGGCCGGTCCGGCCGCCGCACCAGCAGCTCTCCCGCACCAGCCGGCCGCCAAGGAACCTGAACCGCCCACTGAGCCCGCGGCGGCAGAGAGCGGCGAAGCCACAGGCGTACGGATCGACCTGCTCGGCCCGCTGCGTATCACAGGGGGTGCCGGCTCCGCCCACGCCCACACCGCCCGCACCACCGCCGTCGCAGCCCTCATCCACCTCCGCCCCGGCCGCAGCACCGAGTACCTGTGCAAGGCGATGGATCCGGTCAACCCGTGGAAGGCCCGCACCCTGCACTCGCGGCTCGCGGAACTCCGCAGCGAAGTGGGCGCCACCAAGGACGGACTCCCGCTGCTGCCGCGGCCGAAGGACGGCGGCGGGTACACGTTCCACCGCTCCGTCACCTCGGACTGGGACCAGTTCCGAAAGCTGGCATCCCGCGGGCTCGCCGCCGGACCGAAGAACGGCATCCCCGACCTAGAGAGCGCGATGGGGCTGGTGAGGGGCAAGCCCTTCGACGGGCGCAGCCTGACCTGGGCCGACCCCGTGATCCAGGAGATGCTGTCGCGGATCACCGACACCGCACACACCCTCGCCCTCTGGCACACCGACGGCTCCGACCCCGACCTGGACGCCGCCCGCCGCGTCGTCCAGCACGCCCTGGACATCGAGGAGTCCTCCGAAGTCCTCTACCGGGACCTCCTCCACATCGAGTGGGCCGCGGACAACACCGCTGCCCTGCACCGGACTATCGCCCGCATTCAGCAGATGGCCCGAACCTACGACATCACCCTCGACACCCTCACCGAGGACACCATCAACCTCGTACTGTCCGGCCACCCCGCCCCCGCCCCCACAAGCTGACCCATCCCCCTTAGACGTACGTGTGGGGCCCGCCGGAGGCCCCACACGTACGTCTACAGCCAGACCAGCGGCCCGATCAGGCAAGGGCCGCGACCGAGTGCCGGGCGCCCGCCAGGAGCTCCGCACGGGCTTGCTCCTCACCTACGGACGGCCGCACCTTCCACTCCTGCCGGATCTCCACGACCGCCGCACACACCGCCCGCACCGCTTCGGCCAGATCCTCATCCAGCTCCGTGAGCTGCGGGCCTGTCACCACGACCGGGCCGTACAGGCCGTAGGGGATGTCTATCCCCCGCCACACCGAAGCCAGCGCCCACGCCGAAAGGTTCACGGGCAGGTTCTCGGCCTGCCAGTTCCCGTGGACATGAAGGTGCGCCCTGCGGTGGTAGACCGCCGTATCCGCGCCACCACCTACGGCGGCGCGTACGACCTGCCTCCGCTCGGCGTCGTCTTGCGGCCACGCCAGAACGACCACCGTTCCGTCGGGATCGATTCGCAGAGCTTCCACCAAGTTCTCCTGCCTCTCGGACATCGCACCAGGCTACGAGTACTGACCAGTCGCCGAGTCAAGACGGGTACAGCTCACCGAACCCTTACGCATCGGCGCGCACTCGCTGCCCCCCTGCCCCGCACGGGCATGCGTGTTTAGCCGTGGATCTCTGGGAACTGAGGATGCAGGAACCGCCAGTCCAGGGCGATGTTGTGCAGGGCTTCCCGTGTCGCTCCCTTCAGGTCATCGACGCCGACGAGCTCCTCAGGCAGGTACTCGCTTCCCCTGCGTAGCTCAGCCGTCCCGGTGCGCTCTCCGAGCATCTCGATGCTCAGCGAGTTCGACAGGGGTCGATGGTCAGGCCACCCCGATGCGATGTGCAGCTCGACTGGTGGAGTGGCGACCTCGCTGGTGCCGGTGAGTTCCTTCGTCAGCGAAGGGAGTGCGCGGCGCGTGAGGGCCGCGACGGCGTCGAAGGCAGTCTGGACCCAGAGTTCTCCAGCGAGGCGTTCTCCCCCCAGCCAGTACAAGACGTCGAAGTGCACGGCGAAGCCTGTCTCTCCGCCCGTGAGCTCGACAGCGCATTCGACGCGCACCCCGGTCTTCGTCGGCGGTTCGGACAGGCTGCCATGGCCGGCCGAGATCCGCACGAATCGGCTGCTCCCGTGATGCGGGTCAACTTCCCAGGAGCCGAGGCGCTCCCCGGGGACCGCGCGCATAGCAAGCGCCGTCAGGGCGGGGGGCAGCGACTTCCGTACGCCAAAGGGCAGTCCCTGACGGTCACTCAACGCGGAGGTGAGCGCGTCGATGGTGTTGCCGCGCAGCCGGCGCCGGACCCCGTCACGCCGCAGCTGACGCGCAGCTGATGCTCGGATTACTACATCCGGGGGAGCCTGCATGTAGGTCGGCCGGTGGTGCGGGGCGAGGTGCTGGTCGGGAGGGCACCGCGGATCGATGCCCGGCATCACCGCGGACTCGTCCGCGCCCTGCTGGAAGAGAAGCTGCAGGAGTCGCCGATCAGCCGCGCCATTCCTGCCGTCCATCCGCACTCTGGCCGCGCCACTGTACAAAAGAGGGCGCGGGACCGTATCGGGGTCTATTCGGACGACCAAGAGTGTCTTCTCGTCGATCGTCACGGGGATGACGTCAGGGCACCAGCCTGGCGGGTCGAAGACCGTGACCATCTTGTTGACGAGCCTGTCCTTGTCAGATGGCTTCACGCCGGACAGTGGACCCGGCAGGTTCTGGTCCTTGGGGTCGTTGTCGACTCCGATCAGCACGATGCCGCCGTAGGTGTTGGCCATCGCGGCGACCGTATCCGCAACCGAATCAGTGTTCCGCTTGTAGTCGATCGTGAAGCTCTCCGCTAGCCGCAACTCAAGGAAGCTGCGCACCATCTCCGCGTCAATGGCGAAAGCAGGCGCTGTGAACAATTGATGCGGGTACGTCGGCATGATGCACAGGATGACGCTCCCCATGGTGTCAGCGCACCCGGTTTCGCATTCCGGGCTCGCCTTTGCACGGCCACGCCCCACCTCGGTCGTCCCACGGCCCAGGCTCCTGGCGCGACCGTCGACGCCCCGCTGTGAGCGTTCCGCGCTTCTCCGTCATAGGACGCTGGTGGAGAGCAGCTGAGTGGCCGCCCGGCCAAGGTGCATAGGGCACAGGGCTCGCAACCGCGGAGTGGACCTCAAGGCCGGAAGGGAACAGCAGAGTCCGGGTGGGGACGCGGTACCCGGCCGACCGCATGCCAACGCCGCCGCCTGCGACTGCCGGGTTCGCAACCCGTGAACGGGTTGCCGTCGGCAGCACTACACGGTCAGTGCGCTGTGCAAATGTTCCAGGGAGGTGAGTACCTTCGGGTCCACCGGCGGTGCGCCGTCTGCCGCGAGCTGCTGACACAGCCTCCACATGGATCCGTCCGCACAGGCCGGGCACACCATGGCAATGCCCCGGCCTCCGGGCAGACGGGCCATCAGTGAGGGGCAGCTGTCGAACACCGGTCTGCCGCACGCTGAGCAGACGTGGAATCCCATCACGAGTTCCGGCCGTGGTTCTGCCGGGTCGATCAGCGGCAAGATCCGTTCCTGCATCGCCCGACCGAACTGCTCCCAGTACTCCAGTGGGTACCGTGCCCGGTACGCGACCCCCAAGTCCTCCAGAGGGCCCTCAAGCTCGGAGTCCGCCTGGTCCAGGCGATCGTTGTCGATCTCGAACAAGGCGCCCAGCCCATTGTCGGCGGTCGCTGCGTAGGCCACGGTGCGGTTCTCGAATGCAGCGATCGGCCCTGATGTGGATGTGGCCAGCAGTCGGGCAAGGCGGTCTGCCGGCCCCTCAGTGCCGTTTCTGCCCGCGTACAGCAGGCGTACCCAGGAGTCTTCCTTCTGCCACCCGGCTGTTTCTACCGGGGCCGCGAAGAACTGGACGCCGGGGCCGTGCGCCCGTGCATCGATCCATCCGAAGTGAGTGCGTCCGTTTCGGACGTATGGGGAAACCATGGTGATCCCATGGTCTTCCCCTGCGCTGCGCGCCTGGTTCGCCCCGCTGCTTGCCCTGCGCTGCCGACCTGGTTTCACACGCCCCACGCTCTGCTCCTTCAGTTGACACCCTGGCGCTGGCCGCGTTGGGGGCTGCGCACGGCATCAACGCCCCGCCTCGAGCTTCAGTTACGCCTCCGGCGCGCGGGTCCATTGGAAACGCCGATCACGTCCCGGTTACGTTCCGTGGGCTGGCGCCCGTGGTAGGACGGTGGTCTTGAAACCGCGCACGACAGGATCACAGGTGCCAACCGTCAGGGACATTCCGAAGAGCCGAAAGGCCGGCGAGGCTGAGGACGGCCTCGACGTCATCGACCGTGTGCTGCTGGAGGCGGCCAGCCTTAGGCCGACGCCCGGCTACATCAACGGCGACGACTACGGCCAGTGGTACGTCGAGGCGCCGACAGGCCTGCTGGAGGCTCTTGCAGCCCTCGCGGCGCACAGGAAGCAACCTGCCCTGTCCTCAAGGCTGGAACGCATTGCCGGGCCCATGTGCCTCGAAGTCGTCGACGATTCTGAAACCAGCTTCCGGGTGTGCATCAGCACCGTCGCCGATCATGAAAGGCCATGCCCCGCCCACGCTCCCGAGAACGGCCCTGCCCTCGGCCGCTGCAACTACGCAGACGTCAATCGCCGCCCCTACCCACGGATGTGCAAGGACGCTTGCGTCGAAGGTTCTGACAGGTGTGCAGGCCACGACGCTCTGTGCCGGGTTGTGAAGAAGAACGGCGAGGTCTGCGATAACGCAAACTGTCGCACGCCGGCGCACCGGAAGGCGCGGGCTGGGCAAGCGAGCTGACCTCGCTGTGCAGGCACCTGAGGTCAGTCGTCGCTCGGTCGGTGCAGGCTCAGACACGTTGGCGTTTGAACTCTTCGGGGTTCGATTGCCAGGCGATCACTTGCCGCAGGCCAGCACGCAGCTGCTCCTCGTCGGCTTCGGAGCGCGAGCGAACGCCCATGGTGTGGTTGATACGAATCTGGACGTCGATGATGCTCTCCCCTACGGCGCGGGCGAGCGGCCCGACCCTGCTGGCGATCTCGCGCTTGAGGCCGGTCATGTCCGCCTCGTCAATCTCTTCTGCAGACAGCCTGCTCTGGGAGAGAGGGACGGGGAAGGAGGAGGGATCACTCAACCAGTCTTCGGTATGAGCCAGTCCTCGGATGAGGAGTTCCAGAGTGACCTGGTCTCGAAAGCGAATGCCCATGGCGTCATTGATGACGGGGTGGATGACGCGGAGCGGCTTCTTGAGCTTCCTGCCGACCTCGGCGGCGAGATCGTTGAGCAGGCGCCGGGCCCGGCTCTGTGTCAGTACTGGCACGGGCTGACAGACCCAGCAGGGCATGCCGACTGATGCTGCTGGGCGCTGGCTACACACGGAGCAGACGAATCCGGGGCACGCTTCGCACAGCGTGTCGGCATGTTCCTCGGTGTAGGCGCCTGCCCCCGCCTCACGAAGTTGGTCGCCGACCGAACGGCATGACCTCACGCAGAGCCGGTTCGCCTCGGCGGCGCCGGGCTGTGGGCAAAGCGCGGTGAAGAATACTCGGTCCCCGCGGGCTGTCACCTCTTCGTGTCGTGCTTCCCGGTAGGCCTGAAGGAGTGGGCGTGCGTTAGCGCCTGACTCGCTCTCCGGGCGTCCCGGGCATGCGCAGGGAAGGCGGTCGGTGTATCCGCAGTACTCCGCGCCGAACAAACCGCACTGGGGGCAGAGCGTCCACTGATACAGGCCGTCGTCATAGGTGGCCATCCCGTAGGTCTCGTGGTTTCGCCACGGCCCGTGGGTGGGGTCGTCGCTGAAGCAGATCCACTCGGGGATGGGTCCGGTCGCCAGAAAGGCACGGCCTCGCCACCCCTCGTCGAGGACAACCTCGCCGTCCCACGCATGGTCGTCCGTGGGACGCGGTTGGCCGGCCCCCTCGGCGGAAGCGGCGAACTCCTCCCACCAGATGGGCTCGTCCGCCCCGGCTTCCTGCACGTGGAACCAGAAGCACTCACCGGGCAGCCAGAAGGTCGGGGTGAAGGCCATGCCCCCCACCGCGGTGAAAACGGCCGGTTCGTAGGTCCAGGGGATCCCCATGTCTGAGAAGAAGATCGCCCAGCGGGCATGGAGTTCGCTGCGGAACTCGAAGGTGATCAGCTCGTATGCCATGGTGGTGCGCTCCCGAAGGGTCGGCCGGCTCGACTACGCACCACGATGACGCGAACGGGACGGGTGGCGGCGGCTTCGTCACCAGTCCGGACCAGTGGGGTCGCCCTGACGGAGACACCGCCGATCACGGGGTGTACCCCTCAGGCTGACGTGGGATGCCTGGTGTGGTCGCGCGGGCGGCCTACGGCTGCTGCGTGGGAACCGCGGCGTGACTGGCGATGGCGTACCGAAGGCGCGCTCGTTCGTCTGCGAGCTCCTGCTGACGACGCTCCCAGCCCTGTGGATCAGGATGGCACCGGGGGCAGGGCACACGCACCCCCTCCACGGTCGCCATGCGGCCGGCCCGGCTGGGGTCCTCGCACTGCCCACACCACTCCACGCTCGCAGGCTTCACGGCTCCCTCGCCCGCAGCAGCACGGATCCCAACAATCCGGGAGACGGGGCCGGCCATCCGGTGTCCCGGCCTCCCGTCTTCAAGCAGCTCCACGAACTCGTACCACCGTGTCCCATCACCACATGGAGAGTCGCCCAGCCGGAAATCGCGGGCTTGGTGCCATCCGTCACCCTCCAGGTTGACCAGTTCCACATTTTCGGTGTCCACGCTCAACGCCATGACAACCCTTCTCCCTCCAACGGCCGATCCTCAAAGCCGCGCAGTTTGTCTTCCTCAGCCCAGGTCCACCGCTTGTGCGTACGCCGTCGGCGCTTCTGCTTGCGCTCGCACTGCCAGCACAACCAGCCCTCCTCGACGGTGCGGACCGTTGTATGTGTGCAGCCGTCTGAGGCGCACACAGGCACCGGGGCAGCCGCGGGGGCATCCTGGGAGTCTGCTTGCGCCGGCCGCTCGTAGATGATGTGGCCCTCGTCGCGGAAGATGCTGAAGCGTTCCCACTGCGGGGCGACCGCGTCATGTGCGGTTCCCTCCCAGTGGACTGTGCAGCGCTGGGAGAGCCACCTGCGGTAGCCGTGGTAGTCCAGCCCATTGATGGAAAAGGCCCACATCATCTGGCCAGCCCACAGGCTCTCCTGTGCGGCTCTTCCGGCTGGGACGGGAATCTCGACCTGTTCCCAGGAACCCTGGAAGGACCCGTCGTCGAACACCGTCTTCTTGCACCGTTCACGCGAGGTGGACACATGCGCGACGCAGCGGACGCGGTCGATCTCGGCCGGACCGATCCACAGCACACTGCTGTAGGTCAGGACATGACGGATGCCCCTCTCCGTTTCCGCCTCCACCGGAACGAAGGTCACCTCGTCCTCGGTGATGCGAAGCGGCGCGGCAAACAACCCACGGCTGATCGCGCGCTGTGTCCGAACGGCCATAGCCCGGCGCGCGTCGGCCAGCTGAGGATCGTCCGCGTCTTCGTGCTGGACCCCCGGGCAGAGAGTGGGGTGCGCGATGTAGCAGTACGCGCGGCCTCGATCGCCGACGGACGCCACTCCACCGTTGACGTGCCACCGACATCGCAGCGGCACGGACGCCGAGGGGAACTCGCGGGGCACGAGCGGGATCCGTCCACCGTCAACCCGGTCGTAGTACTCGACCAGATGATTGCAGTAGCGGCACCGGTCTACGTTGTTGCTGCGCAGGCCTTTCGTCGGTGTGAAGGAATCGATCCGCATCGTGCGCAATAGGTCGGCGCCGCGATCCCAGGGTGCGGTGTCTGAGCTGTACACAGCCGGAGTTGTAGCCGCGGGAGTTCCCCGGTCAATGCTATTCACCCGATCGTCGGCGCTGCCGCGAGCGACTGGTTGACGCCGAACGTCCTGCCCCTCGGTTGGCTGCTGTAGCGGTCGGGGCCCTTGCCCCGTTGCATGTACTGGGCGGCGAACACTCATCGCCTGAGGGGGGTCTCACTCGTCGGCACACCGCCCGGAGTGGACCCGAACGGCGGTGGTGGCGAACAGTGCGGCTGCGCTTTTTTGGTGGTCATGAACTCCTGCGGATGCGACTACGGCATCTCTACTGGTCCGGGCCTCATGGCCGCCGACTTCCTGCGTCGACACCAGCTCCGTGGCAAGGTCTCGCGAGGTCAGGGGCCCGACACGTTGCTCCTTCTTCTGATCGTCTACACGGCCCTCGACGCCGACAAGCCGGTCCAGGTCGACTTCGCCGCGAAGGCGGAGGAAGCGGGCGTGAGTGTGGAGCACCTGCGCGCTGAGGTGGCCTGGCTGGTCGAGCACGAATTTTTGGCGCTTGACGGAGACGTCGACGGCGTAGCGCGCGTCTGGGTGAATCCGTCGGTCGGGTTCCTGCCCGGGACGGATCCACGGATCGCGGCGGCCCGGCACAGCTTCCCGTACTTCGACATCGCCGAGGGCGGGATGAGCGCTGCGGAACCCGTCGTCGTCTACCCGTACAAGCCGGAGCTCTGGGAGGCGGTCTACAACGCCCAGCAGGACCTGTTCGAGGATCCCCCGGTGTTCAAGCGCTGCTCAGCCCACGCCATGTAGGAACCAAGGCCCCAGGTGGCGCAGGGGCAAGGGCGGAGCAAGCAGGCGTGACGCTGACCAGCAAGGAGCGTTATGCGTACGTCGACCGGCTGCCTCTCAAGAGACCGCCGTCCGCTCATTCTTCTCCGCGATCTGTCCAGGCCGCAGCCGAAGCGAAGACCTCGTCCGCCATCGCCTGTCCACCTCGAACCAGACGCCACGAGGCCGCCGCCCCACTTGCACACGGGGACGGCCGGCGACCGCATCGGCATGGCACCGGTTCCGTCGGCCGACCAGGTGCCAGGCTGAGCCATCCCGCCCACCGCCCGCTGGGAGCTCCGCCGTGCCCGTCGCCTTCCGCATCAGCTGCTGCCTGTGTTGCAAGAACATCCCGCTCGCCCAGGCCATCTACGAGCTGGACGCGGAGTGGCAACGCCGGTTCCCCTCCATGGTGGGGAACCTTGCCTGCGCGCGCTGCGCGCTCCGCACTCCGTGGAGCTGTGAAAAGGGCGGCCGTCCCAAGGCGTACGTCGAAGGCCACATCCCCGCTGCCAGGAGTGGCTGCTTCGACGCCTGGAGCCACGTCGGCCGCGAGGGAACCCACCGCGCGATGGTGCTGAACTTCCCCGAATCAGCCTTGCTCCAGGGAGCGGAGCCGTACGTACGCTGGCGCGCCGACGACAAGCAGACCGGCCTGAGGTCGCCGCCAGGATGCGCGCAGCCCTGCTGGAGTGGGATGAGGCGTCTGCGGGGGTCATCCGCTGAGTGCCGTTTCCATTGGAAACGGCAGAGCGGGGCAGGAGGCGTGACGCCTGACAGCATGGACCGTTATGCGTCCTGTGCCTACACCTACCGCTCCTGCCGCAGCTGAGCTGCGGTTTCTGCTGACGGGGCCTCAGGGTCACGCGGCACGCCTGCTCATGTCGTACGTGGCCGCGCTCCCACTGTCCTCCCCGGACGCCCAGCTGCTCGCGGTGATCATCACAATCCGGGCCGCCCGGGGCGGCACCGGCAACATCACCGGCCAGGATCTGCAGTCCCTGAAACTGACCAACCAGGTGCAGACGGTCAACGCGCTGCGCGAGCTCGGCTGGGAGATTCCCGCCCAGCTCCTGAACGGGCCGCCCGAGACTCCGGTCGCGGTCACGGTGCCCGCTCTGACCGTCGAGGACGGTCACCCGCTGCCATTCGGCAGGCAGGTACGGACCCGGGTATCGGGCTGGACCACCCGCACACTGGCCGCCAAGCCCCTCAAGAAGACCACCCCGGCCGTACGCCTGGCTGGCCTGTTCCTCGCCGCCCACAGCTCTCCCACGCTCCACGGAACGCTGCCCGCAGACGTCCCCGAAGCCTGCCGCGCCGTGCTGCCCAACCTGCTGGCGACAGGCTTCCTCGCCGAACTGGTCGGTGACCAGTACCGCCTTGCCGCTGCAGTACGGCACGTCGCCGGACGGCTTGCCGACCCCGCCGACACCAGCGAGGTCCTGCCTACTCTGCCGAAGCAGCCCCGCTGGGTACCTCCACAGTTCAGCGCGGACGACTGGGCGCGGTGGAAGAATGGAGCGAGCCCGGCTCTGCGACAGCACGCCGAGGCCGTCGAATGCTGCGCCCTCTGCGCACTGCCTCTTGCTCATGTGGCTTCGGCGTTCATGGCCGGCGCGGTGGCCGTCCCCTCGGCGCGCCATTTGCTCGCCCCCTACAACGCGTGGAAGGCCAAGCATCCCGATCATGGCGTTAGGGCTGCGCAGTTCACCGTCGCGTTCCGTGCCGAGCATGGTCACGGGCCGTCGTACGGTCAGCTGTGCGCCGGTCTGCGCTGGGGAATGTTCCGCACCCTCCGCATGCTCGTCGTGGGCCGGCTCCTGACGGACGGTTGGCTCACCGAGACCGGCCCCGTGCCGTGGACGCTACGGCCGGGACCCGCCGCCGCTACCCGCGGAATCAGCCTTGCCCACCGCACCGCAGACTGATCACGTACCGCGCAGCCCGTCGGATGAACCCTGCGGTTCAGCCTGCCGATCCGTCCTGATGGGCACGGATCTTGTCCCACACGGCCTGACCGGCGTGCTGGACCTGGACCGTGTACTCCAGCCCGAGCTCCGCGGCCGCCTGGAGGACGCGCTGCTCCCGCTCGGTCGCGGTCATCTGGCTCCCAGGACGTTCTCCGAGGAGCTCAGCCGGCCCACCGGGCACGGTGTCCCGGACGGAGGCGAGCCCGGCGTCGGCCTGCTCCGCAAGGTCTTCGACGAGCTGCTGGATCGTGGTGCCCCGCGCGGCCGCCAGCACCGCCAGACGAGCATGGGTGGCCGCGCTGACGTTGATGCTCGCCTCATCCGACATGCCATTGACGCTACTCCGGCAACGGGCGATTTTCCGCTTCGCGGGATGGCGGAGCCCGGGCCCGCGGGATCGCGACGCAGACAGGCCCGCCACACCGCCTCGGAGCCTGGCCACGATGCTCATGCGGTGCGGTCCAGGATCTCCGGCGCGGCCGCCGCGGCCTGGCGCGGGAGGTGGGTAAGCCCGGCCTTCTCGGCCCGCGCCCGGGCGACGGCAAGTGCGTGCGAGGAACGCCTCTCACTCTCGTGGTCGGCCCGCTCCCGGAGCCGAGCAAGCTCGGCCTGGCCCTCCGCGAAGAGGTGCTCGGGCTCCCGCCAGGCATTACGGATCTGGCTCTCGACAGCGGCCTGGTGCGCAGGGTCCACCGTCCTCGAGGTCCTGGCCTTGCGGTGCGCGGCAACGGCGTCACGGTAGCCAGCGGGCGCCTGGGAGTGCTCCCGGGTTCCGTCCGGGGCGGGCAGCTGAGGGGTGCACACGGAGTCCACCACGGTCCGTGATGGGGCGGAGGCGGGCGCGGTTCCGGGCGGCAAGATGCGGATGGTGCGGACGGCAGTGGCGTGGCCCATGACCTGGTTGGCGGCGTCGATGAGCTGGCGGGTACGCAGCCGGACGGCCGTGGCGTAAGGGGAGGAAGCGGGGCGTACAGCGAGTTCGCCGGTGTCCGGGTCGTAGCCGGCGAGGGCGACATGGCCGGTGAGGTCGGTGACCACGGCCGGCCACTCGTCGACCAGGGAGGCACCAGCGGAGGGGAGTTCCCAGGCCCGGTCGGTGACGAGGTTGGCGAGGAGGGCGGCGAATCCGATGGGCTCGCGGCCGTCCGGCTGCCGGTTGGCGCGGCTGCGGTGGGCTTTGCGGGAGCCGCTGGGCCGGTCACCGCGCTGCTGGGCTGCGGCGCGGGCGGCGGCGAGGGCCTGGCGGGCGAGGTCGACACCGGATCCTGCCGGGGCCTGCGGGGTGTTGATCGCGTCGGGCATCAAGGGCTCCTTACCAGCGGTTCGCAGTGGCCATGGGGCGGGTGGGGCGGGGGATGTGCAGGGCGCGGTGGACGAGCTCGTCGCCGAAGATGAGCTCGGCTGCGGCCCGGCCGGAGCCGGTGATGATGACGCGGACCAGGTCGTTCTTGCCGTTGCTGTACTCCTCCTGGGCCTGGGCCCGCAGCTCCTCGACCTCGTGGGCGCTCATCGCGTGGCCGACGTGCCGGTCGGCGATAGTCCCGGAGGTCCTGTCGTAGTCGGAGGGCAGTGCCTGGCCGGCGGTGACGTAGGGCATCCATGCGGCCTTCGCCGCCTGGCTGCGCGGGCCCTGGGGTACGGCCTCGAGCTCCTGGTGGCGGCGGGCGGCCGCGATCCGTGAGTCGCGCCAGTCGGAGACCAGCCCGGCCCTGGCCTCGGGGGTACAGGCGATCTCGTGGGCGCCGGACAGCAGGGTCGCAAGGAGGCCGGAGGCGCGGTGGACGGTGTCGACCTCGCCGCGGGCGTGCAGCCATCCCTGGACCTCGGCAGCGCTCCAGCCAGCATCAGCGACGTGCCGGATGACCCAGGCGATCCGGGGCGTGGAAGCCCGGCCCAGCCAGGGGATCACCCGGATCAGCTCAGCGGCCAGCTGGTAGCGGCGCCCCACCGTGTTGATCCCACGGCGGGCCTTGTCGCTGGACACCTTCCTGATGGACAACTCGCTCTTCCCGCTGGCGATGCCTGTCGTCTCAGAGGGAAGCGAGGTAGTAGCCGCAGAGGAAGAACTAGAACTACCCACCTGCTTTGGGGTGCAACGGGCCTCACCGGAAACAGCCGCCTCAGACGCCCCGATAACCCCTTCCTGGACGGGCTTCGCCGTGCCCTTCGGAGCTGCTTTCCGGGGCTTGCGGACCTTCCTGGACGCCTTGCGCGCCAGTTTCGCCATCAGCTCCCGGCCGGCGTCCGCGATCCCGGTCATCGCGCGGGTGTACGCGGGCGCGGCCTCGTCCCGCAGCACCGTACGGATCCCCAGCGCGGCATCGAACGCGGGCGGGACCATCAGCGCGAACTCCGACGCCTGGCCACCCTCCTCTGCGACCCGGGTGCCCCTGACGACGTACGCGAGCAAGCCGGTCTCCCGCAGCATGCGCAGGTGGTCCTGCACCGCCCGCTTCGACAGGCTGGTGCGCCGCATCAGGTACTTGATGCCCGGACGGCACGGCGACAGCTGCGCGAGCTCCTGGGCGACCCGCACCGTCGTCACGCCGAACGAGCGAGGGCCGTGCGACCGGTAGCGGCGCGGCTCGTACAGCCCGGACCCGGCGACCCAGTGGACCGCCTGCATCCAGCTGTAGCCCTTGCCCGCGATCCGGCCCGAGGAGGCCGACAGCCACTGCGACGCCTCGGCCACGAACAGCTCGGGCATCACGGTTACCGCGTCGGCGTCATCGACGGCCCGGCGCGGAGCGGGCAGCACCACGGCGGCCGACGCCGCCACGGTGCTCACCGGCCCGCCTGGACGGAGGAGATAGAGATCATCTCGGCAGCCTTGTGCAGGCAGCCCGTGGACAGAGTCCGGGAAGTGCCGAGGACCCGGTTCGCGCCCGCCTGGCGGGCAGAAGTCTGCGAGCGCGTCCCGCCCTGCAGGACGGAGAGCCGGGACATCACGGCAGTCGGTGCCGACGGGAGGACGAAGATCCTCCGGCAAGCTCGCGCTTCGAGTTCGGCGCCAGCTACATGACGGGCGTCCTGTTGTCCAGGAAGCCCCTCTTCCAGTCGGCTGCTCTTATAAGCGGCAAATCTCGGAGGAAACGGACGTGATGCTGTTCGCTTCTCGGCGAAACGAGCAGGGTCCAGCTTTTCAGGGGACACCACATCGGGCACTATGAGGACCGACCACCTATCCATATGGATGCGAGAGCGGCCCGCCACACGGGACCGTGACCACTTCTCTGCGGGTATGTGGACCGCCCCCTCAGTGAGGAGCGGGCGGCCGAACGAAGAGCAACGGCGACCTCCAGTTCTTTTGGGGATCTCGGCGGTGTGAATCGGACGGTGATGCTGCGGAGCCCCTGTGGTGGGGGTCCCGCGGTTCGGACCTGGTTAAGGCCCTGTCTGTTGTGGGCCTTGGTTAGAGGCCCGGCCCCGCCTGCAAGCGGGGGTTGTGTTGCAGTGACTGAACGGCTCTATGAGCCAGGCTCAGGTCCGGGTGGTACCGGAGACTGAGCGGGCCGACCTGGGTGGTGAATCCAGGCGGCAGACGGGCCGCGTGAGCGCCGATCGTGGGTGGTTAGTCCACTCCCTGGCGCGCGGCTGATGGCCTCAGGTCATCCCAACCCCCAACATTCGGAGGCTGGCGTCAGGCTGCCCAAATGATGTGAGGTGCAGGTCATTGTTCACCTGCGGGCTCCTCAACTGCTGCGGCCGGGTACTTCTCGGCCAGGCGCCGAAGGAGGTGTCCGTACACATCGCGGTGGGGCTGGCGAGGCTCGGATTTTCCCGACTCCCAGTTCTTGACCGCCAGCTTTTTCACTCCAACGGCGTCAGCGACCTGGGTCTGCGTCAGACCTGCTGCGAGACGCAGCTGTTGACGGATGGGAGGTGAGGGAAGGGCTAGGGCACGGTCCACCAGCTCGTCGACTCGACGCAGAGCATCCGACATCAGTGAACCCCCAACCCTAGATAGCAATACCGCGAAACATACCCCACGGGGAGGGTCGCTGATGCCTCTGAGGGGCGTGTTCTCGTGTAGATCATCAACGATGCCCAACGGCCTTGCCGCCCCTTCGCGAGGGTCACGCGATTCCTGAGGAGAGAACGCCCAGCTCATAGGCGCAGGGCCCTCAAATCCCGACAGGATTCGGGCAGTAGTTCCAGCAGCCATCAACACGGGATTTGAACCCTCCCGTGTGTTGGGAAGGAGCGAGGCGAACCTTCGTGCCTCCGGGAGGCCAACCGTGTCTGAGCCCGCCAGGGGTAGGGTTTACGTCCGTGCGCCGACTCGCGATCTTCGACCTGGACGACACTCTGATCGACCGAGGTTCGGCGCTCAGCAGTACCATCGCCCGTCTCTGCCTCGCACATAGCTACGGGCCGATGGTTGGGCTGTGGCTTCGAACGGAGCTGGCCGATCGTGCAAACCCCGCGGACTTCGTCCGGCTCTGCGCCGCCTTCGGACTGGAGGAGTCGGCTGGGGACCTCTGGGCGGAGTACGTCGAACTCATGGGCACCTCCGCCGTATGCCGCCCAGCAGTCCTCAGCGCCTTGGCGCGGCTCCGCGCCGCAGGATGGACGATCGGCGTCGCGACAAACGGGCCGAGCGACATTCAGCGCGCCAAGCTGAACGCGACCGGGATCGCCGAGCTGCTGGACGGCATTGCAGTGTCCGGTGACATCGACGCCCGGAAGCCCGACCGACAGCTCTTCGACCTTGCAGCCGCCCGCTGTGGCCGACGACTCCCCGACGACAGCTGGATGATCGGAGACAATCCAACGGGTGATATTGAAGGCGGCCGCCGAGCGGGTCTGCGCACCATCTGGATCCGCGGCCGAACCTGGCCCGGGCAACTTGCCGCGGCTGACCACGCCGTCGACGATGTCACCGACGCCATCACCATCCTGCTCAACGAACCGGAGTAGTCCCGTGGACCAGCCCACCGTCGGCATCCTCCACCCCGGCAGCATGGGCGCCGCCGTCGCCGCGTGCGCCTTGGCTAACGCGACATCTGCCCTCTGGTGTACAGAAGGACGAAGCCCGGCGAGTGCGAAACGAGCAGAGTGGTACGGCCTGGAGTCGGTGCTAACGGTGCAGGAACTGTTGGACCGCTCGGACATAGTGATCAGCCTCTGCCCGCCGGCTGCCGCCGAGGACTTGGCCCGCGAGGTTGCTGCCTTCGGCTTTACCGGCCTGTACGTGGAGGCTAACGCCATCAACGCCGAACGAGCGGAACGGATCGAGGGGCTCCTCGGACCGGCGGCGACCGTGGTCGATGGCGGCGTGGTCGGCTCCCCACCGGTCAACGGCAAAACCCCGACCCTGTATCTGTCCGGCCCTGCTCCCGCGACCGCGTGCGTCGAAAGGCTCTTCACCGGCACCGCGGTACGGACAAAGGTACTGGGAGCCGAGGTCGGCCAGGCATCCGCGCTGAAGCTCGCGTACGCGAGCTTCCAGAAGACCTCGCGCGTGTTGGTGGCCCTTGCGATCGGCATGGCCCGCGAGCACGGAGTCGACCAGGAGCTCATCGACATTGCCTCGCGTCGAACTGACTCGTACCTCTCCGAGCCTGAGTACATCGCGAAGACGGCTGCGCGCGCGTGGAGGTGGGGCCCCGAGCTGGAGGAAGCCGCCGACATGGTCGCGGCCGCCGGCCTTCCTCCGGAGATGCTGCGGGCGGCCGCGTCCACGCTGGCTCGGTGGGACGACGTAAAGGACGACGGCGAGCTCACGCTCACCGCAGCCCTGGACCGGCTTGCCCAGCCGTAGCTCCCGTTCACGCCGCTCCGGCTCCCGCCCGCTGTGCGAGCAGCCGGTCGATGAGCCGGGCGGACTCCGTCGGCGAAGCCGTCGTGGTGTCCACCCTGAGGTCCCAGACGGTGTCCGGATGTGAGTCCAGGTCCTCGCGTGTTGCCGCCCACGCCGCCAAGCGTGCGGTGGTGTCGGTATCCCCCCGGCCTTCGGACCGGGCGGCCGTGACCTCCTGCGGACACCACAGCAGCACGAGTTCCCAGTCAGCCGGATAGCCGTCGACCAGGGCACCGATGCCGTCGATCTGCCCGAGGTGGACCACCGGCACCCCGGCCGCGAACGCTGCGTCGACGCCGGGCCGGTCAATCGCATATGTGTTCCCGTACCGTGAGTTCGCGTAGACGACGTCGCCGGCGTTCTCGAGCTCGCGTAGCTGCGCCGCCGTGCCCATGCGGTAACCGTCGCTCTTGCCTGAACCGACCTTGAGCCTGGCGAACTGCGCGTACCGCGAGTCGAGCGCCGTGAGGGCCTTCGTGACGGTGTCCTTGCCCGACGCAGGCGGCCCGTACAGGATCACACCCTGCTTCCGGTTCATGCGTAAACCGCCCCCATCGCCTGCCGTGCCTGGTCCGCGAGCGACACGGCTGTGCCCATCCGGTTGTCTACGACCAGGTGCGGCACCGCCGGCCGGAGGTCCAGGTTGATCGTGGCCATGTACTCCTCCCAGCGCTGCAACTTCCAGGCATCCCGGGCGGCGGAACGGAAGCCGATGTACTCGCGCATCGACTCCTCGTCGCACCGGACCCAGACCGGGAAGACGTCGACGCCGAGGGCGTTGCACCGGTTGGTGAGGCGCTGCATCCAGTTCACGTCCGTCATCTCGGCGATGAACGGCGCCGTCAGCACGGTGGAGATCCCGCACTTGATGTTGGCCATGGCCGACTGCATCAAGCAGTCGTACTCCACCGGCCGGACCTTCTCCCGATACAGGTCGGTGTGACGGTCGTTCGCGTCCCCATCCAGCGCGACCAGAAGGCGCTCAACCAACGGGCGGGTCAGCGGATCCTTGTCGAGCAGCGGCCATCCCGTCAACTGGACGAGGAACCTCGCCAGCTCGGTCTTCCCGCTGCCGGCATAGCCGCCCACGAGGATCAGGACTGGGCAGTGAGGGTCGCCGCCGGTGTGCCGCCGCTTCCAGGCATCGATGATGCGCTGCTGCAGGGCGAAATGATCGGCTTCGCCAGCGCCGGGCCCAATGCGGTGGATCGCTCGCTCTACGGCCAGGACGTGAGATCCATTGAGGCGGTCATCCAGGGGCGTCAGCTTGAACGCAGACTCCTCTCCCGGCAGCGCAGTGCGGAAGCCGAGGTCCGGCTCGGTGGCCCGGTAGAGCAGGCAGTAGGCACGCCGGTAGTGCGGACCCGGGTACACCTCACCCTGCTCGTGCTGCCACAAGGTCTGCGGATTCGCCGCTGGGATGCCCTTCAGCTTCGCCTGCTCGGCGACCTCCCGAAGGCGCTCGCCCGCCTTCTCCAACGTCAAGCCATGCGCCTCCCGCTGCTCGCGCAGCCGGTCCGGCTCCCACCCCGCTCGGTACTTCCCCACCCTCTGCCCCTCCCTCGTCGCCATGTCCGCGAGCCTAGATCCAGGGCCTCAGAACCCATGTGTACGGACATGTTGAAAACCTGTGAATGAGCGTATGTACGTGCTTCGACAAGCCGTAGTGATGTCGCTAGGGAGCTGCAGCCGATCTGATGGGTTCGATAAGACGACCCGTCAGAAGGCAGACGAATGACTATGAGTGACTTAGACGTCGAACCCGTAGCTGAGCACGTATGCGGCGCTGTCGAGTGTCGTGTCGCTCATTTCGACAGCCCTTCCATCCTTGTCAACTGCGATGCGGTGCACCTTGAGGACGGATCGCTCCAGAGGCATCCCGAGGGCGGTGGCTTCCTGCAGAGTGGGCTGCCGGCTTCGGACCTCCTCACGGACGTGCACAGGAGCGTGGCCGAACTCAGAGAGAACTGCATGCGTGGAGCCTTCGCCCAGATCCACAGGGAGGGCGGAGCCGCCGAGCAGGGCGAGAGGAAAGTAGGAGCTCTCAAGTCTGACTGGACGCCCGTCCACGATGAAACGACGCGAGCGGATGCAGACGAACTCGCCTTCGCTCAAGCCCAGCGCCTGAGCAACCTGAGCGGGGGCCTCGGCTTTCTGAACGCTGACGTCAATGGTTGTGTTCCGGTCTTCGTCGGCTTCCCGGATCGACATTCCGGCACCCTGCGGAGCCGGAGGGCCGTGCAGACCGCTGTGGCGACGGATCGGGTGGAACGCGATGACACGCGCGCCAGCGCCCTTCTTCGTCTCGATCAGGCCTTCGGTTCGCAGGAGCTTCAGGGCCTGGCGGGCGGTCAGTGCCGCGACGTTGTACTGGGCCGCCAAGGCGTTCTCGCCAGGGAGGCGATCGCCCGGGCCGTAGTCGCCAGCCGTGATCGCCGCCTTCAGGTCGTCAGCAATCCGCTGGTGTTTGGTGGGCTGCTGACCACCCATTTCATCCGCCATTCGACTCCCTACCTCGCCAACGATCCTACGGCGGCAGGACATCTCAGAGGTCGGCCGGGCCTGCAGCTGAGGAAGAGTCATGCCGTGAGCGTACCTCGTTAACGTTGTTCTTGACATCGTTAACGAGGTCGGCTCTACTTGTCTCATCGCCTCGTTAACGAGGTGGGGGCGCCGGAGTCAGACGCCCTTCATGGCCCGCACCACCGCAGTAAGTCGTCTGCCCCACACGGGGTGGCCGGAGTTGATGGCACCACCAAATCCTCCGGGTTCTCGACTTTCTGCTGCACGTCGCAGCGCTATGCGCTGTCTGTCCGTCAGGACGTCGGGCTTGTCCCGTGCGCCTGGTGGGCGGAGAGAGCACCGCGACGCTGTCCCCTTCCCCTCCCTCTGCACCCGAGGAGATTCGCCATGACCATCACGGCCGCGATGCCCACCGCCAAGGAGCGCCCCCGCCGGACCCGTACGAAGCGCCAGCTCAGTTCCCGCCCTGCCCTCAAGCTCTCCCAGCTGTTCCCCTCACACATGGACTTACGGGAGCCGCTGAAGGCGGTCCTCGTCTGTGAGGACTGTGGGACCTGGTGCCCGATCACTGGCATGCAGAGTCGGATCCAGAAGCTCGTCCCGCACCACACCGGCAAGGCCGGCGTAGCCGACGCGATCCACTGCCGCGGCAGCAACCGCCGTGTGGAGTTCGACATGACGATCGTCGAGTGGCGCCAAGCACTGGCCGACGCACACACGGAGACCTCGTCTCGCCAGCCGACCACCGTGCTGCCGAAGGCGTTCAGCCCCCGCACCGACCAGACCCTTCGGGCCCGTGCGGAGCGCACCGGGGCCGTACGCGTCGCCGACTGGAACGCCGTTCGCAAGCAGGTCGGTGACGCGGATGAGGCGCGCACGCAGGTTCCGCACGGCGACCGTCCGGCCGACGGCCGCGAGGTGCCGCTGGACACTCTCCACCCCGTACACCCGACGCGCTGACCTGCGTCCGCACGAACGATCACGGCCTCCGGTCTCCCTGCAGGTAGGGGAGGGCGGAGGCCGTGGCTGTTCGTACGACCAGCCGAGATGGCGACAGCCCCGGCGAATTGAGACCCCCCGGGGCTGTCCAGGACCTACGTGGAGGACCTGATGGATCACAGGATTGCACAGCACCCGACCGACTCGGACCCGGATATGGACGAAGCGCTGCGCCGGGCACGGGGAGGTCAGTGATGATCACCAGCCTGACCGAAGAGGAACACGCCGAGCTGTCGCGGAAGGTCGCCGAACAGAACAGGCAGTCGTCGCAGGGCAGCGGCCGATGACCGGGCCGAAGGCCGACCCGCTGTACGTCCGCTACATGACGACGTTCAGCGCCTCCACCCTCCATCGACGCGCCTGCCAGCCCTGCCAGAACGGCCAGGACTGCGAGAGCGGCGCGCCGCTCCACAAGGCGTTCGCCAATGCCCAGGACGCCTACCTGGCCCGGCAGTCCGCGAAGCGCCGCAGCTGAACCCGGCATTGCCCGTCGGCCCCGCCCTGCACTCGGGCGGGGCCGACGGAGAGCGCCGGGAGCTCACGCTCCCTCTTTCCCGCTCAGGCCGTCCGGCCGCAGGAACAGAACAGCCCCGGGGCGGCATCCCCGGGGCTGTTTCGCTAGCACGGACCCTCTGGAGGCCCTCATGCGCACCATCGTACGCACCTCGCCTAAGCAGGCCCCCGTCGCGAAGTCCCGCCCGGCCTGCGCCTCCGTTGGTGTGGACCCCGAACTGTTCTTCGCCCACGCCCTGTCGACCTTTAAGACCGCGCGGGCCAAGGCCATCTGCCGTGCCTGCCCGCTGCGCGCGGCCTGCCTCGAAGGCGCGCTGGAGCGCGGTGAGGAGTACGGCGTGTGGGGCGGGACGGACGAGGACGAGCGGCGCCTGATGAAGCGCGGCGCCGCCCTGGACCGCATCGCCAGCGCCGCCTGATCTGCAGTACGGGACGGCGACACAGGTTACTGCCCGTCCCTTGCGACTTCCCGAGGCCAGCTTCCTTTACCACGGGCGGCCGGCCTTCCGCACACCTTTGGTCTGGGAGAGTCTCGGGCCTGCCACTCGCCAGGAGAGCTCATGCAGCGCAGCACCCAGCTCGACACCGCGACGACCACCGTCACCACCGGGACGACCCGAATGCCGGAGTCCCTGTGCAGACACCGGCCGACGTGCCCGACCGCCGACAGCCCCGACCGCGAGGCCGCGCACACCATCGCCGCTCACCCGGAGCAGGGCTGGTCGCTCCTCTGCAACTCCTTGGTGCTCTTCGAGGACACCGGGGAGCTGCTCCCCAACGGCCAGGTCGTCGCTCCGCACCGGCTCTTCGCGACGGCCTGACGGCTGCCTGATCCGCCCGCACCAGCTGCCGCACCCCTGGCGGCTAGTGCGGGCGGTGACTGGGAGCCGGACAGTCCGCCTCTGCCCCGTGAGATCGCCCTGTTCACCGTTTGATCCGAAGGGACCCGCCGTGCAGCTCCTCGACCTGTTCCGCCGCCGTCAGCAGGACATCGGGACCGACTTCCCCGACATCGACCCCATGCCAACGGACCACGTTCTCGGCGACTTCGAGCCGGAGCCGGAGCCGGAGCCGGACGTCCCGCTCCCGCTGATCCGTTTCCTGACCATGGGCGGCGCCGTGGTCGCGGTGAGCGCCTACCAGTTCACCACCAGCGTCACGTGGAAGGGCCGCCCGTACGTCGACCGGGAGAACCCCCGCAAGGTCGACGGATTCCGGTGGGAGTGCGGCGGCTGCAGCGCGACCGGAGCCACGGACGGCTCCAGCGGCCCCCGTATGGACTTCGGGAGCTACCTGCCCGACGAGTGGGACCTGGCCCGCACCGACGCCAACGACCACGCCAACAAGTGCCGGGCGATGGACCCGGCCGCTCTCGACTGACAGCGCTGTGGCCCTCTGACGGCTGCCTGATCCGCCCGCACCGCCCGTCGAACTCCGGCGGCCGGGTCGGGCGGTGACGGGGAACCGGACAGCCCGGACCACCGACCGCCAGGAGTCGCTATGCGCAGCAGCGCCCAGAGCACCACCCGCGTGATCAAGTTCGAGCGGGGTCAGTTCGTCCTGTTCCGCGACCCGGAGATGTTCTGGATCGGGCAGGCCGGCCACACGTTCGTGTGCAAGGTCCAGCGGACGTGGCTGGACGACAAGTACGACCTGATCGCCCTGGCCTCCGACCGCTTCATCCACTCCGCCGGGGCGGAGTACATGCGGCTGCTGCCGGCCCTCGACGCGATGCGCGACATCGACACCGCCCCGCTGAACACCGACGGCGCGGCCGAGGACATGACCGCGGCCGCCATCGCCTGGCTCACCCAGCAGCACGCGACCGCCAACCGGCGGGCGGAGCTGCCCGCCCAGAGCGACTGACCGAACCACCTTGAACCGCCGCCCCTCACCCAGGGGTGGCACTCGACCCGGAAGGAGGCGGCGTGGCCGCCACACGAACCGCCCGCAAGAGGACCCCCACCCGCAAGAAGCCGGCGGCCCCCCGTCCGGCTTCGCAGCCCACCGCCTCCCCCACCACCCCCGACGCTTCCCCGGCCCAGGCCGAGACGACGAAGCCGGAGCCGGAGATGGAGGTTGTCGACTTCGAGGCGCTGGCCCGCGTCGCCGACGCCCGGGACCGGGCCGCCGACGTCATCGACGCCGCGCGCGAGCAGGCCGCCGCCCTCCAGGCGGAGGCCGAGACGGCGGCCGCGCGCACCGTCGCCGCCACGCACGAGCAGGTCGCCGTGCTGATGTCCGAGGCGCAGACCCGCGCCGCGGGCATCACCGCCGACGCTGACCAGGCGGCCACCGCCCAGCGCACGGCAGCGCAGGACGACCTCCAGGCCGCGCGCGGCGAGGCCGACCGCCTTTTGGCCGTGGCCCGCGAGCGTGCCGAGAGCGTGGTGGGCGAGGCCCGCGCGCAGGTCGCCGACCTCACCGAGCTCGCCGCCACCGACCGCGCGGCCACCGCCACGGCGGTCGCCGAGCTCCGCCGCCTGGCGGAGGCCGACCTCACCGAGATCAGCACCCTGGTCGACCAGCGCCGCACCGACGCGGGCCAGATCCTGGCCCGCGCCCAGGCACAGGCCGACGACCTGGTCGCCGCGGCACAGCGCGAGGTCGACCAGACCCGCGAGCGGTTCGCCGCTCTCACCGCCACCGCGGCGAAGGAGTACGACGGGCGCCGGGCGGAGGCGGAGGCGCTGTACGCGGACACGGTCAAGGCCGCGGACGAACGGCGCCGTGAGGCCGAGCAGCACGTTGCCGCCGCGCACACCGAGGCCGAGCAGGCGCGGGCAGACCTGCGCCAGCAGCTGCGCGAGCTCGGGGAGGCGTTCGACGCCGAGGCCCTGGAGAAGCGCGCGGCCCTCGACGCCGAGCTCGCCGGTCTCAAGTCGGCGTGCGACAAGCAGCGCGAGCGGCTGCGCGACGAAGCCAAGACCGTCACCGCGCAGCTGCGCGAGGCCGCCCAGAAGGAAGCGCTCCGCATCACCACCGAGGCGGAGCGCAAGGCCAAGGGCATCACCGACCGGGCGAAGGCCGACGAGGCGCGCGCCCGCCGACTGCTCGATGAGGCCCGCGAGGCGAAGAAGGCCAGCTCCCGCTGGAACGGCTGGCAGCACAAGGTCAGCCACAAGGCGTGGAAGACGGCCCCGTGGATCGCGCTCGCCGCCGGCGTCGGGCTCGCCGCCTCCGGCGAGTACAAGCTGGCAACCATGGTGGGCATCCACCCGTACGTCGCCACGCTGCTCCCGGTCAGCATCGACGTCTACTGCGTCACCGCGTTCCGGGCCAAGAAGGACATCTCCTACGCGCTGCTGCTGATGGCGTCGGCGAACGTCACCTATCACCTGTCCGAGCAGGCCCACCTCGTCCAGGACGGCCAGTCCGCGCCCTGGCAGCTGACGACCTTCGTCGTGCTGATCTTCGTGGCCGTCATCTGGCGCGTACACACGCTCATGCACGACGACAGTAAGGACGCCGAAAACGGAACGGCTGCCCGTACAGGTACGCACCGGCGTACCGACGGAACGGACACCGCGTCGTCCAGCCGTACAGAGGGCGCGAGCCACGACCTGTACGCCGCGCAGAACGCGGTTCGGCCGGACGGTACGGGCGCCGGATGGGACGGTACGGACCCTGTCCGCCCCGCCTCGCACCCGCCGCATGACGGCGGGGCCGAAGCGGGGATGAACAGGGCGTACAGCGACCGTACATACGGCGTACACACCACCCCCGAGGGGGCGGCGCGTACAGGTACGGCGGCCACGGGACGTGCCGGGACGGCCAGCGCGGCCGTACAGGGACGCACCGGCGCCATCAACGTCCGTACACAGCCCGGTGGCGACGCCCTTCCGGGGGTCCGTACAGGTACGGACACTGCGTCCTCTCCCGCAACCGGAACCGGCGGTACAGGCGGCGCGGACCGTACAGGGACGGCTGTACGGACCGACGCGGAGCTCCTTCCGCTCGTACAGAACCTTCCCCGGGACGCGAACGGCTTCGTCACCCTCTACCGGGTCCGTACCGACCTCTCCGTCAACAACACCCGCGCGGTACGCCTGCTCTCCGAGGCCGGCCTGCTCCGCCCCGAAGACGCGGACAAGCACCTGACCTGACCCCGCAGTCCGGCACACACCAGTGAGGGCCAGCCCGAAGGAAGCGGGCTGGCCCTCGCTGCGACTGCCGGAAGCAGTCCACAGCCCCCCGAGTACAGCAGATCCGACCCCTGGAGGACCCCGTGAGCACCGAAAACAACGGCCAGCCCTTCTTCGACGACCCGGACGCGGCACTGCGCGAGATCGCGAAGAACCCCGCCGCCTACGCGCACTACCTCGCGGACTTCCACCGGGTCGTGCTGGACATGCAGGCCAAGCTGGAGATCCTCCAGCGCGAGGCCCGCGTGCACTGCCGCGGGACCCGCGTGGAGGGTGACAAGTGGGGTCAGGCTTTCCTGCGCTCCTTCCCGGTGGAAAAGTCCCTGAACGGCGTTCTCGATGACCTGAAGAGCATCAGTTCGGGACTGGAAAAGAGCGCCCACAAGCGTCACGCCCACGACGAAAAAGTGAAGGATGTGAAGAAGCAGCGCAAGGAAAAGGCGCAGCTCAAGGAGCGGAAGAATAACCCGCCGCTCCAGGCCGCCCCGCAGAACCTCGGTCAGCAGGGTGCGCATAACCCGAATCCGGGCTATGGTGGCCCCACGTCGATTTACAACCTGGACCGCAGGGAGTCGGCGTGAGTGCAGGTCGCCCGCTCACGAAAGTCGAGCGGAAGAGAATGAACCGTGCGGAACACGAGCGGAAAATCAGACAGGATCTGATCGCCCAGCACGGCAACGACCTCGGCACTTTCTACTACTGGCTCCGGATTATGAATATCCGAGGCACCCAGGCTTACCGCGACGGAGACACCGGCTTCATCCGTGACGTCGCGCTCGCCCTGGAGAACGTCTACCGCCGCCACGCCGGCTGAACCACCACGCACCGCACGAAGGGCCGCTCCCGATCCCCGGGGGCGGCCCTTCGGCAACCCCAACGCGTGCCGCGCGTGACGCGTGCCGCGCGTGGCGTGCGCGCGTGTACGCGAGGCCGGAGCCGACTGTCAAGCCCAGGAGGAGGAGTCGCGTGTCCGACGACACCGGAAGCAACGTTGTTCACCTCCCCACTCGGGGCGCCGATTCCGGCAGCATGCCGGACGCCCCCGACGGCGGAGATCTCTTCTATTCAGAACCGCCCAGAAACAGTTCGGGCGGCGGCGTTCCCCCGGAATCCCCGGAGGAAACAACCATGGAAATCCCGGCCATTCGCGGCCCCATCTCCCCGCGAATGGCCTTACGGGATACGGGAATGCCCGACGCCCCGAATTCCGGCGACGGCGACTACGAAGAATATGAGGAAAGCGAATACGTCCAGCCTCGCTCTCTCGCCGATCGCCTCGGTGACTGGCTGGAATACCGGCTGGACGTGATGCGCGAGCGCCATGCCGGGGAATCCCCGTTCCGTGAGGCAGAAATAGCGCGCAAAGCGGCTCTCGTGGAGGCCCGCACCGCTGCGGAAGTCGCCATGATGGAGCAGAACGGCAAGCTCCACGCCGCACTGATGAAAGCGAAGACCCACGGAAAGGCCGACACGACACGCTCCCCCGCGTCGGGGATGGGCGCGGACAAGGGCCGGTCCAAGGCCGCTGGCGGGGCCGGCCCGCGCGCAGGGGGTGGCGGTTCCAACGGTACGGGCCGTACCTCCGGGACGAACGGGTCCGGCGGCGCTGGACGCGGCTCCGGGGGCGGCAACTCCCCCAAGGGCGCCGGGAACGGCTCTGGACGCCCCTCTGGCGGCCGTAGCGGTGGCTCGAAGGGCAATGAGTCGTCCGGCGGTCCCAAGGGTCGCCAGAACGGATCTGGCGGCCCCGGGTCAGGCAAGAGCCTTACCGGCAAGGGCAGTTCAGGTGGCCCTAGATCCGGCAAGGGCGACGGAATCGGCAAGTCGCAGAACCGCCCGGCCTCGAGCCCGGCGGCCGAACGGGCCCGCGGCCGCCAAGAGCGCGCGTCGGCCCGCCAGGCCGCACGTCAGCAGCGGCGCGGCGCCAACCAGGCGGCACGCATCGCCGACCGCAGCAAAGACCGTGACCAGGACCGCGTCAACCAGCAGGCGGCGCGGGAGGAACGCCGAGCGGCGAAAGCCGAGCGGAAGGCCGCCAGGAAGACAAAGCGGGAGACTGCCAAGGCGGTCGACGGCCGCACCACCCTGGGCGCGGCCGTGGCCGGCGAGGCGCAGCGGCGCTGGGAGAAGCGCCGCGCGGCAGAGGCCAAGGCCAAGGCCGCCAAGGACGGCGAAGCCACGGACACCACCGCGGGCAAGGACTCCGAGGCCACGGCCAAGAAGACGGCCAAGGACGACCCGAAGACGTCCTCCAAGGGCCCCGAGGGCGACTCCGCAGCCAAGAAGCCGGAGGACGGCAAGGAGCCGGCCGACACCGGGAAGCCGGGTGAGGAACCCGCGGGCGATGCCGCCGACAAGGACGGTTCCGGTACGGACGACGGCTCCAAGCCCGACGACGTCAAGGACCCGCCCGACGATCCCAAGGACGCGGCCGACGACGTCAAGGACCCGCCGGACGACGGCGGGAGCGACGACGAGCGCTCCTTCAAGGACCGCCTCAGGGACTTCTTCACCAAGGCCCGCGAGGGCTACGCCCAGCCCGAGGCGGAGGAGCCGTCCGGCACGGTGAAGCCGGAGGACCTCGGGTTCACCGTCGACAGCCCCGGCCGTCCGAGCCGGCCGACACGGTCCGGACTCGCCGAGGAGGACGACATCGAGGACGCGGTCATCGTCGACGACCCGTCCGGGGCGCCGTCCGGCCCCGCGGCTCTTCCTCGGGCCCGCGAACCCCACACCCAGCGTCCAGGCATCAGCCGCCCCACCGCACAGGAGGAGCCCCCCGTGGCATCGCAGGTCAGCAAGCCCGCGGCCGGTCAGGCCGGCATGGCGGCCAAGCACCGTACCGACATCACCTTCGGCGAGTTCCTGATGGAGATCGTGAACATCGCGATCGCCGCCGACCTCGACAAGGCACGTGCCGAGGACCTGGCCGTCGCGCTCGGCAGGGTCGCCGACGCCCTGCGGGACATGGCGGCCGACCTGGTCGGTGATCACAACATCGCCACTGAGGTCATCGATCAGATCACCGATCTCGCCGACGCCGCGGCCCGGATGAAGCAGCTGGCCGAACGGTGCGCCACCGAGTGCGAGATCGCCTCCCAGGGGGCGCGGATCACCGCCCTCTCGGTCGGCGTCACCTACGGCGAGGACATCCAGGCCATGGACGACGCGGGCCTGGCCACCGCCTCCTCCGCCACCCACCACGACTAGAGAAGCCGGGAGAACTTGCTGATGAGCGACCTCACACCCCACACCGGCGGCGCTGCCGCCCAGAGCGACGGCGACAACCGCTTCAAGGCCGTCCAGCACAAGCTCAAGACGCTGGGCACGGCCATGGAGATGGCCAGCAGCGAACTCGAAGGGCTGCTGCTGGGCATGCGCACGAACGCCCAGCGCGCGGAGGGCCTGGCCGTCGACATCGCCAACGCCGAGCTCGACGTGAAGTTCGTGGAGATGACCAACCAGGTGTCCGTCGCCCTGGGCGGTGCCGCCGTCGAAGTCCGCAAGCTCCACGAGACCGCCCAGGAAGTCGCTGGCCTGGCCGACGACACGCGGCGTACGCACGCACGGCTGTACGAGGGCCTGGACACCGTCCGCTCGGGCCGCCGCGAACGCACCCCCAAGCCGGGCTTCCTCGTCCGCTGACCCCGGATCCACCTACACACCCCCGAGGGCGGCCCGCCGGTACGGCGGAGCCGCCCTCGCCCTTTCTCGAAGGAGAGCACCGCCGTGTCTGTGCCGCGCAGCGTCGCACTGGAGCGCACCCTCTACACCCTGGCCGCCCCGGTCCTCGCCGCGGCCCCCACCCTCTACCCCGACAGCCCCGTGAACACGGTCGTGCAGCTGGCGGGCGTCGCCGGCCTCGGCGGCTGGTTCCTGGCCTACAAGAGCGACGGGCTCGGCGCGGGACGCAAGATCCTGCGCTGGTCTCCGCTCGTGGCCGCCGCCGCCATCGACGTCGCAGCCCGGCACACCATCGGCTGGGGCCCCTACTGCCTGGACGGCCTGCTCGCCGCCGGATGGGCGGCCGCCGGCCTGCTGGTCCTGCCGTTCTCCCGGCACACCCGCCGCCACCACCGTCCCGCCCTCGCCGCCCCGGCCCCCGCCCCGCAGATGCAGGCTGTCCCTGAGCCTTCGCCGGCGCAGCCGGACGACGGCGCCGACAACTTCACCCGCCAGGTCCGCTGGCTGTGGGAGAACCGCGGCCTGCCTGGCCGCACCATCGTTATCAAGGCCACCCCGCACCCCGGCATGCCCATGGACCTGTCGCTCCTGCTGCGCGCTGCCGAGCCGGGCAGGCCGATCTCCGGCCTGACCGAGGAGGCCGTCGCTGCCGCGTTCGGTGTCGACGTCACCGATGTACGGATCGAGGAGGTGGGACGGCAGTACGGGCGTGAGGGCGGTCCCGGCTGGAAGGAAGTTCACGTCACCCCCGACATGAACGAGCAGCGCCGTAAGGCGCCCACCGACCACGAGTGGTGGGCCGACCGGATCGGTCAGGCCGGCGGTCCCGTACCCGGCTCGCAGTTCGTCCGTAAGGTCCGCGAACACGGGCGCAGGGTCACCCACTACATCGCCCAGGTTCCCGACGAGATGGGGGAGCCGCGCGTCAACCGGCACACGCTGGCGGCCGCGCTGAAGACCAAGTACGACGAGGGCCGGCTGTTCGTCACCGTCGACGGCAACCAGGTCCTGGTCTCCCTGTGGGACACCAGCCCGCTCGGGCAGGTCTTCCCCGCGACCAGGGAGCTCCTCACCCCGGACAAGGACGGACGGTGGGTGACCGGCTACCTCGGCAACGGCCAGCCCGCCCGCAACCGCGTCTACACCGACCGGGGCGCCGCCCACGGCCTGTTCGTCGCCCCCTCCGGCGGCGGCAAGACCCAGCTCATGGCCCTGCACGTCGCGGCCGACGCCCTGTTCGGAGCCGTGGTCATGCTGGCCACAGAGGCACCGGATGAGAAGACGGCCGTGCTGGGCAGCCACACCGCCCGCTACGGCGTCGGCGCGCTCTACATGATCCGCCTCCTGCGGGTCCTGAACGCGCTGATGGAGATCCGCGGCGAGATGGTGTGGGAGGACGGTCAGGTCCACGACTGGGACCCGAACCTGCCCGGCTGCCCCTACCGGATGCTGTCCGCCTACCTGGACGAGTTCCTCTCCGCCGCCCGCGACGGCCTGTTCGGCGCCGAGATCATGGACCTCGCCGAAAGGGTGTCGGTCAAGGGCCGCAAGTACGGGGTCGGCCTGAAGGTCGCCGGCCAGTCCATCTACGTCCAGGACGGGTTTACGCAGCTGCTGTGCGAGAACCTCCGGGAGAACTGCATCCCCGTCGTGCTGAAGGTCGCGCCGAAGAAGGTCGGCGACATGTTCAAGGCCCTGGGCATCTCATCCGAGAACACCCCCGACCCCCTCCCCCGCTCCTTCTCCCCCGCCGAAGCCGGCCGTATCGACCGCGTGATGCGCGGCGAGCCCGAGCCGCCCTCCGACTCCAACACCGGCGGCGCTGGCTGGATCGTCGAAGCCAAACAGCCCGATGTCCTGCGGACGCTGTTCATGGACTTCAAGGCGGGCATCGACGGCTACTTCCCCGACACCATCGAAACCCTCACCGCCCACGAGATCCGCGAGCTCGAAGCCCGTGACCTGTGGTTCGACTGGACCGAGCCGCCCCGGCCCGGCGAGTTCGGCCCCGAACCCAAGGACGACGAATACGGGGACGAGGAGGCACCGGCGAAGGGCGGCAATCGCCGCAGCGGTGGCGGGAAGCCGGCCACCCGACGCGACACGGTGACCTCGCCCCGCCAGGCACTGGAGGCCATCAAGAACCTCTCCCGCACCTGATCTACGCCTCGGTCCACGGCGGGTCGGGGGTGTCGTTGAGCCCGTCACAGAAGCGGCAGTGCCAATCCGAAGGGATCTCCCACTTGTCGGCCCACCAGCCGACCTGCCGGCCCACGAAGTAGTTGTCCCCACCGCACCAACCGCAATCGAAAACGAACTCCACCCCAACCCCTCCCCGTCTGCCAGCCCGAGGATGCCCGGGCCGCGTGGACGGTGCCTACCCACCACCAGCACCCAACTCCCCTGCTGCACCACGCCGAAGGACGCCAGCCCCCGACGGCGGCCTTCGGCGTGCCCCTGCGCTGCCTGGAGCCCCGATGCCCTCCTCCCCCGCCCCTCTCACCACAGACCACCCCACCGCGACCGCCACCCGACCTGCTTCGAAGCTGTCCTTCGAGGAACGGCTGACCCTCGTCACCTCGGAGATGACCCTGCGCCTGGACCAGGCCGCCGTCGCCTACGAGGTCAACACCGCGCACATCGACACCGAGCCCCTCGGCCTGGCCGACGTCGTCACCGTCCCGCTCACCCCGACCCTCCAGCCGCCGACCCCGTACCCGACACCGGTCGCAGCGCTCCTGCAGCGCGCCCACCACCGGCTGCTCACCGCCGGCTGGTGCACCGGCCGCCTGGTCGACGCGGAAGGCGCCCGCTGCATGCTCGGCGCGATCGGGATCGAGGCCCGCGGCGACGGTGGCCTGCAGGACAGCGCCGTCTCCGTTCTGCTGCACGCGATCCAACGCACGTTCGGCGAGCACGTCGACTCCGTGCCCGCCTTCAACGACTCCTGGGCCACCAGCCGTATCCCGGCCCGCATGGTCGCCCAGGCCGCCACCCTCGCCGACACCCGCGGCCTGTAGCCCCGCCCCTTCCGGGCCCCCTGCCTCGTGCCCGAACCCGCTACCGGGATCGGGCACGCGGGCAGGCCACCCGGCCGGTACTCCCCCTGAACATCACTGACCTCCCGTGAAGGAGCAGCCCGACCATGCCCTCCAACGACGAGCAGCCCACCAACAAGAAGCACCCGCTCAGCGACCAGGCCGACACCGAAGCCACGACCAAGACGACGGACGCCGAGTTCGAGGAGATCCTCGCCTGGTGGAGCAGCACCTGGAACGACGCCTGGGACGGCGGCGGCGTCTTCCACCGCCGGTGGGAGGAGATCCGCACGGCCCGCAAGGCCGGCTGGCACGGCATGGCCAACTGGATCAAGGCGCTCCTGGTCCTTGCCGGAGTCTGCGTGCTGATCATTCTGCTCGAGGCCGCCGGCGACATCTTCGACGGCTTCCTGCGGGGCCTGGCCGCCTCGGCGCCCACCACCTCGATCGGCACCAGCACCTCCAGCGAGTTCTGGGACGTCGTCGATACCCCGGTGCGCGTCTACATCGACCAGCACACCGCCGGCCTCCCGGTCAGCGGCTCCGCCGCCTACACCTTCTGGCAGCTCACGGGCCTCTTCGGCCTCATCGGCGGCTTCATCGGCGCCACCGGCGCCCGCATCACCTGGACCCTCTGGGGCGCCGTAACCGCCACGGCCGTGTGGACCACCACCCCCGCTGACGGCCACACCGTCGCCACGGTCATCGCCGTCCTCGCCTGGACCATCGCCTCGACGTTCGCCCTGCGCGGCCTCAGCCTGCGCCCGGTCATCAACAACTACGCCCCGGTCCAGCCCCAGATCGACATCAGGCCCGAGATCCACATCCCCGCCCAGCCCGCACCGCCCGCCGAGGAGGCACCCGACAACGTGCATCCGATCCAGCACTGAACCCTGTAACCGCGCCCTACGCCCAAGCCTGTGCCCCGTCGACAACCGAGCGCGGCGGGGCACAGCACTGCCCGCTCACACCTCACGACAAGGACCCCCTCTGTGCGCCGCTACCGATACCGCTGTGCCGTGTGCAGCACCACCAGCCCCGTCACCTTCCACTCCGAGGACCTGGCCGCCGAGGGCGCGGCCCACCGCCAGGCCATCCACGGCGGCCACTTCCCCGACGGCGAGAGCACCGGCCGAATAGACAGACTCGGCCGCCCGTACGCCTCCCTGACTCCGCTCACCGCCCTGCACGCCCAGATCGCCGACAACCTCGCCGACATCAAGGACCCCAAGGGCATGGGCCACCCGTGGTCGGCCACTGCGGGAGCCGCGCTCATCCTCGTCGCCGCGGCCGCCCTCGTCCTTGGCGTCATCACCGCCGCACTCTGACTCATCTGCCCCGGCCGCTCCGCCTGGCCACCGGCACCCGCCACCCCGCACCCCGGGGCCGGCCGGGTGCCGGTGCCCGGGCAGGCCGACCGGCCTCAGCAAGATCCCCGTACCAGCCACCCCACCCCGCCGCACTCGGCAGGTGCATCACCCACGCCTACCCCGAAGGAGTCGCTCCCGTGACCAGCCAGACCGCATGGCTCGAGGGCGTCATCGCCCGCTACCTCACCAAGGCCGCCGAGATCACCGGCGACCACGACGCCACCGTTGACGTGAGCGATAACGGCAACGAGACCACGGCGACGTGCCGGGGCTGTCAGCGGGACATCTCCCGCTACCTCAACTACAGGGCCGAGACCGTCAAGCACGACGCCCAGAAGCACGCCGAGACCTGCCGGGCCCTCCCCCGCCCCGCATAGGCCGCGCCGAGCACACGCTGAACCCCGCGCCCGCCACCCCGAACGGGGACGGCGGGCGCCCGTACGTGCCCAGCCACTGCTTCGTCTTGGAGGGTCCATCGTGCTCACCCCCCGGCCGCGCCGCAGGACCGGCCGCCCGCGCCCCACCATCCCCGGCCCCCGCTACCCCCTGCCCCAGCGACGCCTGCCCGGTACCTGGAGCCGGTGATGCCGCGGGTACGGCGCAAGCGGCGCCGCGAACTCAAGCGGGTTCCGCGCTCCAACATGACGCTGCCAGAACATGATCGCGGGGCCTTACCTGAGGGTCTGCTTACCCGGCGGCAACTGAGGGAGAAGGGGCTGAGCCCCGGCGGTCACGACCCGGTCGCCGTCCTGCGCTGCAAGTACTGCGCGTTCCGGCCCGACCAGTCGTGCAACCACCCCACCCGCGGCTGGCTCTACGACGTGAGCCTCGCCCGACCGAAGCGGGTCCCGACGCTCGCCCAGGAGTGGGCGCTGGACCGTGCGATGGCCGCCCGGCAGACATGCCCGGTTCCCACCTGCGGCCGAAGGTACGTGTTCTGCCTTCCCCTCAAGACCATCGGCTCGTGCCTGGAATGCCACGAGGGCACCCCGGCCGACCCCAGCTCCTACTTCGCGCCCCCGGCCAAGCACCTGCTGGCCGCCTGACCCGAGAGGACACCCGCCCATGAGCACCGCCGTCCGCGCCACCGCCTTCACCGAACCCGACCGGCCCAAGAACCTGCAGATCAGGTTCCTCACGACCGGCGGCAGCTACGTCGACGTCACCGGCCACGGCGAGCACGCCGAGAACAACCGCTGGAACTGCCTCGGCTGCGGCGAATCCTCCAACCTGCCGGAGCAGGACCTCCTGTTCCGCATCCGGCCGAAGGCCAACACCCACGCCACCGCCTGCCGCGCCATCCCGCTGAATTGACCTCCCGCCGCCTCGCCGCTGGACTGCTGCTGGCCGCCGCCGTCCCGCTCACCGCAGCGGCGGCCGCCGCCGCACTCAGGGCCGGCCACCTCAAGCTACACGCCAACCGGCACCTCATCGAGATCACCGCCCAGCCCCGGCCGAACTGCCCGCACTGCCACGGCGAAGGCGGCTGGTGGACCGGCGGCGCCTTCCCGGAGATGGAGGCGTGCGGCTGCTGGTCGGCCCGCCGCGAGCTCCGCATCCGGCTCCTGCCCATCCCGGCCTGGGACGAGCCGCCCTTCTAAAACACCGCCGCCCCCGGCCGGAACCCGGCCGAGGGCGGCGGAGCTCACGGGGCGGCCGCAGCATCGGCAAAATGGCCGGCCGCCCACGACTCCGCACCCCCAGAACTCGAGATGAGGAGCACCTCCAGCATGCCCGATCACCATCACAACACCCCGCTCCCGGGCGCCCTCCCCGCGGACCCCGAACCCAGCCTTGGCAGCACCCAGGTCCAGCACCGGCCGGTGCCCTTCTACTCGGAGGCCGGCACCGGCGACTGCCCCCACGGTGACGTCCTGCACGAACGGCACGACGGAGCCGCCGACATCGACCTGCTGATCTGCTTCGACGCCCCGATCGGCGACCAGTGCTTCGGCTGCCTCCACTCCATCGGCGAGATCGTGCCCTGGGAGCACTGCCCCCACCGCACTGACCCGCACACCGCTGTCGAGACGACCGGCTGATCCCTGCCCGAGCTGAGCGCTCGGACTCCGTACGCTCCCGCCCGCCGCGCGCCGGCGGCCGGGACCGTGCGGTGTCCGTCCGGTCAACCGAGACCGGGCGACCGGCCCTCCCCTGGAGGCCACCATGCCCCTCGCCCGCCGATCGCTCATGGAAGCCGCCGCCGCCCGCTTCGGATGGCGCCGCGCCTACGGCGACACCACCCACGTCGACGCGCTGCTGACCGAGCAGACCGAGACCGCTTACGCCGAAGCCACCGACCACGCGGCCCAGGCCACCGAGAAGAACACCGACGCCCTGCACGTGCAGCCCTGCGTCCTGGACGTCCGGGGCCGGATCCTCGCCGACGTCCTCTACCTCGAGGGCCTCCTGGCCGGAGCCCGCGACCGCGGCCTGCCCCTGGCGCTCATCGAGCGCCTCGAGGACGCCGTCGACCACGGACACGAGCTGACCGTGATCCTCGCCGACACCGTCCGCACCACCACCGCCCACACGGCCGACCGCTGAACGTCCGGGGCGGCCGCAGGCATCGAACCCGGCCGCCCCGGAGCACCCCCTACGAGATGAGGAGTACCGCCAGCATGACCGACCGCTTACGCGCCATCGAGGGCCTGGCCCTGGTCGCCGCCCTGACCGCTGTCTTCGAGGGAGTCCACGCACTCGGGGACCACTGGGCACAGAATTCGCACGACGCTTCGACCAAGGGCATGCACGGCTCGCACCTGGTCTACAAGAACGACGGCTCCCTGGTCACCGAGGACCCGTGGCGGCACGGGGCCGAGGGCCGCACCTGCACCGCCAGCGCGTACGGCCGCCGCTCGGTGAGCCGGCATGTCGCCAGCTACTCCGCCGTGCAGCTCGCCTCTACCCTCGCCGTCACCCGCACCCTGGGCTACCGGATCCCCGCGGCCGCGCTCCTGACCGGCGCCGCGATCAATGCACTCACCCATGCGGTTCTGGACAGGCGCGAACCTCTGCTCTGGCTCGCCGAGAAGACCGGCAAGAGCGGCTACGTCCAGCACGCCACCGTCGTCCGCAAGGCCGGCGGCGAAGGCACCGCATACCCCGAGCCGGTGCAAGACCTGTCCGGTCCGGGCACGGCGCTGATGGAGCTGGACGAGGCGGCCCACCGCTCGATCGGCGTGGCCGCCGCCCTGGTCACCACTTTCATCGCCCTGCGCAAGAGCGGCCGCCGGTGACTCCCGCCGGCCGCCGACTGAGCCGGGTGCGTGCCTCGGCGGGGATCGTGAAGCTCGCCATTCAACAGATCCAGGACGAGCTGGACGGCCCCGCCGACGCTGAGTTCCTCGCCGAGACACTGCGTGAACTCTTCGACGAACCCTTCCCGCAGGACGGCATCCTCGGCTCCCTCAACCAGCTGCTCACCGTCGCCTCGCGCGCCGCCGCACGGGCCGCCGCGCTCACACCGCCGGACGGCGAGGACGCAGCGCGCGCACTCGAGGAGGCGGCGGCCTTCCTCACCGACTCCGCCGGGATGCGCCTGCACCGGGCCACCGCCACCCTCCATCCGCAAGGAGAATCCGTATGAGCACGCCGACCTTCTTCACGGAGCTGCCCGAGCACAGCCTGGTGATCCTCATCGGCGCGAGCGGGGCCGGGAAGTCCACGCTCGTCCGCACCTGGCCCGCCTCACAGGTGCTGTCCCTTGACGCGCTGCGCGAAGCCGTCAGCGACGCCGGCGACCAGGACGCGACCGGCGCCGCCGTCGCCGTCCTGCACCTGCTCCTGGAGGCCCGGATGCGCCGGCGTCTCTTCACGGTCATCGACGCCACCAACGTCACCAGCTCGGCCAGGGCTCCGCTGGTCGCCGCAGCCAAGCGGCACAACATGCTTCCCATCGCGGTCATGGTCTCCACGCCCGGCACCGTCTGCGTCGAGAGGCAGGGCCCGCGGCCGGCCAACCGCACCGTCCCCAAGGACGTTGTGCTGCAGCAGTACAGGGACATGGTCAACTCGCACACCAGCCTCGCCTCCGAAGGCTTCGCCGAGGTCATCCTGGCCGACAGCCTCGGCTGGCTCCTGCCGTACCCGAAGCGCCTCGGCGAGAAGCGCACCGCCGAGCTCGGCCTGGACGGCGGCGGCGGGCTGGGCGACCTGCTGCTCGTGCGCCGGACCTTCGGTGAGGAGATCCTGCCGCTGTGGCGCTGGCTCGACTCGGACATCGCTGGCGGCGACCGCGTCGGCGAGGTCCGCCTCGGCCAGCGGCGCCTCATCCTCGCGCTGCGCACCGACGTGGATGGCGAGGGCGACATCGGCTTCGACGTCTTGGTGCCCTGCCCGCACAACGACCAGTGCATCGCCCGCGCCTGGGCGCCCGCCTACAGCGTCACCTCCCTTTTCCGGGCGCTCAACGGCGACCTGGACGACGACGAGGACAGCGTCTGCACCCTCCACGGGCCTAAGACCCTCCTGAGCCAGGACGACGACGTCCTCGTGGAGGCGAGGTGACCGGCGAGCGCTTCGCTGGGCCCGACGCGCAGGAGACGCTCGGAGTCCTCGCTGAGCTCGGCCTTGAGCTGGTTCACGAGTCCAGGGTCTTCGCCTCCGGACCTATCCGGTGCGAGCCCGTCACCGACCCGGCCATCGGGCTGTCCCGCCTCACCGCCGAGCTCGCCGCAACCGCCGCGCGCCTCGACCAGCTCCGTGCCGGCGCCGGAGCGGAGCGGTGAGCCGCGCTGCTCCCGGCCCGCACCCCCACCCGCTCACCCCAGCCGAGCTTCCCGCTGGGGAGGACTGGTGGATCGGCTGCGGTGAGTGCAACACGGCGGTCCAGGGCGGCGCAGCCGGCTTCGCCGCGCACCGCCGGACCGTTCACGACCCGCGCCGCGACTACGGCGACCACCGAACTCCCATCACCGTCACCGTCCAGTTCTGAACCCGGCGGCCCACCCGGGCCGCCGGCCACCTTGGAGGACTTCATGACCCGCACCCCGAAGCAGCCCGTCTGGTACATGGCCACCCCGGCCGACGGGATCATTGAGCGCAGCCGCCGCTTATCGCCGGTCAGCCTCGCCGACGCCGTCGGCCAGGTCATCGACCACCCCACCCCGGGCCGCCGGAAGTGGTTCGACGAGACGCCCCACTCCTACTTCCGGATGGTCAAAAGCGTCGGGGAGGTCCTGGAGGACACCGGGATCCTGCCCACCGGCTGGCCGGTTCGGCTGTGGGTTGTGGAGCCGCTCGGCGAGACCGGCAACTGGGGCCAGCGCCACTACCCCTACCGGCTGCTCTCCCACCAGATCCGCGTAGTGGAAGAGACCGACGCCTGGCAGGCCCTGGGCACTCGCGGCCGGGAGGTCCTGGACGTAATCGCCCACCAGGTCCCCGCGCTCGCGCTCCACTGGGCCGCCGACTGGGATGCCGACCCGAAGGAGGTGGGCGAGCGGCGCGAGACCTGGCGGCTGCGCGGCGGCCCGGACACCACCAGCGGCATGAAGGCCGAGTCGCTGGCCGACGACGCCGCCCGTGCCCGACGCGAGTCCGCAAGCCCAGTGGTGGATCCGGCGCCTCGCCGCCGACGCCGCCGACCGCGCCCTTACCGATACCGGTGCCAGCGCGGCCGCCACCCACTACGCCTGCAACCGCGCCACCGGCCTCGCCCTCGCAGCCCAGTACCAGGGTTCCTTCGATGCGTACATCCTCGATGCCCTGCGCGGTGTCGCCCTCGACTCCCCCGCCCAGGCCGCGGCCGCCTGATCCGCACGCACCGAATGAGCTTCCCGCGCGGTCCCAGCCCCACCCGCCACACCACGGGCTGGGCCCGCGCGGTGACCTCGTACCCCCTGATCGAAACCGACGGAGGTTCTCTCATGCATGCCGCCTTGCCCATCGACCTGCTCATCGGCCCGCACAAGGCCGCCGAGTTCATCACCGCCTGCGTCACCGAACTCGTCACCGAGGACTGCATCCCCGAGCCGGCGGCCTACGCAGCCGTGTGCCATGCCGTCCTGACGAGCGACCCGTTCCTCCTGGCCGAGGCCGGCCAGGTCTGGGCCCTCCGTCCCACCACCGAGGCCGCTGCCGACGCCCCGGACACGCCTCGAAACTCTGAGAGCCGGCCCGGCATGCTCTACATCGTCCGCCGCATGCGCAGCGACCACGGCCGAGTCACCGTGGAGGACGAATGGGCTGAGCGCTCCATCATCAGCGTCTCCCAGCTCGCCGACTACGAACTCGACCAGTGGACGTGGGCCCGACCCTGACCGCAAGAAGCACACGCTGCTCGCGCTCCGGCTGGCCACGACGCCGACCTCCCCCTGAGACGAACTGCCCCGTATCCACCGACCGAACGGAGGCACCACCATGAACACCCTCAACACCACCGAGGCCTTCCCGCTGAGCACGGCGGACGGCTTCACCACCCTCTACGGAGTCCCAGTCGTGGCGATCGGCGAGGACGGCGGCACGCTCCTCATGCTCGGACACCCGGACGAGCGCAGCATCCTGGCCGTCACCTCTGCCCAGTACCGAACCGTCTACGGGCAGTGCATCCGGCCGGGCAGTGAGCTCAACGACCTGATCGCCTTCGGTGTGAAGAGGGCGTGGGCCCGCGCGGTGCCCGCCACCGACGGCCCCTGGAGCACCGAGCTGACGCAGCCGGACAGGAAGCACGCCTTGCCCGTCACCTTTGTGTCCGTCGAGTGGCTGGAGGCTACGGACGTCGCGGTCCAGGAGCAGTGCCCGGCCTGCGGCCGGGCCAGCCGCACCAGCGAGATCGCAAGCAGTTCGGGCCGCGCCGGGTACTCCCCCGTGCGTGCCTGCCGCTACTGCCTCGCTCGCTGGCCCTCCGCCGACGCCTACCACGTCAGCCTGTTCAAGCTCCCGCTGTGGGACGGCGCCGACCCCGCCGCGTGCTTCGGCTGCGGCTGCACCAGCACGTTCACGTGCAGCGCTGGCTGCCGGATGACTGACGACTCACCCATCACTCAGCTCCTGTGCATGGCCTGCCAGGCCCCGCACAGCGCCTCGACCTGGCAGGCCCTCCGCGACGCCGGCTACGGCTCCCCCGCATCCGACGCGCAGCGTGACCGCTGGCTCTACACCGAAGCCCTTCGCGGCACTCACCCGACCACCGCAGCCACGACCTGGACCGAACGCCGCGCCCTGGCCCGCCACCGCGCCCTCGCTGCCAACGCCCGATAGACCGAGGCCGAGCGAATTCCCGTTCCTTGAGTCGCGCCCGCAACCGACATGGTCGAGCCTGGCGTGCACCGTCGCCGAGACGACTGCCATCTGATCCCTACGCCGAGCGACAACGAAGGCCCGTGCTCCCCGCATTGCGGGGGAGCACGGGCCTTCTGTGTTTCCTGCCCCTCGTCTGGCGGTAGGGCTCGCCGACACCGGTGCGGGCCAGGAGGGACTGCTCAGTCAGGGGCGGTCGGTGGCGGCGCCGAACAGGGCGTCGAGCGGATCGCCCTCGTGACCGACGACGAGGCAGGCCGCGGCGACGGGTTCTTGGGAGAGCTGGACGAGCATGGCCAGGGCCTCGGCCTCTGACGGCAGTCCGGCTGCATCGAGACACCGCATCTGGGGCCTCCGACGCGGTAGACCGTCAGGGGCCGGTCGGTGCGCGCCTGATTCACGGGGTGGCCGTCAAGGTCCGATGAGACAGAACAGCGCTTCGCGGAGCCAGCAGAGTGGGCTGGACGACACAGGGTGGGTGCTTACGGCGTAAGCACCCACCGTTTCGCGGAGCCAGCGGAGTGGGGTGGACGACACAGGGTGTGTTCCGTCTCAGTGAACCTTGGCCAGTCTCACCGAACTTTGATCGCTACTTGGGTGTTCCATCTGCCGTGAGGACCGGCGGGTTGAGGCAGTTGCATCCGACGACGTCGGAGGGGCCCTGGGCGGGCACTTCGAAGGTCGCGGTGACGCTCCTGCGAATGGTGGTCTGGCGCCACCGCGCGTCGGGGGCGCCCCCCAACAGGATGGCCGCGTGGTTGTTGGCGAGGTGGGACTCCCCGGTCCCCCCGACAGAGAAGTCCCAGTGGCCTCCTGGCTTGCTGTCCGTGCGGGCCGTTTGCGTGAAGGTGCAGGTGACCAGCGCCTTCCCGTCGGCGAGCCGTAGTACGGGCAGGTCCGCTCCACTGACCTTGAAAGCGAACCGGAACCGAAGGCCTTCCCACCCCCGCACCTTGGCCTCGGCGTTGTAGGCGGTGACGACATCGCTGGTGAGCTTGCCCGCAACGAAGTGCTCGCTCTTCGGTTCCCCGTCCGGTGCGGTGAAGGAGAGGTACTCGGCGTAGCGCCCGCAGACCTCCCGGTCCTTGGCGGCGGTCGGCGAAAGGACCGCGGCGCCCGCCTCGTCCCGGGCCGGGACGGCGACGGGGGCGTCCCGTACGGAGAACGCCCCGAACCCCCAGTTCCCGTACAGGCGCTCGTCGGCCTGGCCCGGCTTGGGCTGCGGAGCGGGCTTGTCTGGTGCCCACGACTTGGCGGCGGCCTTCCACGGCCCGCCGGCCTCCTCCTGAACGAAGTAGTACAGCCCGGCCGCCCGGTCCTTCCCGAGGTCGTGCATGTCCTCGCTCCTGAACTGAGCCACGAACGAGCGTGGATAGCCGGGCTGCTCCCGCTCGGTGGGGATCAGGTAGTCCACCCACTGCTCCGAGCGCACCAACGTCGCATCATTCCCGGCCGTTCAGCCGTCGGATCGTCTTGCTCTGATCCAGGAGGGCCCCGGTCTCTGCCTTCGCCAGCGCTACCTCATCCTTCGCGTAGGCGACCTGGCGCAGCACCTCGTCCGCCAGCTTCTCGGCCTGAGCCCGCTCAACCACCAGGGGCACGGGCGGGGCGGCGCTAGCGCTCGCGGCCGGCTCGGGTGCGTGTTTCATCGGCGTAGGCGAGCACCCCGCCAGGACAAGCCCGCCTGCCACCCCGACGACGACCGACATCCTCTTGCTCAGACCGGACACATGCCCCCCACAGCACTCTCGATCCGAAGATCGGGACCAATTCAGTGCCTGATGCAACCACGCTGGCGCCACACCTTGACCAACACCCCCTTCTACACCGAGCGCCCGGTGGCTAAAGGCGGCTCCCGAACCACTGCGCCCCTGACTCCCAAGCGGCACGAATCCGGCGTTGCGACGAACTCTGGTTGCGCCAGGAGTGTCAGCGAAGGGTGACCGAGAGGGGGCCGGTCAAAGTTTGGTGAGATCGGTCAAGGTGCAGTGAGACGAGACAGGGTGGGTGCTTACGGCGTAAGCACCCACCCTGCTGGGCATCGGTGGTAGCTGCTGGCCAGCTGTCCTGTCTCATCGAAGATGCACCGGTCTCACCGAAGATTGACGACCGCCTAGTTCGTCTCATCGAAGTTTGACCAGACGGGCCCGGCTGGCCGCCGTTGCAGGTGAGCTGGCGCCGATCTCGATGGTCCGGCCTCGCCTTGGCCGGGCGACGGCGGGCGCTCGCGGCGCGCCATACTGCACGTCGTGAATCGCGAAGACCTGGCTGCTGCCCTCGAACTACATGCAACCGATGCCGCCCATGGGGCCGCCCTGGCCTTGCGGGCCGGGGCAGCCTTCAAGGTCTGGGAAAAGCTGAAGCCAGCTCACCAGTACCTCGACATCTACGCATGGCGAGCTGAATGCATGGCGCAGGACGGCGTCTCCACCTGCAAGGACTTCGAACAGGGGCTGCCGGATCTTCAGCGTGCGGGAGATGACCCAGTCGCCTTGGGACGAGTCGATACCGCCGAAGGCACCCACCTGGTCTTCCTGGCCGCCGATCTGAAGTCATGCGTTGCCGTGCTGTAGGAGCGGCACTCGGGCCGGCGATGCCACTGCCCCGGTCAAACTTCGGTGAGAACGGTCAAGCTTCAGTGAGACGAGACACCAGCCCCGGACCGAGGGACGGGAGCAAAGCAGAAGGGGGCGGGCCGCATTTCCGCGGCCCGCCCCCTTCTGCGTTCAAGTACAAGCGGCCTCGCGCGCGGTAATTGACCGGTGCGCTTAAGAGAAAAGCCCTTGAGAGGCACATCCCGTAGGTGAGCCCCAGGCAGGTCCCCGGGCTGGCCGCGAGCCCCACGGTCGATCGTGTTAACAACCTTTGGGTCAATGACCCGGGTATGACCGTGTAACCCAAGGCGACTGTAGCGCCGTTCGGACTGGCGGTCCAGACTCTGTGAGTAGATAACTAACGCAACTCGGCGGCAAAACACGCCGAATCGAACGCCTGGAACCCTGCTGGGCGGCAGTATGCTGCCGTACATGTCATCTCCGAACCCGGGGGGCGAGCGGGAGAAGCTGATCTCCAAGCTGCCGGCCCACCTCCAGCAGGCCCTCAAGGTCCGTGCGGCCCAACTGCAGACAGACATGCAGGACGCAGTCGCTGCCGGCATTCAGGCCTGGCGCAGCTGCACCGATCAGCTTCCCACCGTCAACACAGCAGGTGCCGCGTCTTTCGGTACCTTCCTGCCCGAGGGTCTGTATGACGCCTTCAAGGAAGACTGCCGCGATCGTGGTGTCTCCTACATCCAGGGGCTGGCCCAGTCGGTGGCCCTCTGGCTCGTCGAACACCCCGCTGGCCTTGATGTGCGACCGCGGCATACCAGGCGCATCATCGTCTGCAATCAGAAGGGTGGGGTCGGTAAGACTGCCGTGTCGGCGGGTCTGGCCGAAGCCCTCGCGGAGGCCTTCCCGGAGGTCACGTCTGACGCCGAGGCGCTGGAGAAGGCGCTCGATGCGGCAGCCGAAGGGCTGAACGTCCTGCTTGTCGACTACGACGCCCAGGGCCACCTTTCTCACCAGCTTGGGCTGAAGGCAATCCCAGCTGGGGAAGAAAGCCTCATCACTCACATGCTCCACCGTGAGCAGACCAGGCAGTCGCTGCTCGACCTCACCGTGGTGATAGAGGGTGACCGGTTCGGTGGGCGCCTGCGGATCCTGCCGGCCGCGTTCGACGCGTTCCTCCTGGACTCCGGACTCACCATGTTCCGCGGCCCTCGTCACGCCGCGCTCGAGCGGGCCCTCGCGCCGATCGAAGAGCACTTCGATGTCATCGTCATCGACTCCCCTCCTAGCCTCGGACTGGCCATGGACGCCGCCCTCTACTACGGGCGCCAGCGCGACGACGAGCGGCCCGGCCGATCTGGCCTCCTCATCCCAGTTGAGGCGGAGGACACCTCTGCGCAGGCTTACGGCATGCTCATCCAGCAGACCGACTCCTTGGCCCGCGACTACGACATCGTCATTGAGCAGATCGGCCTGGTCGTCAACAAGTACGACTCCCGCCGCGGCTACATCGCCACGTCCTCCCTGGGAAAGTGGAACTCCCTTGGGACGCCCCCTGTCCTGGCGGTTGTTCCTGACCTGAAGGAGCAGCGCGAAGCCGTACGCAAGCAGCGCCCACTGCTCGACTACGCGCCCGACTGCGATCAGTCGCATCAGATGCGGAAGATTGCCCGGGCGGTGAAGTCAGCGTGAGCAAGGCAGACATGCTGGGGGAGTCCGCAACCTTCGACGCCGTCGCCCAGCCGATTAGTAGCCGGGCAGCTGCCTTCGCGCGATTCGCCGGCCAGGAAAGCGCAGCCGCGGCCCCTGTCCACGACCTTCCGGAGTCAGGCCGCCTCCCGCTCAGCGCACTCGCCCACAACCCGTACAACCCGCGAGAGGAGCTGAAAGAGCTCGAGGAGCTCGCCGACAGCCTCGCCGCACGGGGAGTCATCCAGCCGCTCACGGTCGTCACGCGCGCCGCGTTTCTCAGTGCTCACCCCGGACAAGAGGAAGCACTGGCCGACGCCTCGCACATCGTCGTAGACGGCAACAGGCGGCTGGCCGCAGCCAACCAGGCCGGGCTAGATGACGTACCCGTCCATGTCGACGACTCGTTCGCCGAGGACGCGGACACGCTGCTTGAGACTGCGCTCATTGCGGCGGTTCAGCACGAGAACCTTGATCCGATGGACGAGGCCCAGGCCCTTCAGCGACTCGTGGGTGTTCACGGGTCCCAGAGGGCCGTCGCGCGGGCACTTGGCAAGTCCAGCGGCTGGGTAACCCAACGCATGGCCCTGCTCAAGCTCACGCCCGACCTCAAGCAGGCTGTTGAAGAGCGAACCCTGCCAGTTGAGGTGGCCCGCCGAGTGGGTCAAATGCCCAGCGATCAGCAGGAGGAAGCCGCCACCGCGGCGCTGGCCGAGCGCAGGGAGAAGAAGCAACGTCGTTCTGCTCCCCAGCCGGGTGCTTACGCCGTAAGCACCCCAGCTGTTGCTGAGGTGCCTCAGGCACGTCCTTCCGAGGATCAACCAGCGGAGGACGACGCGACGGCTGGCGTCACTGCACAGGAAGGTCAGCCTTCCGCGGATCCTCACACGGATACCTACGATGCCGACATCCCAGGACCGGGCAAGGAAACCTGGGTGATGGACGTTCGCAAACTTCCCAGAGTCCGCTGGAGCGATGGCAACGCCGTTGCCGATCTCGTCTTCGAGAAGATGGATGCGGCGCAGCGCGAAGTGCTCCTTGAACGTCTCCTTGCCGCGCACGGTGAGGGATAGCCAGCTCGATCCGTCTACGTCCGAGCCTGCCTGACGACGGTCAGGCAGGCTCGATGCGTTACGGAACTCCTCGTGGATGCGAACGAGGTCAGCTGCTCGAGCTCCTTGCGGGGCCAGCCAGGTGCGTGCAAGGCGCAGGAAGCGGGTGCAGTCGCAGGTGACAGCGGTTCCGAGTGGGTATCGGCTGTCGCCGGTGGCCTGGAGGAGCGGGAAGTGGGGCTTGCCTTTTGCGTCCTTGCCGAGCCAGGAGCGTGTGCGGGAGACGACTCCGCTGCGCATGCTCGGGTTGTAGGCGCCGGAGAGAACACGATGGTGAAAGCCCGAAAGTGGGCTGACAGCAGCGATGACCTGGTGACAGGCTGATCAACTGGACAACAAAGGACGGGACAAGAACTCGTGGCCGCGATGCAGTTGACTCGTACGCACCGGATATTGATCGGTGTGGTGGTCGCCGGAGCCGTCGTCATCGCGGGGATCGGATTCGCCGGTTCGTACTCCGCCGTGCGCGCCCTGGCCCTGAAGAAGGGTTTCGGTAGCTTCTCGCTCGTCTTCCCGATCGGCATTGACGCCGGCATCTGCGTGCTCTTGGCCCTCGATCTCTTGCTGACCTGGATCCGGATTCCCTTCCCGCTGCTGCGTCAGACGGCGTGGCTGCTGACGATCGCGACGATCGCGTTCAACGGGGCTGCGGCCTGGCCGGACCCGCTGGGTGTCGGGATGCACGCGGTGATCCCGATCTTGTTCGTGGTAACGGTGGAGGCGGCCCGGCACGCGGTGGGCCGGATCGCGGACATCACTGCGGACCGGCACATCGAGGGCGTCCGCATCACCAGGTGGCTGCTCTCTCCGCTGCCGACCTTCAAGTTGTGGCGCCGGATGAAGCTGTGGGAGCTGCGTTCCTACGAGCAGGCGGTCGGCATGGAGCAGGACCGTCTGATCTACCAGGCCCGCCTGCAGGCGAGGTACGGCCGTGCGTGGCGGCGCAAGGCCCCGGTGGAGGCCATGATGCCGCTGCGGCTGGCGCGGATCGGCGTGCCGCTTGCGCAGACCGCTTCCGCGGGGCTGGCCGCAGCAGGCCTGAGCCCGGCATTGCTCTCCCGCCCCGAGCCCACGCCGTCACTCGAGCCCCAGCCGAAGCTGGTGGCCGTGGACCAGGTGCCCGAACTGCCGACGGTCGCTCGGTCCGTGATCGAGGACGCACCGGCGCCGGAAGCGGAGCAGCCGGCCGTGCCTGCCCCGGGCACCTGGGTGGAGACGTCCGAGCCCGCGTTGGTCGACCTGGCCCAGGCCGGTCGGCACTTCGTGGAGCAGTACGGCTCGGTTCCGTCCCCGGAGCAGTTCGCGGCGTTCCTCGCGCGGGACTACGGCCTGACCGACCAGGACACAGGCGCTCTTGTGCCCGACGTACTTCTGGAACCGGTGCTCGCCGGACTCCAGGCGGCCGAACTCGAAGCGGCTGAGAAGGCGGCCGCCGTGCCGATGGCCGAAGCACCAGTGGCCGAGGCGCCAGCTACGTCGACTCCGGCCGACGAGGAACCGAACGGTGTGGGGGAGCCGCACCCCTTCGGGGAGCAACTCAGCCTCCGCAGCCTGTCGGAGCAACCGGTCGATTCTGCGCCGCTCCCGGTCGGAGCGATTCCGGCGCCGACGGCTTCCGTGACCGATGCTGGCCTGGGTAGCCCTGAGGGTCGTCCCTTCGAGCCGCCCGTCCACGGCCCGACGCCGACGGCTGCGGATGCGCAGGCCTGGGTCGCTGACGTGACCGCGTCCGGCGAAGCGACCGCCCGCGTGCCCCGGCAGCAGACCGACGACGGGCCGGCCGAGGCCGACCCGATACAGAGCGCGATCGAGCAGGTGGCCTCCTGGCTGGCTGAGGCCGAGGAGGCCGGGAGCCGGTTGTCGGGGGCCGAGGTTGCCCGGCGTCTGGGGGTCTCGCCCAAGACCGGTCAGCGCCGGGTACTCGACGCGCAGCGGCACCTGGAGGAGCAGCGCAAGCAGCAGGGCCGGGCGCGCCTTCGCTCCGTCGGGCGCAGCTGACCGAACGTCCCGATACCGATCGCGGTGACCGGTCATCGGTCACGGAGTCGGGCGCCTCGGACAGCCATCAGGCCGTGACCGATCAGCGCGTGGCCGATGCCGTGACCGATGGCCGGACCCGTCCGTGACCGATGCCGGGACCTGGTGACCAATGACCGATCCGGTCCCCATCGGTCACCGGTCATGACCGAACCATGGGCCACCGGTCACCGGTCCGCCACCTGCACCCCGACCACGGCTGCGGGTTCTTCGACCGGCTGGATGCTGACTGGACCGTGCTGTGCACGGACCCAGACGTCCGGCACGCGACGACCGACTGGATGGCCGATGGCCGCCTCGGCGACGGCATCGCGGTCGTGACCGATTCCTGGGTCGGCTACCTGGAGCCCGTTCAGCTCCTCGCTGCGTTCCGGCCGATGGCCGACGTCGGGACGGATTGCGCTGACCCTTGCCGTCAGCGTGCCCTCGTTCAGCGCGCCGCCGGACTTGACCGATCGGCCGTTCTCGCCGACCGCGTCAATATTCAAGTGATGCTCCCCGCCATCATCCGCCTCGCGCGTGGACAGGTACGCACGACCGCGGCCGCGCCCGCGACGTCGTCGGCCGGCCCGTAAGAGATCGCCCGGACTGCCCGACCTGCGCTGGGGAGGTTCTTGGGGAGGTGCGGCCTCGGGGCGCAGCTGCAGACATTCGTCGTGGCGGACAGGGCCCGGTGCGCTCCTGTGACCTGCGATGGGGAGGTTTGCGGTGAGGTTCGCTGCCGGGCGGAATGCACCCGGCGCGGACGTGCTGGCGGCGAAGGAGGCGGAGCGGCGCCGGAACGAGCGAGCCCGCCGGAAGCCGAAGAAGCAGGGTCAGCCCCAGGGCGCTGGCAGGAGGAGCCGCCCTCGGGAGGGGGTGGCGTCATGCATGAGCTACGGGCGGTTCAGCACCCGTGCTCGTCGAGCACCGCTCGGGTCGCCTGATCGAGCGGGCGCAGCGGATGCGTGCCGCCGTCCTCGGCCGGGCCCAGGCGCAGCGTCGGCCCGCCACTCGTCGGCGTCACGGTCAGCACGCCGCCGTCAACCATGGCCTGGACCGTGTCGTGCTGGTAGGGGCTGGAAGCGAGGCACCCGTTCGCGTACTCCCGCTCGTAGCGTTCGTACGGGCCGGCGAAGTAGTGGCTGGCGATGGGCCCTTGCCCCTGCCACACCACGAGGGCGATCAGGCCTGCTGCGATGCCGGGCACCGCCGCGCGGGGACCGGGTGCGTTGATCAGCTTCGGACCGTACCGGACCATGAGCCCGACGCTCGCGCAGGCAATGAGGGCGGCTGCCAGGAAGAGCAGCAGGGCGTGGGAGAGCAGGTCAGCCTCCTTCCCGAAGGTCAGCGGCAACGCCGTGCATACGAGCACCAGCCAGCCCAGCCCTGCCATGGCGACGGCCTGGTAGGCGTTGAGCTTCGCCGGCCACTTCGCCCGGTCCGGCACCAGCTGCTGCTCGCGTCCTACCCAGCGTCCGGCACCGCGTAGCCGCCCGGGCTGCGGAGCGACGCTGCCTGCTCGCTGCTCGACGAGGAGGGCAAGGACCGCGTCGCCGAAGGCGCGGGCTCGGGTGTGGACCGCGGACCGGTCGTGCGACAGCCGATCGAACTCCTCCTCGCGACCGGGCTGGATACGGAAGCCGTCGCCTTTGGGGAAGGCACGGTTGAGGAAGTGCCCGGGGTCGGGGAACCCGGGCAGTGTGGGCGCCGACCTGCCGCCGACACCGACCAGGTCGGTGACCGCGCTCCCGGTGTGCTCGGGGATGTACGACTCGTACAGCCGGTGCACGTGCCGCTCGCCGTGGAGGCTGGCTTGCAATGCCTCGGCCTGCTCGACGACGACCGCAAGGAGAGCGGTGGAAGGGGCGCTGCGCATCTGTTCCAGCTCGGCGTCCCGGGGGACGGCCCGCCACACCCCGCCGCGGCGGGGTGCAGATCGCGCCTCCCACACGTCGCGGAACCACGGCCACAGACGGGCGACCGGCAGTCGACGGGGCGGATGCCGATCGGAGAGGTGCGCCCGCAGCAGCGAGTTCGCGCTCCGCAGGTAGTCGGCCTCGGCTACGTACGAAATCGCCTTCGCGGTCGCACGCTCCTCCCGCGGGGCGTTCTCGACGCGCTGGGCGGCTGCTTGGACGGCGTTGCCCTGGGCGCTCAGTTCGGCGATCGCACGATGCCAGCTGCCGCTCACCGGCTGCCCCTCTCCCTGCCAGTTGTGGTGTCGCCGTGAGGCTACCCGGGTGGTCCGACACGGTACTCGCCCCGTCCAGGGCCCGGGGAGATCGTAGCCAAAGGGCCGGGCTGTCACCGCGGCGCGAGAGTTCGCCCGCTCGTTCCCCGTCCTCGTCAGGGTCTCGGCGGACTCGTCACTGGGCAACGCTCGGCGTCGCTCCGCCGGCTTCTTGGCGCGCCCTTCACCGCGAGGGAGCCGGTTTCTCGCGCAGACCACGGACTCTCCGCCGCTGGCTCGGACTCGGGCACGGAAGCCGGCGCCCCCTAAAACCTGCACTGCACTGCCCTGACCTGCGCTGGGGAGCTTCTTGGGGAGGTTCCGGGCCCCGGGTGTACCCAGAGGAGCCCGAGGCGGTCGTCAGGACCAGTGCGGGCCCGTGACCTGCGGTGGGGAGGTTTCTGGTGAGGTTCGCTGCCGGGTACGGCCGGGCGTGATGGGCTCGGGGTGGGCTGACGTGCCAGCGGCTGGGACCTGGCAGGACCGGGCCGATTTGGCCACCGGACGCGGTAGATGAGAGGAACCGTCCCGGCCCTCCTTAGGTGCGGGCCGCGCCGCCCGCGCCGAGCGCCCGCCTCTGGGGCCGCAGGACAGCCGCGGGCGCCCGTTCCCCGTCGGGGGGTACCACCGGGTCGGGGGCGGCGAGTTCGGCCGGCAGACGGCCGCGACGCGGCGGCCCGTCCAGGGCGGGGGCCAAGCGGGGTCCGGAGCCCAACGGGCGGCGCTGCTCACTCATCCGCACATTCTCCCGCCACACCCGGCGCTCCGGAGCAGCGGTTCCTGCCGAGCCCCCAGGTGGTCCGCCGGCCGCTTGTTCGCCGCCCTGGACGCGGGAACCACCGGGCGTCGGTCAGTGCTTCCGTACCCCCTGGTCGGGTTCCGTCGGCGCGGGGACGATGGTGGGTATGGGCGAGCAAGACCAAGCCGAGGACGACGTCGCCGAACTGGTTCGGCCATCGCTGACCGGCGCGCAGGCCCGCGTGGTGACGGCGGGGCTGCGGGAGGCGGTGGACGACGTCCGGCGCCCGGTCGCGGTGCTCGCCCACCGGGTCCGTGACGCGCACGTCGCCCGCGTCTGGTTCGCGCTCTCGCACCCTTCGTGGGAGGCGTACTGCGCGGGTGAGTTCGGGATCAGCTGCGCGCAGGCCTACCGGCTCCTCGAAGTCGCCCGCGGCCTGGGCGCCATCCAGGCCGCGGTCACCGCCGGCACCCCCGTGGCCCGCACGCGAGACAGCCCCCCGGTCGCTGTAGCCGCGCTGGACTACAGGCTCTCCCAGCGCGCCCTGATCGCCGTCGCCGCCCGCCGCGGCGACATCACGGAACGGATCACCGGCCGCCTCGCCGCGCTCACCCGCGACGGCGCCCAGGACCTCGACGCGCCCACGGTGCGCGCCGTGGTCCACCAGGCCGTGCCGGCAGACACCGGAGTCGCCGAGTTGCGCCGGGTTGTCGACGACCTGGCGGCCAGCGCACTCACGAGGGGCGAGCTGTTCCTCGAAGTCGCCCCGGCTTACCTCTCGTACGGCGCCGCCGCCGACGTCCTGGGGCCGCTGTGCGATGTGATCGGCGAGTACCTCGACACGGGCCTCTCTGCCCGCCGCTACGCCCTCACGGGAGACCGCCGCGCCTTGCACGGCGCCGTCCTTTGACCGGAAACATGGGGGGAAGGATGGGGGGAAGTATCGGGGGAGGGATGGGGGGAAGTATCCGGGGAGGTATGGGGGGAAGGTGCACAGGCGACGGGTTTGCATTTTGCCTGCTGAGGGGCCGTTTCCCGGCTGGTGAGTGCGCGGACTTTCTTGTGTGGGTGTAGGGGGTTGGTTCGGGCGTGGATGGCTGGGTCTGCGGGGGCGCAGGCCTGGGCGGCGAGCTGGCTATACGTGGCTCTCGGCGCATGGGTGATGGGGGTTGAGCGTTTGGCTGTCGGGACTGCTGCCGGGGCCTGGTTCTTGGGTGGGTACAGGAGCTGGGTCGGAGGAGGGCTTTCGCTGGAGAGGCTGCGGTTCCTTGCAGGAGCTCCCGGTGGGGGTTTGGGCGGGGTGGGGCTCTTTGGGGCTCGCGCCGCTCGGTGCGGGGTCCTGCAGGGTGTTGTTCTGCGGATCTCCCGGTTGGTCTCGGGGCGGCTGCGAGATCGTGCGGGTGATGATTGATCGCCACTCAGCCTCGCGCTGATGCGGCCGTAGAACGTCCCCAGACGCCCGTTCCTCGCTGGGGGCACCGCCGGGATTGGGGTGGCGAGCTGGGCCGCCAGGCGGCCACGCCGCCCCGGTCCGTCACCTGCGATGAGGATCAGTTCGGGTCCGGCGCGTAGCACGCGACGCGCCCACTCACCTGCGGAGTGTGCGCCTCGAAGAACCTGCCGGATGACCACATCGTCGTTGTCGCAGCCGCAGCTAGCGCGCGCGACTTGGATGGCGTACCGCTCGGCGACTACGAGCGCGACGCGAAAAGCATGTGGCCGGCGCCCACTTCCGCGCGAGCGGGTGGCAAGGGCGCCGGCCTGGAAGGCTCACGACTGCGGAGGACCGCTGTCGGAGTCACTTCAGAGTAGCCGGATCTGCCGGGGAATGACAGATGTGGGGTTACAGTTCTCTCCTGTGCTGCTCGGGCTGGCCCTGCGGCTGAAGCTGTTCTGAAGGGGTTCCGGGTGATCCGTGCCGGGCGACGCGAGCATGTCCAGTCGATTGCCGGCATGGCGCAGGTGCTCGGAGTGTCCGTGGGCACCTTGAGGAACAACAAGCCCTACGCGGCGACGGGATTTCCCGAGCCCGTCAGCTCGCCAAACGCGCAGACGCTGCTGTGGGACGCGGAACAGACGGCGGCGTACTTCGCCGGCGAGCCCGTGCCAGCGCTCCCTGCGGGTGAGGACGACGAGGACCTGCTGGACCGGCACGAGGCTGCGCACGAGCTGAACGTCGGGGTGAGCGCGTGGAACACCTACAAGCACGATCCGGCGGTGGCCGAGCACCGCGTGGAAGTTGGCGGAGTGGAGCACTGGCCGAGGGGAGCCGTGCGCCGCTTCCGTGATTCCCGTCCGGGACGCGGTGTCCGGCACGGCAGTGGCCGGCCGCAGGGCAGCGGCGACAAGGTCCGGCGGGACCAGATCCTGCCCCGGACTGAGGAGCTCCTGAACGCCGATCCGGCGCTCACCGCGGCCGCCGTCGTGGAGCGCCTGGGGGTGGCGATGACCACGGCCATGAAGAGTCTCGCGGTCCTGCGCGGCCGCCGCATCGCGGACCTTCTCGAACGTGATCCGAACCTGGACCCGCAGGAAGCCGCCGAGCGCCTTGGGTACCCGCTGATCGCCCAGCGTCGGGCCCTGTCCGCCGCGGAGGCCGAGTTGCGTATGCGGGAGGTGCGCCCGTACTTGCGTGCGGTCGCGGATGCGCTCGTGGGTGCCGGACTTGCGGAGACCGCCGAGGTGGATGTCGTGGAGCTGGAGGACGGAGCGTTGGCTGCTGCTGTCCAGCTCGTCCCTGGCCTGGCAGCGCCTGCCCTGGTGTGGGACGAGCGATTCGGCTGGCGGACGGCAACCAGCCGGCGCCACCCCATCGGGAAGGACACCGGCGCCCGCCCGGAAGGCGAGGGCATCTTCTACCTGACGCCCGAACTCCGGCCGGACCCCCTCCGGGTGCCCAGCCTGCTGGACAACCTCGCCCCGTAGAAGCCAGGGCCTGCGTCGGTTCCGGCGCCTGGAACGCTGCGGGACTGGTGTGCGGAGCAACTCCTCCCGGTGGCTGGGCTCGGTGGGCACCGTGCCGGCGGTGGGGGCGCGGTCCGCTGCGCTCCCCGCGCCCCCACCGTGACCGCGGGGTCCGCTCCGCTCCCCCCGCGGTCACGCACGCGTGCCGGGACTCCGCTTCGCTCCATCCCGGACCGAGCGCTGCGCGCTCTCACGCGCTGCGGGATACGGCAGGCGGGCGCGGGTCGCTTCGCTCCCCGCGCCCTCGCTTCGCGCTGCCGTATCCCTTGCCTCTGACGCTGCGCGTCAGAGGTGCCGTCGGCACGGTGCCCACCGTGCCCAGCCACCGGGCTCCTACACCCTCTGAACTGCGGAAACTTCTTTTTCTTTGAGGTCCCCATCTATGGCGATCATGATGAAGCGACTGTTATAGTTGTCTTGTTGGCCAGCAAGGGCAAGAGGCCAACACAGGAAGGCTCAACGACAACAAAGGAGAAAGATCATGTCGAAGAAGTCCACCCCCGGTGACGGCGGCCACGGTCTCGGTGCGAAGGGCCTCCCCTTCGGTGAGGCCAAGCGGAGCCCGCTCTCCGTGGTCCGGGCGATCCGTGAGCTGCTGACGGCCCGCCAGCGGTAGTAGTGACGTCTCTGGCTCGATGCTTCCGGGGCGGGGACGGACGGACAGCGGCAAACCCGCTGCACCTGTCCGGCCCCGTCCCGGGGGTCGATCTGACTGCGGTGGGGCTGCTCCTCGCCCCGCCCGCGCTGTCGGGGGAGTTCTACCCCGACAGCCTGTGGCACAGGGTCGAACGGCTCCCTGTGCCCCCTGTACGGCCCCGCCCGCATCCCTGCGGGCTCCGGGCCGCGTTCACGGACTCGGTAACCGAGCTCACCGCAAACGCCAACATCATCGGGGTCTCGCTATCCGGCGGACTCGACTCTTTGGCCACACTGATCCACGCCTGCAAGGTTGCAGACGGCCGCCAGGTCATCGCATTCAACGTCAACCTCACCGACGACCAAGGCGTCCAGTGCGCACCCTTCGTCGCGTGGCTCCTGAAAGACCTCGGGCTCACCGAGGTAAGGCTCGAAGTCATCGACCCGGACGAAGAGCGCGCCGAACCGGCGTGGTCGCCGCTGGGCCCCCGGCTGGACGCCCTGCCCGAAGTCAACGCGGCAGTGTCCCGCCGGGCCGCACAACTCGGCGTGGACATCCTCCTCTCCGGCGACGGAGCGGACGAGTTGCTCGGTGTACCCCGGTACGCCACGGCAGAGATCGCCCGCCGCTTCGGCCCCAGGGCAGCCGCCCGCTACGCCGAAGACGTCGCGCACTCGGGTCTCGGACTCGCAGGCGAGGCAGCAGCGGCGACCGCCAGGCTCCTGCCCGCCACATCACGAGCGCGGGCCTACTGGGCAGCCAACTGGCCCGACTGGTGCGACCCCCGCGCCACGGCCGTCCTGGCCGATCCCTACCGGGACCGGGCAACGAGGTGGTCGCAGGCCTGGGTAGCGCAGCGGATCGAGGATCACGCAACACAGGGACGCTCATGGGCTCAGGCGGACGCGCATGACGCGTTCTGGCCCCATGAGCTGATCGGGGCCGCCGGAGAAGTCCCTGAGGCATCACCGTTCCTGACGGACACGTTCCTGGCAGCCGCCTTCTCCGTCCCTCTCGCAGAGCGCTACGGGCAGCACCTGCCCACCGGCTACTGGCGGTGCAAAGCCCTGGTTCTGTCCCTGCTGCCCCAGGACGCGTGGCTAGTACTTCCCCGCCAGAAGCAGTATTTCCGTACAGCTCTGGCCCGCTACGCGGCCGCAAAAGCGTCGTCCGCACCACTCCTGTCCGAGCTCGGGCTCATCAACCCGGACCAACTTCGCAAGGAGGAGGACACAGCCGTACGCCTGATCGTCCCGGCCATCGAGCGATGGCTCACCGGAGCACTCGCCCAAGGCGCTGAGATCATCTGACAGACCCGTCCAGGGAGGCACGAGCGATCGCGCCTCCCTGGACAGAGGGGAGCCGATCCGCCATGGTCTTCGTTGTGACTGCACCGCTCCAAAGCCTGACCCTGCGCCGCTACCGGCCCGCAGACGAGGAAGCAGTCCTCCACCTCATCGAGGCCGACCGCTTGCCCGGCCAACCGCGTACCGGTCCGGCCATGTTGGGTGAGGCGCTCGCTGGTCGCTCGCCGGTTGATGCCGGATGGTGGGAGGAACTTCCCCGCCCCACCACGACCGTGGCAGTAGATGCGGCGGGATCTGTGGTGGGCGTAGTCTCGTACGCGCTCCGGCCCCGAGACCGGTCGGGACTCATCCTGTGGATGCACTGCGCGGAGAACACGGACACAGCCTCAGCGCTTATCGAGCATGCCCGCTTGACCCTAGGTCACCGTGCCCTGGGGGCATTCCAGTTCGCATCAGCGCTCTCGCTCGGCTTGGAGGCCCTGCCCGCGACGCACCGGCCGGTGACCGACAGGGCCTTGCGTGAAGCCGGTTTCACGGCACAGAGGCTGTGGCGCTACATGAGAGCTGACCTGCCAGCCTCAGGCCTCCCCCTCCTTGACCGCTACGAGGTGTCCCCAGCGCCCGAAGGACACCGGATCGAGGTCAACCGCGACGGCAAGACCGTGGCCGGAGCCCTTGTCA
>NZ_CP169552.1:0-221220 GCF_045822005.1 Streptomyces stoeckheimensis | reverse complement strand
CGGAGCGGGTACCTGAGCGCTGCGCGCTCAGGACTGAACGGCCTCGCTGCGCTCGGCCGAGGCGCCTTCGGCGCCTGCCCCCTCCGCTTCGCTCCGGGGGCAACGAACCGCCTCGCTGCGCTCGGTGGGGCTGCTTCGCAGCCCGGGGCCGGCCTTCGGCCGGAGCTCTCCGCTTCGCTTCGAGCTGGGTTGCGTGTTGCGCTGCGCTCCACACTCAACAGGCCGGCTTCGCCGGCCAGGGCTCCGCGCGCTGCGCGCGGGAGGTGACCCCGTTTCACGGGGTCCTGGCCTTCGGCCCGTTGGAGTGTCCGCTGCGCTCCCACTCCGGCCCCTACGGCTTCGCCTCCAGGGCCAAGGCCCGCTCCGCGGGCCCGGCTGGCAGCAGTAGCAAGTGGCGGGGGTGGTGTGCGCATCGGGCTCATCCTTCGTCCCTGAACCCCATGCGCCGCCTCAAGCGGACCCGCACAGCCCGGTCCGCGATAGCCACACCGGTGTACACAGCCCCCAGCATCGGCCCGGAGATCAACGCCACCACCACCCCACCGGGCTCATCCGCGAACAGCACGCCCCCAAGACTGACAGGAACCGCGATATAGACACCCAGCCGGACCGGGTGCTTGGTCACCCACCTCTGGAAACGAGTCAAGGGCAACCCAGCCCCATACGCCCGCTCGACCGCCAAGTACCTATCCACCAGCGACTTCCCCCAACTCCCCATCCACCACACGCTACGCGCCGAACACCCGCTTCGGGCCAGAGGTCCCGCGCTTCGCTGCGGCCTGGTTCTGGTTCCGCTGCGCTCCACCAGACACGGGCCTGCTAGGCAGCCCCAGGGCCTCGCGCTCCGCGCGGGAAGTACCCCCCTTCACGGGGTCCGGGCCTCTTGCCCACTGGGCTGGCTCCGCTCGACCCCCAACCGGTCCTCCCGGCTCCGCCTCCAGGACCCCAGCCCGCTCCGCGGACGGCAGCAGGGACTACCCGCGCCTGGGCTCCCGGACCACCTTGCCGTCCTTCACGAACAGCCTCACCCGCTGCTCATTGAAGTCCATCGTCACCATGCTGCCCTCAGACACCACATGGACCGTAATCCCCGGAAAGTCCGCCCCGATCTGCTGGCGGGCCTCCTCCACCGACTTCCCCAGCAGCTCCGGCCACACACTCTTCGCCTCCATCAACCCCTCCAGGGTGAAAATCGCTCCAGATCCCGCCTCGACGCCACAGGTCGACCACTGGCTCAGCCCGGGAGGTGACGCCGTTTGGCGGGGTACGGGCCTCCGGCTTCTCTCCCGTGCCACGATCTCACTAGCTGACTCCCTGGGCGTTCAGACTGACTGTCAGATACCGCATCGAAGCCGGGGCACACCCGACCAGCACCACAGCATCACCGTCGCGGCACTCGGCCACCTGCCAGCCGTACTGCACCACCCGGGCATCTGTAAGGCCTCTCGACCGGACCCGAACCAGCTCCCACCGCGCTGCGGGAAGTGGGCTTCGGTGAAGGTCCCTGAACTCCGTCGGCGTGACATGCAGCGTGGAACCCGTAGCCCAGAGGAAGACCAACGCCTCATCCCGGCAGTACGGGCGGTCACCAAGGACGCAGGCAACGAAACCCACCTCCGCCCCCTCCGCGAAACTCCGAGCCTTCCTCCTGGCCCTGCGCTTCTCATGACCCCACGTCAGCAGACCGCCAAAAACGAGCTCCAGCAAGAAACCCAGCACGCGCCACCCCCGTCGGCCTCAGTCCTCCAGCTGCAATCCAAACAGGCGCAACCAAAGACCACACTCCTCCCCAGGGAGGAGTGCAGGACACGGTCCTCTACACGGCAGCCAGGAGGAGAGGTGGGCGCCTCCCCCTGAAGACTCCCCCAGTGCTGCGGATGCTTCATTCTGGTACCCGGATAGACTCAGGAATACGGCCAAAGTGCCACACCAGCCGGACACCCCCAGACAAATGTCGCGGACCAATGAAACTGCGCAGTACTCAACCAACCTGCGCAACCAGGCCTCGAGCTAGGAACTCCGCAGGTCAGACGGCTGGGGCCCACCCCGTACTCTGCGCAGGATCAGTTAGCCACCAAGCCACCACCCCGCTCAACCAAACTGCACAACCCCAGGCCAGGAACGTGACGACTGCTCAGATTCACTGACCGGCGACAGCAGATCGCCATTCACCAGAACAGCGCATACCGGCCCGTGGCCACGTCGCAGCCAACCGGCACGGTGAACCGTTCCGGGTTCGGTAGAGACTCTAGATCTGGGTTGTGACCTGGGGTTTTGTGGTTGCGAGGTGGTAGGCGGTCTCGTATTCGACGGGTGGGACGTGGCCTATCTCACCGTGGAGTCGGCGGTGGCAGTACCAGTCGACCCACTCGGCGGTGGCGAGCTCGACCTGGGAGTGCGTCTTCCAGGGGCGGCCGGGTTTGATCAGTTCGGTCTTGAACAGGCCGATCGTGGACTCCATCAGGGCGTTGTCGTAGGCGTCTCCGACCGAGCCGATCGAGGCCGCGATGCCGGCGGCGTCGAGGTGTTCGGCGAGCCGGAAACTCGTGTATTGCGACCCGGCGTCCGAGTGGTGTATCAACTCGCCACGCTGGTAGGGGAATCCGTCGCGGTCGCGCTGCCACAGGGCCATCTCCAGGGCGTCCAGGACGAGCCTGGTCTCCTTCGTGGTGGCGGCCGACCACCCGACGATCCGGCGGGAGAAGGTATCCACGACGAACGCGACATAGATGACCCCGGACCAGGTCTTCACGTGCGTGAAGTCGGCGACCCAGCAGCGGTTCGGCGCGCTCGCGACGAAGTTCCGGTCCACCAGGTCCGGGGCCCGCTCGACAGATCCGTCCGGAATCGTGGTGATCACCTTCTTGCCGCGGACGGCGCCGGCGATGCCGTTCTCGCGCATGAGGCGCTCGACGGTGCAACGGGCCACGATGTGGCCTTGCCGGTTCAGCTCGCGCCAGATCTTCCGGGCTCCGTATACGCGGTAGTTGTCCTTGAAGACCTGGTGGATCAGGGGCTTGAGTTCCTCGTCGCGCACGGTCCGCGCGGATGGTTCGGTGAGGCGTTTGTGGTGGGCGTAATAGGTAGAGGGGGCGATCTTGCAGTCGTGCTCGGTGAGCGTCCTGCAGATCGGCTCGACGCCGCCAAAGCGGTCCCGGTGCTCGTCGATGAACGCTACGAGCGAAGATGTGGCCGGTCGAGCTCGGCCGCGAAGAAACTCGCCGCCGCCTTCAGGATGTCGTTCGCCCGCTTCAGCTCAGCGATCTCCTTCTTCATCGCCTTGACCTGCGCGGATTCCTCGCTGGTCACGCCGGGACGGGCGCCGGAGTCGACCTGGTCCTGACGGACCCACTTGCGCAGCGTCTCGGTCGAGCCGATGCCGAGTTTCTCGGCCACGGCCTTGATCGCGGCCGACTCGTTCGGGTAGTCGCCGCGGACCTCGGCGACCATACGGACCGCTCGTTTGCGCAGCTCAGCGGGATAGGAGGAAGGACGTGCCATGACTCGATCCTTTCATGCAATCGAGTCTCTACCGAACCCGGAACGGTTCAGAACACCGCAGGCCAGACGACCAACGGTCCCAGGCGCTACGCAGATGCAGTGAGCCACCCATCCAGGAACCCGCTCACCCAAACTGCACAACCCCAGGTCAGAAGCATGACCATTGTGCAGATTCGCTGACCCCCGACAGAACCTGCGCAGCACTCAACCAACCTGCACAGTCCGCTCGCCGGGCGGTGGTTCACATGGTGCCGGAGCAGGAACTGTTGATGGTGATCGACCGCCAATGGTGTGCCGCCGTGCGGAGGTCTTCGGCGCATCGGCGTAGGTGGTTGGTGTGGATGCTCTGTGGGGCGGCCTTCGCGAGCAGGTCGCACAGGTCTTGGAGGTCGAGCAGGGATTGGTTTAGATCCGCCGCAATCGGTCGCAGGACATCCCCTAGGTCTTCCGGGGTGGATATCGGTTCTTTGGTCGTCGCGTTCAGGAGTTCTCGCGTCGCCGTGACGACGGCCTGTGCGCTGCGTGTGAACAGTTCCTCGTTCATCGAAGCTTTCCCTTCTGTGTGGTGCTGATATGTCACTCGGCACCCACCCCGCCAGTTGGGCCGACCCGTCACGCCGACAAAATCGACGCATGCAGACATCGCAGATAGACCCCGTCCCCCGGGTGATCGTCATGACGGGAGGCACCGGTTTCATCGGCTCCGCCGTGTTGGAGGCCCTGGTCCGCCGGCCCGGCGTGCGTGTTCGGGCCCTCGCGCGTACCCCCGGTGCGGAGCGCGAAGGCGTGGAGTGGGTGCGCGCGGACCTGGGCGACCCCGGCTCGCTGCGCGGGGTCTGCGAGGGCGCGGCCGTGCTGGTGAACCTGGCCTCCTACATCGGTTCGGACGAGGAGCGGTGCCGCGCAGTCAACGTCGAGGGCGGCGCGGCCCTCGTGGCCGAGGCCGCGCGGGCGGACGTACGGCGCGTCGTCCATCTGTCCACGGCCGCGGTCTACGGGGACCGCCCGCACTGCGGGATCGAGGTCGACGAGTTCGCCCCGGATCCGGTGTCCGCCACGAGCCGCACCCGGCTTGCGGCGGAAGCCCCGGTGCTGGCCGCCGGCGGCACCGTCCTGCGGCCGGGGCTGGTGCTGGGCGCCGGTGACCGCTGGGTGGTCCCGGCCCTCGCCGAACTCGTCAGCCGGGTACCGGCCCGCTGGGACGGCGGCCGCGCGCAGCTGTCGGTGATCGACGTCGGTGAACTGGCCCGCCTGATCGATGCCGTCGCGACCTCCGCGGATGCGCTCCCCGGCGGGATCTACCACGCGAGCCACCCCACCCCGGTGTCGATCGGCGACCTGATGGCGGCACTGGCCGCCCACGGAGTACTGCCGGCGGTGCACGAGGACTGGCCCTGGGAGCGCTGTCTGGAGGAACTGCGCGCGCATCCCGGACGGGTGACGGAGCGGCAGTTCTCGCACGTGGCTCGCGACTACCACCAGCGCGCCGACCCCATCTGGCGCCTGACCCGCCTGCGCCCCACCCCCACGCCCCTCTCCCTGCTGCCCTCCGCCGCCCCCTGGTACCGCGCCCACCCGTAGCCCCGCAGGGGAAACGGCGAAGGCCGCCGGGCGCCTGCTGCTGCGGGGGTGTTGGCAGCGGGCGCCCGGCGGCTGTACGGGGCCTGCCCGGGGCGGACGGCGTACCGCGTGCCCCGGGCGGGGTCCTACTTGAAGGCCGGCAGGCTGCGCTCGACCCAGCCGGCGAAGGAGCCGGCCGGACGGCCGAGGACCTTCTCGACGTCCGGGCTGACCTGCTGCTCGACGGGCAGCGGGGAACCGAGGACGTCCAGGGTTCCGCCGATGACCTCCTCCGGCATGAACTGCGCCAGGTGCGCGGCGGCGGCCTCGCGGGTCAGGTCCACGTAGGTCACTTCCTCGCCCAGGGCCTGGCCGATCACGGCGGCCTGCTGGCGCGGGGCGATCGCCTCGGGGCCGGTCAGCACGTACGTCTGACCCGAGTGGCCGTCCTCGCGCAGGGCGACCGCGGCGACCGCGGCGATGTCCGCCGGGTCGACGACGGGCAGAACGACGTCACCGAACGGGTGGAAGATCGAGCGCTGGCCGCGGACCGACTCGGCCCAGGCGAAGGCGTTGGAGGCGAAACCGCCCGGACGCAGGATGGTGTAGTCCAGGCCGGACCCGGCCACGGCGGCCTCGAACTCGCGGAGGCGGTTGTGCGAGACGGTGCCCGAACGGGTGCCGGCGAGCTGGGAAGAGACCAGAACGACCCGCTTGACCCCGGCCTCCCTGGCCAGGTCGAGCAGCACGGTCGCGTCCTCGCCGGGACCGTTGAGCTCGCCGGCCAGCAGGATGAAGAACGCGTCGGCGCCTTCGAGGACCGGCTTGATGCTCGCGAAGTTCCCGAGATCGGCCTGGGCGTGACGGACGCCGTCCGGAAGGCCGGAGGGCAGCGGGCGCCGCGAGACGGCTACGACGTCCTCGCCCGCCTCTGCCAGCGCCGCGACGAGCGGACGGCCGATGTTACCGGTGGCTCCGGTGATAACAATCATGAACAGCTCCCTAATCAATGGGTATTGAGTGAAATTGCCGCCGTCGAGCAGCTGCGCCGTCTGGCCTGACGGTGCTCTGCTCCGTCACGTCCAGGACGCTAGCATCCTCAACATAGTAGGTACCTAGAGGAAAGTGACTATCGCTCGGATGCCTGTCATAGACGGCGGTCAGTGCATGCCCGAGGCGTGCGAGCGACTCGCGCGCCTCGGGAGGATCGAGGACCTCGACACGGTGGCCGAGGCCTGCCAGTCGGGCGGTCAGGTCCTGTACCGACGGGCCGTCGGCCGCGAACTCGACCCGCCCGTCGGGGTGGACCTCGCCGGTGCGCAGCCGGCCGCCGAACAGCCGGCGCAACAAGGGGAGGGCGTCCGGATCGGCCCGGGCGCGCACGGTCGTCGCACTCAGGCGTTGCTCCATCTCGGCGACCAGACCCTGCCAGGCCTGGGCGAGTTCGAAGCCTTCGGGGCGCCGTACCGGCTCGCCCGTCGGCTCCACGGAGGTGATCCGGCTGACCCGGAAGGTGTGCAGCCCCTCCGCGGTGCCGGCCACGAGGTACCAGCAGCCGGCCTTGGACACCAGGCCGAGCGGGTGCACGGTCCGCTCTTCGGGCGTCCGGTCGGGATGCGCGGCGTAGCCGAGGCGGACCCGCTCGCCACCCAGCACCGCCCGTTCCAGGGCGTGGTGGTGAGGCCCGGTGGCATCCACCTCCGTACGTGACCAGTCGAGCCCGTCGATGACGATCGCCTTGGCCGCCGCCTCCGCGTGCGGGCGCATCGGGGCGGGCACGGCCCCCCACAACTTCCGGAGCGCCGCCCGCAGTTCGGGTGAGGCCGACAGAGGTCCGGCGGCCAGGAAGAGCGCCCCGATCTCCCGCGAGGTGAAGCCGGTGAGGTCGGTGCGCGCACCGCCGATCAGGCTCCACCCGCCGCCCCGGCCGCGCTGCGAGTAGACGGGGACGCCGGCCGTGCCGAGGGCCTCCAGGTCGCGGCGCGCGGTGCGTTCGGACACTTCGAGCTCTTGTGCCACCTCACCCACCGTCACCTTCCCGCGCGCTTGGAGCATCAGCAGGGTCGCCACCAGACGATCAGCCTTCAAGACGACCATCCCTTGTTTTGATCTTTTTTCCTAATAGGACACAAGATGGCCTATTTTGTGGAGAAGATGGAGACATGACTGAGACTGCGAACACCGCCCCCTCCACCTCTTCCTCTCCCGACGCCACCGACCCGCGCGGTGGCCTGTTCAAGGCCGTCGAACTCGTCGGACGCACCCTCGCCGGGGTGCGCCCCGACCAGTACGACACCACCACCCCGTGTCCCGACTACTCGGTCCGCGACATGGGCAACCACCTCGTGTCGGTACTGCGCCGCGTCGCCGTACTGGGCGCGGGCGGCTCGTTCATGAGCGTTCCGCACTTCGCCGACGACGTCGCCGACGGCGACTGGGCCACGGCGTGGGCTGCGGCGACGAAGGAGTTCGACGCCGTCTGGTCCGACCCCGCCGTGCTCGGGCGCCAGATCGGCCTGCCGTGGGGCCCGGTTCCGGGTGTGGTCGGCGCGGTGATCTACACCAACGAGCTCGTCCTGCACACCTGGGACCTGGCCAAGGCCACCGGTCAGTCCCCGGAGTGGGACCCGGAGATCCTCGCGGCGCCGCTGGCGCACATGCACCGCGCCGTGCCCGCGGAGCCCCGCGGTGGTCAGGTGCCGTTCGGTCCTGTGGTGGAGGTGCACGAAGACGCTCCCGACATCGACAAGCTCGTGGGCTGGTACGGCCGCCGCCCCTGATCCACGCGGGCCTCGCCGGGGCCGCCGGGCATCTGACCGGCGGCCCTTCGGCGTACCCGGCTCAGGCGCGGACGGCCTCGACGATGCTGCAGAGTCCGCCGCCCGGAAGGATGCGGGACAGCTTCAGCCCGGCCTTCGCGAAGAGCTCCTCGTACTGGGCCTCGCTGCGCTGCACCCCGTCGGCGTGGGCCATCATGTTGAGGTCCATCAGCTTGACCGTCAGCCCCTCGTTGCCGTCCGCGGGCATGACGACCGCAACGATCAGCACGCGGCCGTCCTCGGCCATCGCCTCCCGGATGCGCGAGAGGATGACCTCGGCCTTCTTGTCCTCCCAGTTGTGGAGGACGTTGACCACGAGGTAGGCGTCACCGCCCGCGGGCACGGACTCGAGGAAGTCGCCGCCGGCGATCTCGACGCGATCCTGCACTCCGACCTTCTCGAACTCCGCGCCCGCACCGGCCACGACCTGCGGCTGGTCGAACAGCACGCCCTGCGCCTGCGGGTTGGCCGCGAGCACGGCAGCGAGAAGCTGGCCGTGACCGCCGCCGACGTCGACCACCTTGCGGAAGGAGCTGTAGTCGTACGCCTTCACCACAGGGGTGGTCACCTGCGAGGAGGTGTCCGTCATGGCCAGGTCGAAGATCTCGGCGGTCTTCGGGTTGTCGCGCATGTACTCCCAGACCGGCTTGCCGTGCACGCTCTCGAAGACGGAGCGGCCGGTTCGCACGGAATCGGCGAGGCCCGTCCAGGTGTTGCGCTCGGCGGGCGTTCCGACCCACCGGGCGAAGTTCCGCATCGAGTCGGGGGCGTCGCTGCGCAGGGCCTGGCCCACCTCGGCGAGGGCGAAGACGCGGCCTTCGCGCTCCTCGAACAGCTCGAGGTCGGCGCAGGCGCGCAGCAGGCGGTAGAGGTTGGTGGGGTCGGCGTCCAGTTCCTTGGCGAGGTCCTCGACATCGCGGGGGCCCTCGGCGAGGGCGTCGGCCACGGCGAGCTCGGCGACCGCGCTGACCGCCGCCGCGACCCAGCTCGACATGGCGAGCTGCAGGATCCGGGCGAAGGGGGGAATCTGGGTGGGGGCGGACTGCAAGACGGTCACGGCCTTTCGTTGCGTTGGTCTGTGGGGAACGGCGCGGGTGCGCCGGGCCGGCCCCGGGGGCGGGGCCGGCCCGGGCGACTCAGGCGGCGCCGACGGACTGCGGGGTGGAGTTGAAGATGCGTGCCGGGTCGTACTTCTTCTTGACCGTGACCAGGCGCGAGTAGTTGGCGCCGTAGTAGGACTGCTTCCAGTCCTGCAGGGCCGGGTCCATGTAGTTCACGTACGTTCCGCCGTTGGAGTGGGGGTTGACCGCGGCGAACCCGCCGTCGACCCACTGCTGTGCCACGGCCTTGCCCGCGGGAGTGGCGTTCGCGGCATCCGCGGTCGTCGACCGGTAGCTGACGCAGAAGAGCGTGTCCCGGTGCGGGTAGGCCGTCGCGCTGGCGGCCACGTCGTTGGCGGCGCCGCCGAACCAGTGGATCTCCAGCGTGCGCCGCTGGCCGGCGGCCCGGTGCGCGTCGAAGGCCGTCATCACGTCCGTCCAACCGCTCAGCGGCAGGGGCTGGGAGACCATCCGCATGCGCTCCACGCCGAAGGCCGGCCGGGTGAGCTGCCCGGTGGTGGTCTTCTCCGAGCGGCGGCACGCGTCCTGGCTCAGGCTGCCGCAGCCGAAGATGTTCAGCATCAGGTTCTGGTACGACGTGGTCATGTCGTTGCGTCCGACCGGCTGGCCCGTCATGGCGAGCAGGCGCGCCGTCTCGGCGGCCAGTTCGGCGGACGTGCCCCGGGAGACCAGGGTCACCACGGTGGTGGGAACGGCGCCCGGTGCGGCGTCCGGCAGGGTGATGTAGGCGCCGCCGGAGATGGAACGCGGCGCGTTCACGAGCCAGCGGGTCGACGCGTCGAGGATCTCGGCCGACCGCTCGTAGGGGAAGAAGAGGTACGAGACGAGCAGCGGGCCGATCACGTGCGCGGTGAGCTCGTAGGAGGTGACGACGCCGAAGTTGCCGCCGCCGCCCCCGCGTATCGCCCAGTAGAGGTCGCTGTTCTTCGTGGCCGACGCGGTGACGATGCTGCCGTTGGCGAGGACGACCTGGGCGGACTTCACCGAGTCGCAGCCCACGCCGAGGCTACGGGTCATGAAGCTGAGCCCGCCGCCCTGGAGGAAGCCGCCGGCCGCCACCGTGGGGCAGCCGCCGCTGCTGAGGGACAGCCCCTTGGTGGCCAGGGTGTTCAGCACGTCGATGTTGAGCGCGCCGGGGCCGATCGTCACGGAGTTGTTCGTGCCGAACTTGATCGAGTTCATCTCGGACACGTCGATGACGAGGCCCGTGGTGGTCGAGGCACCGGCGTAGTTGTGTCCACCGCTTCGGACGGCGAACTGCAGGCCCTCGTCCCGAGCGAAGAGGATCGCGTTGGAGACGTCTGCGGGCGTCTTGCAGTAGGCGATCGCCTGGGGGTTGATGACGTCGAACTGGGCCAGTTCGAGCTGCTTGGCCACGGGGTACTCGGCGTGGGACGGCAGCACCAGCCGGCCGTCCAGCTGCAGGTCGAGCCAGCTCCACCAGGGAGTCGAGGAGGTCGCGGCGGCCGTCGCCCCTGCGGCCTGCGGAAGCAGGGCGACGCCCACTCCGGCGGCGGCGGTGCCCAGCATCGTTCTACGGCTGATCATGTGAGGTCCAAGTGTCCGTTCTCGCGGAGGATGGAAGAGGATTCGCGGTCAGGAGACCTTGCGGCCGCGCAGGCCCTGCTTGACGACGCCCGCGAGCATGGAGCGGCCGAGGTCGCGCATCTCCTTCGGGCCGGACGTGCTCGCCCACCACATGAACTTGATCATCGTGGGGGTGGTGGCCCGGAAGAACCGGTGGTCCTCGGGGCCCTTCCAGCCGAAGGGCGTGTTGACGGACTCGCAGTCGCGGATGGCCTGGAAGACGATGTCCGCGGCCTTGTCGCCGTCGAGCTCGCCCGCCTCGTACCGCTCACAGGTCTCGACGGTGATGTCGAAGAGGTGCTTGAAGGCGTGGCTGTCCGGCCACCACAGGCCCGTGTACGGAGAGTTCTCCATCTCCTTGAAGTGGCGGTCGTCGCCGTCCAGCTCGAAGTTCTGGCGGGCCATGATCTGCCGCATGGTGGCCGGGGTGGTGAAGCAGGCCCACACCCGGAAGACCGCGTTCCAGAGGCGGAAGTGGTCGAAGGCGATGTAGGAGGCGTTGACGATGTTGTCGTTGTACGTCAGCAGGCCCTGTTCCAGCTTCTCCACGTACTCGAAGCGCTCTGCCTTGAAGTCGTCCTCGCGCAGGGCGTCCAGCACGCGCCAGGCGAGGGCGTCGACGACCTCGAAGGTGTTGGACAGACCCCGCGAGTACAGCGGGTCGATGAAGCCCGCCGCGTGCGACATCAGGCACCAGCGGTCGCCCACGGTCTTCTTCGAGGAGTACTGGATGCGGTCGGTGGAGACCCACTCGCGCACCCGCTTGGCACCCTCGAACTGGCGCTTCACCGCCGGGTACATGTCGAGGTAGTGGTTGAACTCCTCGTCCGGCGTCATGTCCTTCGGCTTGGGGTACAGCCGCTCGTCGAAGGTCAGGCCGACGCTGCAGACCGGGTTCTTGGAGTCCTTGTAGTTGTCGAACGGGATGATCCAGAACCAGCCGCGTTCGATGAGGTGGTGCAGGGTGCCCCCGTGGAAGGGCGAGTCGGCCGGCGGGCGCAGCGCCTCCGGGTAGTCGCACACGTCGTCGTACGGCTTGACGCCGACGTAGTGCGTGAACAGCGAGCGCGCGTGGTGCTTGTGCCTCGGCGGGTTCTCGCGCAGGTCGAACTTCTGCGCGAGCGGGGAGCGGAAACCGCTCGCGTCGATGAGGTACTTGGCGCGGAACACCTCGCCGTTCTTGCCGGTGACCGTGACGCCGTCGTCGTCGAAGTCGAGGTCGGTGGCGAACCAGTTCTGCCTGAGGGTGCAGCCGTACTTGGCGGCGACGTTCAGGTAGTACGAGTCGGTGTCCTGCCGGAAGAGGTGCACGGCCTCGGTGAGCATCTTCGGGATGACGAACATGTTCGCCTCACGCGGGTCCGGCTCGCGGTTCTTGCGGTGCTTGACGAAACCGAAGCTCTGCTTGCGGCCGTGGTGCGGGCCGATGTGCTCGGTGACCGCCTTGACGTCCAGCATGTGCTTGATCTCGGGGACGTCGTAGCGCGTGGCCAGAATGTGCAGCCACTCGACGAGCTGCGGGTTCTGCGACTCACCGACGGCGAACCGCGGGTGCTGGCCCGCGTCGACGAGCACCACGTCGGCACCCTGCCGGGCCAGGATGGCGCCCGTGATCGAGCCCGCGAGGCCCGAACCCAGGATGAGTACGTCACACTGGATGGCCTCGGGGGCCTCTTGCTTTGCCTCAGCCTTGGTGGACAAGACCGCACTCCTCTTTCTCGGATGGATGGGGCGCGTCCGGGTGCGCGCGCCGGCCGGTCGTCACGGGGTCAGGCGGCGCTGCCGGGCTCGCCGAACCACTGGGCGAGGGCCTCGGTCAGGCCCTCGGCCGAGCCGTCCTTGCTCGCCCAGGCGACGTAGCCGTCGGGGCGCACCAGGAGGCTGGCGGCCGGCGCGGCCGGGTCGGCGCGCTCCGCGGTGACGATGTCGACCCGGTCCGCCCAGGCTGCGTGGGCTTCGCGCAGCGCGGCGCTGTCGTGCAGGTCGAGCAGGACCGGACGGCCCGCGTGGAGCTGCTCGTACGTGGTGGTCTTCTCGTCGCCGACGACCAGTTCCTGGTCGGGCAGGCGCCGGCCGAGCAGCGGGTGGTCGCCCGGGGCCGCGCCGTAGGTGATGTCGAGGCCGGTGACCAGGCCCACGAGGTGGCGGCGCACCTCCTCGATCTGGACCAGCTCGGCGAACAGGTCACGCAGCGGCTGCGCCTCGGGGCCGCCGAGGTAGAGGGTGCGCTGCACGAGGGTGTTGGTGACGATCCGGGCGCCGACCGGGTGGCGTTCGGCGTGGTAGGTGTCGAGCAGGCCCTCCGGGGCGTGGCCCTTGATCGTGGCGGCGAGCTTCCAGCCGAGGTTGACCACGTCGCCGACGGCCGCACTGATGCCCTGGGCACCGATGGGCAGGTGGATGTGGGCGGCGTCGCCCGCGAGGAAGACACGGCCCTGGCGGTACGTGGCAGCCTGACGGCTGGCGTCGGTGAAGTAGCTGGTCCACAGGGGGGTGGCGCCGCTGATGTCTTCGCCGGTCACCCGCTGGAAGGCCGAGGCCACCTCGTCGAAGGTGGGCGCGTCCTGGGTGGGGCGGACGCCCGCACCGCGCTCGAAGACCACGACGCGGGTGGCGTGCGGGCCGAGCGGGAGGACGACCACCATGCCGGCCTCGCCGACCTCACCGGTCGGGCGGATGCGCAGCGGGATGCCGGTGACGTCGGCCATCTTCATTTCGAGGGTGGCGCCGACGCCGGGGAAGTCGATGCCGGCCAGGCGGCGGACGGTGCTGCGGGCACCGTCGCAGCCCACCAGGTAGGCGGCGCGCAGCGTCTCGGCGCCCTGGGGGCCGGTGACCTCGACCTGGACGCCGTCGTCGTCCTGCGTCATGCCGACGACCTCGACGCCCCGACGGACTTCGGCGCCCAGACCGGCGGCCCACTTGTTGATGATGGCCTCGGTCCGCGACTGCGGGACGCCGCGGACACCGAAGTTGCCGCCCTCGATGATGCGGTAGTCGAGCGGGAGTCCACCGAAGTGCCCACCGGGAATGGTGTCCAGTTCGCCGAATTCCTCGAGGAGTCCGCGCTGTCCGAACTCCTCGATCGTACGAGCCGAGAATCCGAGGGCTCGCGACTGCTGCATCGGCTCCGTCAGCCGGTCGAGCACGATGACCGACAGGCCCGAGAGACGAAGTTCCCCTGCGAGCATGAGCCCCGAAGGCCCTGCTCCGGCAACAATCACATCGGCGTTATAGGTGACCATATTCCCTCTCCCACTGGCGTTTCCTCCAGTATTCCGAGGGCGTACGAGAAGCTGAACTGCCGCCGATACAGAACTCTGTGAACTTCGTCAGATCCCGGACAGCTACTACACGGGCAGCACGCGAGAGGGTGCCGGAAGCGTGTTCCGGCACCCTCTGGCGGCCTCTGGCTGCCTAGTTGCTCATCACCCGGTCGACCGCGATCTCGATGACCGCCAGGTCCGGCGCCTGCGGCGGCGGGGACCAGTACCGCTTGGTGTAGCGGCGGATCCCCTCCACGAGCCGCGGCGGGTCGGTGGAGACGGTCGCCGTTCCCTCCAGGGTGATCCAGCGGAACCCCACGGACTGGCATACGGAGACCCGGACGCCATCGGCGGCCAGCACGTTGCGGACCTTCTGGGTCGTCGCCCTGGTCATGACCCTGGCCAGGCCCGCCTCGGCGTCCCAAGTGAACCGTACGGGCGCGACGTGCGGCGTCCCGTCGGGGCGCAGTGTGGTCAAGGTGCACAGGTGGTTCTCTGCGAGGAAGTCCTCGGCCGTGGCCGGCAGAGGCGGGTGAAGGGGCATGGCCGTTGCCACTCCTTGGCGTGAGATCTCGGAAAGGGGGGTGCTGCGAGCGGCCGTTGGCGGCTTCCCGGAAGCTAGCATCGGCAGTAAAGTAGGTACCTAGAGGAAAGTGACTTCCCGGAAGGTGAGGCCTGAATGAAAAGCCCTGCGACGTTGAGCGGCGCCGCCGCCGAGCACGCGCAACGGATCGCCGCGGAGCTGGCCTGTCCCATCGCGCCGGTCCTGGACATCGTGTTCAGCCGCTGGACGACACCGATCCTGTGGACCCTCAACGAGTACGGCGTCCAGCGCTTCGTCGAACTGCACCGCAACATCAGCAGCATCACGCCCAAGGTGCTGACACAGCGGCTGCGCCAGCTGGAGCGGGACGGGCTGGTGGTGCGCACGTACTACCCCGAGATGCCTCCCCGGGTGGAGTACGAGATCAGCCCGCTGGGCAAGAGCCTGGCTCCGCTCTTCGCCGCGCTCGCCGACTGGGCCGCCGACCACCTGCCCAAGGTCGAACAGGCGCGGCAGGCGTTCGACGTGACGGAGGAGCAGGCCGCGGCGGCCCGCCAGCGCTGACGGCACGGTCCCGGGCCGGCGTCAGCCCTGCAGGACCGACTCGCGGCCGAGCTCGCGCATGGAGCCCTGGAAGAAGATGAGCGGATCCTCCTCCTCGGCGGGCGTGCCGACTCCGACGACCTCACCGAGCAGGATGGCATGATCCCCGCCGTCGTACTCGGTGACGAGCCGGCACTCCAGGTAGGCCAGGGCCTCGCTGAGCACCGGCAGGTCACCGGCGGACGCGTGGTGCGGCACCTCTTCGAGCCGGGCGGTCTGGCGGCCGGCGAACGCCCAGGCCAGGGGCTTCTGCTGATGGGTCAGGAAGTTCACGACGAAGCCTCCGGACTCCTGCACCACCGGCAGCAGGCGGGAGTTCTCGTGGAGGCAGATGAGCACGAGCGGCGGGTCCAGGGAGACCGAGGTGAAGGAGTTCACCGTGGCGCCGGCGGCGGTCTCGCCGCTTCCCGAGGTGATGACGGTGACACCGGTGGCGAAGTTCCCGCACACGGTGCGCAGCACACTGCCGTCCACGGGACTGAGCTGCTCGGGGATGGATTGCGAAACGGACATCACTACAGCCCTCTCAATTCTCGTCAGGCGCGCGGACGGGCCAGGTCCGCGACGGGTTCGGGAGCCGCAGGCGACGCCGCGGCCTCGGGGTCTGGGTCGACGGGCACGGGACGCCTCCGGGACAGCAGCGGACCCGCCATCGCCGTCGTGAGCAGAGCCATGATCACCAGCATCGTGAACATGCGCCCGTCGAGGACGCCCAGGCTGACGGCGGCGTTGAGGATGATGAGTTCGGTCAGGCCGCGGGTGTTCATCAGCAGTCCGAGGTCCTTCGACTCCCGCCAGGAGAACCCGGCCAGCCGCGCCGGGATTATGGCGCCTATCAGCTTGCCCGCGCAGGCGACGAAGACGATCGCGGCGAGTGCGATGTAGTCGCCGCCGGTGAGGGAGCCGAGGTCCACGCCGAGCCCCGTGACGATGAAGAAGACGGGGAGCAGTACGACACTGACGTTGTCCATGGGCCTGCGCAGGTGCTGCGCCAGGACCAGGGCAGGCTCGCGCGGCATGATGAAGCCGAAGAGGAAGGCACCGAAGATGGCGTGGATGCCGATCCAGGTGGTCAGCCACGCCGAGGTCAGGGCGCCTGCGCAGAGCACGGCGAGCAGCGGGGACCAGCGCTCGGCGGCGGCCCAGCGCCACACCAGACGGGCCACCAGAGGTCGGACGACCACCAGCATGGCCACCACGTAGACCACGCTGAGCAACCCGATGCGCGCGAGGTCGGAGTAGTCGCCGTCTGCGGTGACCAGGGCCGATACGTACGCCAGCAGGCACCAGGCGAGCAGGTCGTCGATGGCGGCGCTGGCCAGCGACAGCGAACCGACCCGGCTCTCCAGCAGCTTGTTCTCGGAGAGGATCCGGGCCAGTACGGGGAAGGCGGTCACCGACATGGCGGTGCCGAGGAAGGTGGCGAACGCCGCGAAGGAGATCTCGTGCCCGGCCACGACGGCGTGCTCGGGGTACAGGAACGGGGCCAGCGCCACCCCCAGGCCGAAGGCCACGGCGATCGACGACAGCGAGACGCCTGCTGCGAGCCCGGCGTGCCGCCTGACCAGCCGCTTTTCGAACTCCCAGCCCACCACGAACATGAAGAGGATCAGGCCTACCTGAGACACGGCGGACAGCAGCGGCCGGACTTCGGCGGGGAAGATGCGGTTCGTCAGGTCTCCCGGCAGCAGGCCGAGGACGCTGGGTCCGAGCAGGATGCCCGCGGTGATCTCGCCGACCACGGCGGGCTGGCGCACCTTCTGGGCCAGCCGTCCGAGCGCGGCGCCCACCACCAGCACCAGCGCGATGTCGGCGAGCATGATCGCGAGCTTCATCTCCTGGGCGGCGGGCGCCGCCAGGACGTTCACCGGGCCTCCTGCGGCCGCGGCGGTGTGCCACGGGTCCACAGGACGCGGAAGGACAGGGCGGCCAGCCGCCAGCCGTCGGTGGTGAGGCGGGCCTCGCCGGTCGCCAGGGTGCCGACCTGGAACAGCGGCTCGGCGGCCGCACCGGAGTGGTGCAGGTGCGTCGAGACGAGATTGGCGCGCAGGATCGCCCGCTCCCCGTCCTCGCCGAACTCGACGACCGCGGGTGAGCCCAGGTGCTGGGTGGCGGCGAAGGCGCTCAGCGCGTCACGGTGGTAACCGGCGAGCCCGTCGAGGCCCTCGTGCCGGCTCATCGGAAATTCGACCCGGGCGTCTTTCGTGAAGAGCCCCTGTGCCCATGCGTCGTCGAGTTCTTCGTCGTCGAGACCGATGAGATATCGGTCCAGCAGGGCACTTATCTCAAATGGTTCCTGACCTGGATTCATTGAAGGAGCATGGCGCGCGCGGCAATGGACAACCAAGTCCGTTTTTAAATGCCCTGACGAACTTGTGGAACATCTGACACCGCCTTCAAGTACTTGACAAATCTGCCAACAACTCTGAACAGAAGAGGCTTTCTTATCGCCCGGCCTCCTTGCGATGCTGCTCTCGAACCCCAATTTCCTCGAACGGAAGAGACGAGAATGCCGAAGATCGCAGCCGATGGTCAGCACCTGACTGTCCTCAACCTGTTCTCGACGGACGCGGACGAGAAGCAGGTCAAGCTGCTCGCCGCGATGCGCGAGATCGTCGACTCCGCGGCCTACGAGGGCTGGATCTCCAGCACGGTCCACGCCGGCCAGGACAAGCCGGGCACGGCGAACTTCATCCAGTGGCGCAGCACCGAGGACCTCGAGTCCCGTTACGCCGGCGAGGAGTTCAAGCACCGCACGCTTCCGCTCTTCGGCGAGATCACCACCTCGATCCGCCTGCTCCAGAACGAGATCGCCTTCACCCAGCAGAAGCCGGAGTTCGGCGGCGTCACGGAGATCTCTCCGGACCGCGACGACTACACGGCGATCGAGCTGTTCGGCGTGGCGGAGGAGGACCAGGAGGACCTCATCGACGCCCTGGGCGCGTCGCAGGAGTGGCTGATCGACGTCCCCGGCTACCGCACCCACACGGTCCTGCGCGGCCTCCGTGCCCGCGGCATCGAGGGCAAGTTCGTCGTCATCTACTCCCAGTGGGACGGCAAGGAGGCCTACGACGCCTTCCGCGCCCAGCCGGAGTCGGAGCGCTCCCCGGAGCGCCAGAAGGTCGACGCGCGCGTCGCCGCCGTGCAGACCTGGCAGGACGAGAACACCTACCGCGTCGTGCACACCCGCAGCACGGGCGAGTGATCCTCCCGGCGGTGCTCCGGCCGGCTGTGCGGCGGCCGGAGCACCGCCGGGCCTGAGCGCAAGCTCGTAGGACCGCCATCAGTACCAAGGAAGAGATCGCGCACGGCCGCGGGCGCACGGACGTACCTCCCACTCCCCCCACTGGATCGCCGCTGCCGGGTATCCCCCACCCGGCAGCGGCTTTTCGTATCCCGTCACCCGCCCCGTCCACGCGCACCACACCAGGACGAGGAGACACCAACCATGGAACAACCCGGCATGCGCCGAGTCGCGCACGAGATCGACATCGCGGTCCCGGCGGACACGGTCCACCGGCTGATCGCGGAGGTGGAGAACTGGCCGCGGATCTTCCCGGCCACCGTCCACGTCGACCACGACGCCGCCCCCGAGGGCGAGGAACGGCTGCGAATCTGGGAGGCCGGGGAGGGCGAGCCGTACAGCCGGCCGCTGCGCCGCATCGTCGAGCCCGCCGCACGGCGGATCAACTTCGAGCTGCTGGCCACCGAGGACCACGTCGCCTGGCTGGGCGGCGCCTGGATCGTCGAACCGCTGGGGGAGGACGGCTCCCGGGTGCGGCTGCTGCACGAGTTCCAGGCCGAAGGGGACGACGCCGGGGCCTGGGAGCGGATCGAGGCCTCCGTCGACCGGGACGCCCGCGCCGAGCTCGCGGCCCTGAAGGAGAACACCGAGCGCGACCACGCCGCCGCGGCGCAGGAGCTGACGTTCTCCTTCGAGGACTCGGTGCACATCGACGGGTCCGCGAAGGACGTCTACGACTTCATCAACGACGCCCACCTGTGGTCCGAGCGCCTGCCCCACGTCGCCACCGTCCGCCTGACCGAGGACACCCCCGGCCTGCAGACCCTGGAAATGGACACCCGCGCCAAGGACGGCTCCGTCCACACCACCAAGTCCTACCGCGTCACCTTCCCCCACCAGGCCATCGCCTACAAGCAGGTCACCCTCCCCGCCCTCATGACCCTGCACACCGGCCACTGGACCTTCCAGGACACCGACCACGGCGTCACCGCCACATCCCAGCACACCGTCACCCTCAACACCGACAACATCGCCCGCATCCTCGGCCCCGACGCCACCACCGCCGACGCCCGCGACTACGTCCACACCGCCCTCTCCACCAACAGCCTCGCCACCCTCACCCACGCCAAGGCGCATGCGGAGGGCGGACCTTGCCCCAGACCGTGAACACGTTCGTCGTCGGGCAGGGGGAACTGGACGTGTGGCTGCTGCCGCCGCCCGACACGCCCCGTGACATCCCGATCGGCGAGCTCGACGCGTACGAGAAGGGACGGGCCGATGCCTACCGCCGCTCCGACGACCGCCGCATGTACGCCGCGGCGCACGTGGGCCTGCGCCGGGTCCTCGCCGTGTACACCGGCATCGCACCGCGCCGGATCGTCCTCGCGGGCGAGCGCTACGACGGCGAGGGCCGGCGGTACGGCCGGCCGAAGGTGCTCGGAGTGCCCGGCATCGCCCCCGAGTTCTCGCTCTCCCACAGTCATGGTCTGGCGATCGTGGCGGTGGCCGAGGTCCGGGTGGGTGTCGACGTACAGCGTCTGCCGTCCGCCGAGACCACCGCGGCGTGCCTGCCGGCGCTGCACCCCGCCGAGCAGGCGGAGCTCGGCGGGCTTCCCGAGCCCGAGCGGACCGCGGCCTTCGGCCGCCTGTGGACACGGAAGGAGGCGTACTTGAAAGGGCTGGGCACCGGGCTGACCCGGGGGGCCGACCTCGACTACCTGGGCGAGGCCGGCTTCGCCGAGCGTCCCGCGGGCTGGGTGGTCGGCAATCTGCCGCTGTGCCACAGCCATGTCGCCGCGGTGGCACTGGCCGGTTCCGGGGACCGCCGGATCTCGATGCGGGCGGTGCCGCCCGAGTACCTGTACGCCGCGGACGCCGTCGAGCGGATCGGGGCGATGGAGCCCGCTCTGCGCACGGTGCTGCGGGACCGCGGCCGGCCTGAGCCGCACGCGGGATGAGGTCCGGGCAACACCGAAGGGGCCGGGGAGTTCGCGAGAACTCCCCGGCCCCTTCGGTGTTGGCGGCGCGCCTGGCTCAGGCGGCGGCCCGCCAGGTGCGTGGTCCGTCGAAGCCGACGACCCGGTCCGGGCGGCGCCACCGGGCGACGCCCTGCTGGCAGCGGGCCAGGTCGTCCGGCGCCGCGCAGGAGGTACGGGCCAGCAGGACCGCGGTCAGGGCGGCCAGCTCCTCGGGCGAAGGGCAGCCGCGCTCGACGCGCAGCAGCGGCCACGCGGCACAGGCGTCGGCGTCGGTGGTGGCATCGGTGGTGGCGTGCGGTGCGGTCATGGCTGCTCCCTCGGTCACTGGGGCGGGTTGCCGTGCTTGCGGCGCGGCAGGTCGGCGTGCTTGGAGGCGAGCATGGCCAGGGAGCGGGCCAGGACCGAGCGGGTCTCGCGCGGGTCGATGACGTCGTCGACCAGGCCGCGCTCGGCGGCGTAGTAGGGGTGGACGAGCTCCCGCTTGTACTGGTCGATCTTCTCCTGGCGCATCGCGTCGGGGTCGTCGGCGGCGGCGATCTCCCGCCGGAACACCACGTTGGCGGCGCCCTCGGCTCCCATGACCGCGATCTCGTTGGTCGGCCAGGCCAGCGCGATGTCGGCGCCGATGGACCGGGAGTCCATGACGATGTACGCGCCTCCGTACGCCTTGCGCAGCACCACGGAGACCCGCGGCACGGTCGCGTTGCAGTACGCGTACAGCAGCTTCGCGCCGCGCCGGATGATGCCCTCGTGCTCCTGGTCCACGCCCGGCAGGAAGCCGGGGACGTCGACGAGGGTGACCAGCGGGATGTTGAAAGCGTCGCAGAACTGAACGAACCGCGCGCCCTTCTCGCTGGCCTTGATGTCGAGGACGCCCGCCATCGCGGCCGGCTGGTTGGCGACGATGCCGACGGTGTGGCCGCCCACGCGGGCGAGGGCGCAGACGATGTTCGGCGCCCAGGCCGCGTGCACCTCCATGTACTCGCCGTCGTCGACGAGCTCCTCGATGACGCCTCGGATGTCGTACGAGCGGTTGCCGTCGGCGGGCACCAGGTCGAGCAGGGCGTCGCCGGGCCGGTCCGTCGGGTCGGCGGCGAGGGTGCCGGGCGGCAGCTCCCGATTGTTGGCCGGCAGCAAGGACAGCAGGTAGCGCACCTCTGCCAGGCACGTCTCCTCGTCGTCGTAGACGAAGTGGGCCACGCCCGAGGTCCCGGCGTGCACGTCCGCGCCGCCGAGTCCGTTCTGGCTGATCTCCTCACCGGTCACGGCGCGAACCACGTCGGGGCCGGTGATGAACATCTGCGAGATGTCGCGTACGGCGAAGATGAAGTCCGTCAGGGCCGGGGAGTACGCGGCGCCGCCGGCGCAGGGTCCGAGCATCACCGAGATCTGCGGGATGACGCCGGAGGCCTTGGTGTTGCGCTGGAATATGCCGCCGTACCCGGCGAGCGCCGAGACGCCCTCCTGGATGCGGGCGCCCGCCCCGTCGTTCAGTGAGACCAGCGGAGCTCCCGCCCCGATGGCCATGTCCATGATCTTGTGGATCTTGGCGGCATGGGCCTCGCCCAGCGCGCCCCCGAAGACCCTGAAGTCGTGTGCGTAGACGAAGACCGTCCGGCCGTCGACCGTGCCCCACCCGGTGACCACGCCGTCGCCGTACGGCTTCTTCGCCTCGAGGCCGAAGCCGGTCGCCCGGTGCCTGCGCAGCGCCTCGACCTCGCAGAAGCTTCCCTTGTCCAGCAGCAGCGCGATGCGCTCGTGGGCGGTCAGCTTGCCCTTGGCGTGCTGGCGTTCGGTGGCCTTGGGGTCCTGGCCGTCGCGGGCGAGGTCCTTGCGTTCGGCCAGCTCCATGAGCCGGCCGGTGAGTTCGGCGGGTGCTACGGGCGCCATGTACGGATCTCCGTTTCCGGTGTCGGTGGAAGTGTTCGGTTGCACGTCTCGGGGCGGCGTCGGGCCTCAGCGGGCGAGCAGCCCGGCCAGCTCGGTCACGGTGCTCTCCCGCAGCACCTCGGCGGTGACCTCGGTGTGCAGGACCCGCCGGATGCGGCGCTCCAGGTGCAGGGCGTTGAGCGGGTCCAGGCCCTGGCTGCGCAGCGGAAGGCGGGGCGAGATCCGGTGCCCGGGCGGGACAGCCAGCAGGTGTTCCAGCTCCAGGCGAAGGCAGTGGCCGATGGTCCGGGTGCGCGCGTCGATGCTCATCGCGCGCAGGGCGTCCAGGTCCGGGAGCTGCCCGAACCTGCCGTGCGGGGTCTGTTCGGTCATGGCGCTGCCCTACCTTCTCTTCGTGGGTTCGAACTGGTCACTCGCAAGAGCGGGCGCGGCTCCGCGCCGTCGGCGGATCCGCCCGGCGAGCAGCACGGCGAGCGCCGCCGCCGACGAGACGAGCCCTCCCGCGTAGAGGCCGGAGCGCGCACCGTGACGGACGGTGAGCCAGCCGATGAGGAGGGCGCCGAGCGGGGTGAGGCCTTGCAGGATGAGCGTGTACAGCGCCATCACCCGGCCGCGGTACGCGGGATCGCTGCCGAGCTGGACGCGGTGGTTGGCGGCCTGCGCGAAGTAGATGGTGGCGAAGCCGGTCAGGCAGAGCAGTACGGCCGCCGAGGCGTAGTTCGGGGACCAGCCGGCCGCCGTCTCCAGCAGGCCGAACGCGAGGGCGGAGCCGGTGACCACCGCGGCCGTCGGGCGGCCGCTGCGCGCCGTGGTGGCGAAGGCGGCGAGCAGCGAACCGGCGGCGAACGCGGTGGTCAGCAGCCCGAATCCGGTCGCGTCACTGTGGAACACCGTCTTGGCCAGCAGCGGCAGGGTGAGCTGGAAGTTGAAGCCGAACAGGCCGATCACGGCGACCAGCGCGAGCGGCACGAGCAGGTCGGGCCGGCCGCGTACGTAGCGCAGTCCGTCGATCACCCGTGCCCCCCGCGCGGGGCGCGCCGTACGCGTGAGCTCCTCGGGCCGCATCATGCGCAGCCCCGCCACCGTGGCGAGATAGCTGGCCGCGTTGACCAGCATGACGGGCCCCGTGCCGATGGCGCTGATGAGCAGCCCGGCGAGGGCGGGGCCCACCACGCGGGCCGTGTTGAAGTACGCGGCGCTCATCGCGGAGGCGTTGGGCAGCAGCTCGGGGCCCACCATCTCGCTGACGAAGGACATCCGGGTGGGTACCTCGACCGCGTTGACGGTGCCCAGCGCCAGCGCGAACAGGTACACGTGCCACAGCTGGACCGAGCCGGCCAGCACGAACACCGCCAGGGTGAGCGCGCACGCGCCGGAAACCAGGTTGGCGAGGGTGAGCAGCATCCTCTTGTCGTAGCGGTCGGCGAGCCGGCCGCCGTACAGCGTGAAGAGCAGCAGCGGGGTGAACTGCAGTGCGGTCACGGTGCCCAGGGCCGTGCCGGAGTCCTCCGTCATGGAGAGCACCAGCCAGTCCTGGGCCGTGATCATCATCCAGGTGCCCGCGACCGACACGACCTGGCCGGCCGCGAAGAGCCGGAAGTTGCGGACGGCCAGGGAGCGGAAGGGCGTACGACGCGTTTTCTCCATGAACTCAGGTGGTCACGGACGCGACCGCGTCGGCGGCACGCCGCGCGAGGCAGTCTTCGAAGTAGGCGAACGCGCGCAGGTGATAGGTACGGGCGGCCCAGCCCAGGCTGATGTTGTGGCCGGCGCCGGGCTGGCGGTCGACGCGGACGGACGGCGCCGCGCCGAACTGCGCGGTGAGGTCGGCGACGGTGTCCTCGTCGTGGTGCCACCACAGCTCGCACTCGGCGAACGTCAGCCGCACCGGCACCCGTACCTTCCGGGCCGCGTCGGTGAACCGCCGCGGCCAGCGCCCGGCCTCCGCCTGCTCGCGCGGGGGCATGGGCGCGACCATGGCCGCGGCTTCGCGGAAGGTGTTCGGCGGATAGAAGCGCAGGGCGCCCCAGTTCCGCTTCCAGTGGCCGTGCTGGTGCGGGTCCAGCCGGATGTCCTGCTCGACCGCGTAGTCACGGCCGAGCCCTGAGATGTCGAGCCCCAGCAGCGGCGGCAGGCCCGGGTCCAGCTCGTCGGCCTGGTAGGCGGCGTAGGTCAGGGCCAGTTTGCCGCCGAAGGAGTGGGCCAGCAGGAACACCCCGGCGCCGGTCGCCCAGCGTCCGGCCAGGTGCGTCACCGCCGCGTGCAGCGAGGCGGACTGCTCGGCCAGGGTCTGCCCGCGCGGCGACTGCGCGGCCGACAGCCCGTACCCGGGCCGGTCGATGGCGACCATGGTGTAGCCGAGCCGGGCGCCCAGCGTGAGCAGGGAAACGTCGGGGTGGGCCTGCCCGTCGAAGTAGCCGGCGCTCATCCCGCCCCCGTGCACCGCGATGACCGTGGCCCGCGGCGGGCCGGCCGGCTGGGCGATCAGCGCGGAGAGGGTGACGTCCCCGGCCTCCAGGAGGACGGGCCGGACCCCCGGGGACATCGGGGGCACGGACGCGGGCGCGCGGCCCACCGCGGTGGTGCTCATGCGGCCTCCGGGGACCCGAACCAGCGGTGCAGGGCCCCGGTGAGCCCGGCCGGGTCCGTGCCCGCCCAGGCGACGTACCCGTCGGGGCGCACCAGCACGGAGGCGGCGCCGCCGAAGGCGTCCGGGTCCTGCGGGGAGCCCGTGACGGTGGTGACGCGGTCCTTCCACGCGGCCGCGGCCTCGCGCAGCGCGGTGTCGTCGGACAGGTCGAGCAGGACGCCCTGCGCCGCGTGCAGCAGCTCGGGGGTGCGGACCTCACCGGTGGCGGTGTCCAGTGCCCTCGGGGGCAGCCTGCGGCCGAGCAGCGGGTGTCCGTCGGGTCCCAGGTCGTAGCGGACGTCGAGGTGGCTGACCACTCCGGCCAGGTGCCGCTTGACCGGGTCGAGTGCGATGAGCTCCCCGAACAGGTCGCGCAGCGGCTGGGACTCGGGACCGCCGAGGAAGACCGTGCCCTGGGCGCGGGTGTTCATCAGCAGCCGCTCACCGACCGGGTGGCGCTCTTCGTGGTAGGTGTCCAGCAGGCCTTCGGGCGCCCATGCGCGGACGGTGGCGGCCAGCTTCCAGCCGAGGTTGACGGCGTCCTGGACGCCGGTGCTCAGACCCTGGCCGCCGGCCGGCAGGTGGATGTGCGCGGCGTCGCCGACGAGCAGGACGCGGCCGCGCCGGTACTCGGTGACCTGGCGGGTGGCATCGGTGAAGGAGCTGACCCAGTCGGCCCCACCGCCGGAGATGTCCTCGCCCGTCAGACGCTCCCAGGCAGCCGCCACTTCGGTGAACTCCGGGGTCTCGCTGCGGTCGGCAGGCGGGGTGCCGTGTTCGGCGATGATGATGCGGTCCACGCCCTCGGCGAGCGGCGCGGCCATCACCATGCCACCGGGCAGCCGTTCGCCCAGGAAGCGCGGCTTGACCTCGCAGCCCACCACGTCGGCGAGGTACATGCCGCGGGTGGCGGAGGTGCCGGGGAAGTCGAAGCCCGCGGCCTTGCGCACCGGGCTGTGGCCGCCGTCGGCGCCCACCAGGTACCGGGAGCGCAGCCGGCGCTCGCCGTCCGGGGTGGTCAGGGTGACGGTGACGGCGTCCTCGTCCTGCTCCAGGGCGAGGAACTCCCAGCCCCGGCGGATGTCGGCGCCCAGCTCCCGGGCCCACTCCTCCAGGACCTCCTCCGTCTGGGACTGCGGGATGCCCCGGGCCCCGAAGTGGGCGTCCTCCAGAACGGTGTAGTCGAACTGGACTCCGCCGAAGTGGCCGACCGGGCTGGTCTGCAGGCCGCCGAAGCGCGGGACGATCCCCCGCTGGTCGAAGGACTCCAGGGCGCGGGCGGTGAAGCCGAGGCCGCGCGACTGGCCGGTGGGCCGCTCCAGACGCTCGGCGACGATGACGCTCACCCCGCCCAGCCGCAGCTCCCCGGCCAGCATCAGCCCGGTGGGGCCGGCGCCGACGATGACGACCTCCGCGTCCATCTCAGCGTCCATGGGTGTCCTACCTCTCAGGTGTGGGTCTGAACTGATCATTCGCAAGACGCCGGTGGTTCTCAGGGACGGCCGACGGGGGCGTCGGCCCGTGCGCCCGCCGATACGCCCGCCGGTGCGCTTGCCGACACGCTTGCCGACGCGCCCGCCGGTACGCCGAACCAGCGGCGCAGCGCGTCGGACAGGCCGTCCGGGCGGGCGCCCGCCCAGGCGACGTACCCGTCGGGGCGCACCAGCAGGGCCTGGCCTTCGGCCAGTGGGGCCCCGGCCACGGGACGGGCCGCGGCGAAGGCGACCCGGTCGGCCCACGGCGCCGCGGCCGCGCGCAGCGCCGCGGCTCCGTCGGCGTCGGGGGCGCCGGGGGCCAGCAGCAGCCCGCGGCCGGTGCGCAGCAGCTCGGTGGTGCGCACCGGGCGGGCTCCCCCGGGCTCGCCGGGGCCGGGCTCCAGCTGTGCGTCCGGCAGCCGCCGGCCCAGCAGCGGATGCCCCTCGCCGCCGACCTCGTAGCGGATGCCGAGGCCGCTGATCATCCCGGCCAGGTGCTCCCGTACGCCGTCCAGGGCGATGAGTTCGGCGACCACGGCGCGGGCCGGTTCGACCTCCGGTCCGCCGAGCATCAGCTGGACCTGCGCCCGGATGTTGGCCAGGACCTGGCGGCCCACCGCGTGGCGCTCCTCGTGGTACGTGTCGAGGAGGTCCTCGTCCGCGCTGCCCCGTACGACCGCGGCGAGCTTCCAGCCGAGGTTGAAGGCGTCCTGGACGCCCAGGTTGAGGGCCTGGCCGCCGCTGGGCATCTGGCGGTGGGCGGCGTCCCCGGCGAACAGGACGCGGCCGTGGCGGTACTGGGCGAGCTGGCGGTTCGCGTCGCCGAAGGCGTTGACCCACAGCGGGGTGCCGTGGCCGATGTCCTCGCCGGTGACCCGCTTCCAGATGTCGGTGACCTCGGTGAAGTCCGGCTCGGCTCCGGCGCGGACGCCGGGGGGCCGGCCGAATTCGTGGACCATGACGCGGGTGACGCCGTCCCGGGTGGCGGCGATGGCCAGCCCGCGCTCCAGCCGCTGGAAGCGCCGGTCGGCGACGGAGACGCCGGACACGTCGGCGCGCAGCAGTTCGCGGGCCGCGTCCTGGCCGGGGAACGGGACGCCGGTCAGCCGTCGTACCGTGCTGTCCTCGCCGTCGCAGCCGACCAGGTAGCGGGCGCGCAACCGGACGGGGCCGTTCGGGCCGATGGCTTCGGCCTCCACCCCGTCCTCACCGGCCGTCAGCGACAGCAGCTGGTGGCGGCGGAGCAGCTCGGCCCCGAGCGCGGCGGCCCGGTTCTGCAGGAGCTCCTCGGTGCGTGTCTGGGCGACCTTCCACTGTCCCGAGTGGGCGCTGGGCAGGGTCAGGTCCAGGGGTATGCCGCCGAAGTGGCCGCGGGGCTCGCGGGGCGGCGTACCGAGCTCCTCCAGCAGTCCGCGGGAGTCGAGGATCTCCATGGTGCGGGCGTGCAGGGTGGAGGCCCGCGATTCCGTGGTCGGTCCGGGGCGCTGGTCGACGACGACCACCTCGGCCCCGCCGAGCCGCAGCTCCGCCGCGAGCATGAGTCCGGCGGGGCCCGCTCCGATCACCAGGACGTCGGTGTCCATCGTCAGCGCTTGTTCTCTGCGAAGGCCTTGGCGTGGGTGAGGGTGGCGAGGCTGTTGGTGGAGAGGGCGGTGTGGACGTAGTCGCGGGCGTCGGCGGTGGTGGCGTCGGGGCCGAGGATGCGGGCGATGTTGTCGGTGTTGAGGGTGACGGTGTGCTGGGATGTGGCGGTGACGCCGTGGTCGGTGTCCTGGAAGGTCCAGTGGCCGGTGTGCAGGGTCATGAGGGCGGGGAGGGTGACCTGCTTGTAGGCGATGGCCTGGTGGGGGAAGGTGACGCGGTAGGACTTGGTGGTGTGGACGGAGCCGTCCTTGGCGCGGGTGTCCATTTCCAGGGTCTGCAGGCCGGGGGTGTCCTCGGTCAGGCGGACGGTGGCGACGTGGGGCAGGCGCTCGGACCACAGGTGGGCGTCGTTGATGAAGTCGTAGACGTCCTTCGCGGACCCGTCGATGTGCACCGAGTCCTCGAAGGAGAACGTCAGCTCCTGCGCCGCGTGCGCGAACTCGATGTTCTTCTTCAGCGCGGCCAGTTCGGAGCGGCTGTTCTTGTCGACCGCCGCGTCGATCCAGAGCAGGTCGTGCGCGTCGTCGTCGATGGCGCGGTAGTCGTGCAGCAGCCGCACCCGGGACTCGTTCTCGCCCAGGGGTTCGATGATCCACGCACCGCCCATCGACGCCACCGGAGAGGTGGTCACCTCCTGGCGGAAGGTGATGCGCAGGCCCTCGGGGTCGAGCTCGCGGCGCGAGGTCCAGTTCTTGGGCTCGCCGTTGGCGGTCGCCCAGATCCGGATCCGCTCCTGCGATCCGTCGTGGTCCACCCGGTCCACGTGGATGGTGGGCGGGAAGATCCGCGGCCAGTTGGTGACCTCCGCCAGCAGCCGGTACACAGCCGGTGCGGGCGCTGCGATCGTGATCTCGTGCTCAACCTCACGGGTCGTCATGACGGCGTTCTTCTCCAGGGATCGGTACGGGGTACGGGTGCTGGGTGCGGGTGCTGGGTCCGGGTGCTGCCCGTGCGGGCGCCGCCGGGTGCGGGTCTCAGAAGTTGCCGAGTCCGCCGCAGACGTTGATGGCCTGCGCGGTGATGGAGGCGGCCGTGTCGGAGGCCAGGTAGGCGACCATGCCGGCGACCTCCTCGGGGGTGGAGTAGCGACCCAGCGGGATCTTGGACTGGAACTTCTGCAGGATCGCGTCCTCGGAGGTGTCGTACGCGGCTGCGTAGCCGGCGCGCACGCGCTGTGCCATCGGCGTCTCGACGTAGCCCGGGCACACCGCGTTCACGGTGATGCCGGTGGGGGCGAGCTCATTGCCCAGGGCCTTGGTGAAGCCGACCACGCCGTGCTTGGAGGCGGAGTAGGGGGCGCCCAGGACGACGCCCTGCTTGCCCGCCGTGGAGGCGATGTTGATGATGCGGCCGCGGTTCTTGTGGCGCATGCCGCCGGTGTTGAGCACCTCCTTGGTCAGCCGGAAGACGCTGGTGAGGTTGGTGTCGATGACATCGGCCCACAGCTCCTCGTCGATGTCGGCGGTGACACCTCCACCGGACCGGCCGGCGTTGTTGACCAGGACGTCGACGGTGCCGAAGCGGTCGACGGCGGCCTGGACGAAGGCGGCGGCCGAGGCGGAGTCACGGACGTCGAGGACCGTGCCGTCGGCGTCGATGCCCTCGTCCTGCAGCGACTTGACGGTCTCGGCGACGTTGTCGGCGTTGCGCGCACCGATGAACACCTGGTGGCCGTTGGCGGCCAGGGCTCGGGCGGCGGCGAGGCCGATGCCGCTGGTGGCACCCGTGATGAGAGCGACCCGCTTCTCCTGCGTTGACATGTTCGGTTCTCCGGAAATCTGTGGGCTTCGGTGGGTGGTACGGCGGGACCGGGTCGGGCGAAACGTTTCGCCCGACCCGGTGGAGACGTCAGACGTCAGGCGTCGTGCGTCAGGCCGCGGAGCGCTGGCCGACGCTCAGGTGCTGGTTGACGGCCGCGATGAGGGCGCGCGGGGTGTCGGCGTTGGTCAGCGCGTCCTCGTCGAGGTCGATGCCGTACTCGCGCTCGATGCGGCTGCCGGTCTCCAGCAGGGCCAGGGACTCGTAGCCGAGCGCCTCGAACTGCACGTCGAGGATGTCGGCTCCGAGGTCGACGCCTTCATCGGCGCCGGCGCCCTCCAGCAGGATGCGGCGCAGGTCGTCCAGGGTGAATTCCAGATCGGACACGTGGTTTCCTTCGTGGGGAGGTCGGACGGTCGGGTCGTGCGGGGACAGCGGGTCAGTCGACGGTGCGGACGACGACGGCGGAGTTGAAGCCGCCGTACCCGCGCGCCAGCACCAGCGCGGTGCGCACCTCGGCGGCGCGCGCCTGGGAGACGACCAGGTCCAGGCCGTACTCCTCGTCGGGGGTGACGTTCATCGTCGGAGGGATCAGCCCCTCCTCCATGGACATCAGCGCGGTGGCGATGTCGAGCGGGGCCGCACCGGAGTACAGCCGGCCGGTCATGGTCTTGGGCGCGGTGACGGCGACGCCCCGGACGCCGAAGACCGCGGAGATCGCCTCGGCCTCGATGCGGTCCAGCTCCGGCACGCCGGCCGCGTCCGCGAAGACCACGTCGACGTCCTCGGGGCTCACGCCGGCGTCCGCCAGCGCCAGTTCGATCGCCTTGCGCAGAGCGGGCTCGCGGTCGCTGCCGGGCTTGGGGTCGAAGGTGGAGCCGTAGCCGGAGATCTCGCCGTAGATCCGCGCGCCGCGCTCGCGGGCCGATTCGGCCGACTCCAGGATCAGGATGGCGCCGCCCTCGCCCGGCACGTAGCCGGCCGCGTCGGCGTCGAACGGCAGATAGGCGCGGGTCGGCTCGTCGCTGGTGCTCAGCCGGTCGGCGGCCAGCTGCGCCACCCAGCCCCAGGGGCAGATCGACGCGTCGACGGCACCGGAGACGATCATCGGGGTGCCCTTGCGGATGAGCCGGCGGCCGTGCGCCACCGCGTCGAGACCGCCCGCCTCGTCACTGACGATGACGCCGCTGGGGCCCTTCATTCCGTTGCGGATCGAGATCTGGCCGCTGTTGACGGCGTAGAACCAGGCGAAGGACTGGTACGCGGAGACGTACTGGCTGCCCTGGCTCCACAGCTTCTGCAGCTCACCCTGACCGAACTCGAAGCCACCCGAGGAACTGGCCGTGACCACGCCCGTGTCGAACTCGGGCAGGTCCTTGGGGTCGACGCCCGCGTCTTCGAGGGCCCAGTCGGTGGCGACCAGCGCCATCCGGGTCATCCGGTCGGTCTGCGGGATCAGCCGGCTCGGCAGCAGGTCCTCGGCGACGAAGCCGGGCACCTCGCCCGCCAGGGTCGACGGGTAGGAGGAAGGGTCGAATCGGGTGACCCGGCCGATGCCGTTCTTGCCGGTGCGCGTCGCGGCCCAGAAGTCCTGCAGACCCAGGCCGTTGGGGGCGGCGACGCCCAGACCGGTCACAACAACCGAGGTGGTCATGCCACGCTCCTCTCGGGACGCGCCAGAACCATGGCGCTCTGGAATCCGCCGAAACCGCTGCCGACCGTCAGGACGGCGTCGGTCAGCTGCTCGCGGGCGACCAGCGGGACGTAGTCGAGGTCGCACTCGGGGTCGGGGGTGTGCAGGTTCGCCGTCGGCGGCACCACGTTGTTCTCCATCGCCAGCGCGGACGCGGCGATCTCGATGGAGCCGATGGCCCCCAGGGAGTGCCCGACCATCGACTTGATGGAACTGACCGGAGTCCGGTAGGCGTGGTCGCCCAGACTCCGCTTGAAGGCGGCCGTCTCGTGGCGGTCGTTCTGCTTGGTGCCCGAACCGTGCGCGTTGATGTAGTCGATCTCGGTCGGGTTCATCCGCGCCTCGTCGAGCGCGACCCGGATCGCCTCGGCCATCTCCGCGCCGTCCGGCCGCAGTCCGGTCATGTGGTACGCGTTGGAGCGGGTGGCGTAGCCGGCGATCTCGGCGTAGATGTGTGCGCCGCGCTTCCGGGCGCTCTCCAGCTCCTCCAGGACGAACACGGCGGCGCCCTCACCGAGGACGAAGCCGTTGCGGGTCCCGTCGAAGGGCCTGGAGGCGTGCTCCGGGTCGTCGTGCCGGTTGGTGGTCGCCTTGATCGCGTCGAAGCAGGCCATGGTGATCGGCGAGATCGGGGCGTCCGAGGAACCGGTGATCATGATGTCGGCGGAGCCCTCACGGATCAGCTCCACCGCGTGGCCGACGGAGTCGATGCCGGAGGTGCAGCCCGTGGAGACCACCGTGCTCGGGCCCTGCGCGCCCACCGTCCACGCGACCTCGGCCGCGAACGAGCTGGGGACCAGGTAGTTGTACAGGTGCGGTACCGCGTACTCGTGGTCGACGAGGTGGAGCCGGCCGCCGTCGCTGACGACGTTGTACTCCTCGTCAAGGCCCATGGTGGCGCCGACGGCGCTGCCGATGGTGACGCCGACGCGGTACGGGTCGTAGGCGTCCAAGCTGATCCCGCTGTCGGCGACCGCGCCGCGGGCCGCGACCACCGCGAACTGCGCGGCGCGGTCCATGCGGCGGATCTCCTGCGGGCTCAGGCCGAACTGCTCGGGATCGAAATCGATCTCGGCGGCGACCCGGGAGCGGAACGGGCTCGGGTCGAAGAACGTGATCCCGCGGGTGGCGGTACGGCCCTCGCTGAGCAGGTTCCAGAAGTTCTTCTGCCCGATGCCACCGGGGGCCAGCACCTCGATGCCGGTGATGACGACGCGTCGGCCGGTCACGCGGACGCCTCCCAGTTGTAGAAGCGGGTGGCCATCGCGTCGGCCGGCGAGCGCCAGGTCGCGGGGTCGTAGGCCTCGATGAACGGCTTCAGGTCCTGGCTGATCCCCACGAAGCGCGGGTCGCCCTTGGCCTGCTCGATCAGCTCGCCGCCGTTGTCCTCGTCGAAGTCCTGGAGGTGGAAGTACAGGCCCTTGTACTGGAAGAGCTGGCGCCGGCGCGTGCCCATGCGGTGCGGCATTTCCGTGCCGTCGAACTCACCGAAAAGCTTGGCGACATCCCCAATCGATTCGGGACTCATCCGAGCCACAATCAGCGTGCTGTGCATAACGTTTTCCCTCTCCTCACGGCCCACCACACACCGGATGACGGTATTGAGGACAAGTGTCCTGGGCGGCCGGAACGGTTTCAATATCCCCAATGTCAGAGCATTGTCAGGCTCCGTCAGAATTTCGCAGAGAAATCCCTCGGATGAATCAGGTCTTGATTTCGCAGATGGTGGCGCCGGAGGTGAGGGATGCGCCGACTTCGGCGGTGAGGCCCACGATCGTGCCGGAGCGGTGTGCGTTGAGCGGCTGTTCCATCTTCATGGCTTCGAGGACGACGATCAGGTCGCCCTCGTTGACCTGCTGGCCTTCCTCGACCGCGACCTTCACGATGGTGCCCTGCATGGGCGAGGCCAGGGTGTCGCCGGAAGCGGCGGGGCCGGACTTCTTGGCCGCGCGGCGCTTGGGCTTCGCGCCGCCCGCGGCCGCCGTGCGGGCCAGGGTCATGCCCAGCGAGGACGGGAGGGAGACCTCCAGACGCTTGCCGCCGACCTCGACGACCACGGTCTCGCGGCCCGGCTCGTCCTCGGAGTCCTCCGCGGCGGGAACCGTGAACGCCGGGATCTCGTTGACGAACTCGGTCTCGATCCAGCGGGTGTGGATCGTGAACGGGTCGGCCGTGAAGGCGGGATCGACGACGACCGCGCGGTGGAAGGGGATGGCCGTGGCCATGCCCTCCACGTTGAACTCCGCCAGCGCACGCGCCGCGCGCTGCAGGGCCTGCTCGCGGGTGGCGCCCGTGACGATGAGCTTGGCGAGCAGGGAGTCCCAGGCCGGGCCGATGACCGAGCCGGACTCGACGCCCGCGTCGAGGCGGACACCCGGACCGGTCGGCGGGTCGAACCTGGTGACGGTGCCCGGAGCCGGCAGGAAGCCGCGGCCCGGGTCCTCGCCGTTGATGCGGAACTCGAAGGAGTGACCGCGCAGGACCGGGTCCCCGTAGCCGAGCTCCTCGCCGTCCGCGATGCGGAACATCTCGCGGACCAGGTCGATACCGGTGACCTCTTCGGTGACCGGGTGCTCGACCTGCAGACGGGTGTTGACCTCCAGGAAGGAGATCAGGCCGTCGGCCGAGACCAGGAACTCGACGGTGCCGGCACCGACGTAGCCGGCCTCCTTCAAGATCGCCTTCGACGCCGCATACAGCTCGGCGTTCTGCGCCTCCGTCAGGAACGGGGCCGGGGCCTCCTCCACCAGCTTCTGGTGGCGGCGCTGCAGCGAGCAGTCACGGGTGGAGACGACGACCACGTTGCCGTGGGAGTCGGCCAGGCACTGGGTCTCCACGTGCCGCGGCTTGTCGAGGTACTGCTCGACGAAGCACTCACCGCGGCCGAACGCGGCGACGGCCTCACGCACCGCGGAGTCGTAAAGCTCCGGAACCTCTTCGAGGTTCCGGGCGACCTTCAGACCACGACCGCCACCACCGAACGCGGCCTTGATCGCGATCGGCAGGCCGTGCTCCTTGGCGAAGGCCACGACCTCGTCCGACCCGGAGACCGGATCCGGCGTGCCGGCGACCAGCGGCGCACCGGCACGCAGCGCGATGTGACGGGCGGCGACCTTGTCACCCAGATCACGGATCGCCTGCGGCGGCGGACCGATCCAGATCAGGCCCGCGTCGATGACGGCCTGCGCGAACTCGGCGTTCTCGGAAAGGAAGCCGTATCCGGGATGGACGGCGTCCGCACCGGAATCGGCTGCGGCCTGCAGAATCTTGGACATGTCCAAGTAGCTCGCGGCCGGGGTGTCACCGCCCAACGCGAAAGCTTCGTCGGCCGCGCGGACGTGCAGAGCGTCCCGGTCCGGGTCGGCGTAGACGGCTACGCTCGCGATCCCGGCATCCCGACAGGCCCGAGCAACGCGGACAGCGATTTCGCCACGGTTGGCGATGAGCACCTTGCGCACGATCCACTCTCCTGACTCCACTCGGAGCCATAAGACTGTTCCGTGGCACGCCCCCCTTCAATACGGGCAGCTTCATATCTGGGTCAAGATCGTCAGGCACGGTGCGGAAGTGTCCGAAAGGTGAAAGGAAGGTTCAGACACCTGTCAAATAAGGGGTCCGACTAAGGGGTCCGGCGGCCGAGCCGGCGGACCGGGACCGGACGGATCGGAGACGGAAGGGAGAGGACTCGGAGACGGACGAAGTGCCGGGCCGGTATTTTCTCAGCAGGCCTGCGAGGCCTCGCGGTACCCAAGGGCATTGCGTGAAGTGTTCTTGTTTGGTTTCGTCAGGTGATGGCGATGGCGGCCATGATGCAGAGGCAGGCACGGGCCCGCTCGGTGTTCATGGGACGTGGACACTCACATGATCACCGGCACCGTGCCTACACTGCGTGCTGACCCGGATCCGTACCGGCCCATCAGAGCCGGTGGCGCCCGTGGCCAGGGCAGTGGGCACGCGACACGCTCTCCCCGCCGTGCGGCTGCGGGTTCAGCGGGGACTCAATACCAGGTCGGCGGTGAAGACGGTCCGTGCGTGCTGCGTGCCGCGCACTCGTACCAGGGTGCGGCCCGAGGACCGTTCCGGCTCGGGGTGCGCCTCGATCCAGCAGGGGGCGTCGAACTCGGCGTAGCGCTCGAAGTTGCTTTCCAGGCCGACCAGGAGGGCCCCGGGCATCCCCGTCGAGGCGTGGGCGGCCTGGCGGGCGGCCTCCAGCAGCACCATTCCCGGGACGTGGTCCACCGGGTGGTCGAAGAAGGTCGGGTGCGCGGTGTCGACCCGCAGTTCCCAGCGGTTGGCGGCGCCGGGTCCCGGTGCGGCGAGGACGACGTGCCGCTCGCTGGCGTGACCCACGTCGGCCGGGTTGATCGGCGCCGGCGTCCTGCGGAAGGTGGAGGTGGGCCGGTCACCGCGCAACCGCCGGTGGACCGCGGGGCTCGTACAGCTGAAGGCCGCGCCCCCGACCGCCAGTTCCTTGCCGTCGCGCAGCGCCGTGACCTCGTAGCGCATCCCGCCGAACCCTCGGCCCCGGCGGACGATGTCGTGGCAGACCGTGCGGAGTTCGACCTCGGTGGGGGCGGCGCCCGCGACGAGGAGTTCGGGTGTGGTGGTGAAGGACATGTCCCACATCAGGAACTGGTGTCCGAAAGGGACTCCGAACTCCGCGTGGGCGAGCAGGGATCCGATCTGGCGGACGGACTCGATCAGGAGCATCGGGTCCTGGTACCCACCCGTCTGGGCGAAGAGGGAGTGGCTGCGGGGCCACTGTGCCCTGACCTCGAAGGTGTCCGGGCTGTCGGTCTCCGAGAGCCCGGTGGCCGTCCAGCCGGTCAGGAGTACTTCCGATACCGCCGCGCGATGGACGTACTCGCGCGGGACCGTCGTCGTCAGCCGGGGAAGCACGGCGGTCGCCGATGGCCGCGTGATGCCCGATTCCAGAGTTAAGGCGCTGCCGTGGAAGGGCACTTGGACTGCAGAGGCGAGGTACGGCATGCGCGGCACTCCTGGTCTGTTTCCGAGCAGGGGTGGGCGACAGTCAGTACGCCGGCAGCCACCCCCATGGCCGACGAACCTTTGCAGGCTCCAAGATACAGACAGGTCGGTAGAATTTTTCAAGTAAAGGTTCGGTATCTGAGAACCCCGGCGGCACCGATGAGATCGCGCCATCCCTGACACCAGGACCGCAAACCATGCAGGTCTGCACGGTTTTGACGGGAGATCGCACCCCACGGCGCCCCGTTCGCCACGCTCCCGACACGCCGGGATGGGGCCCGAACTGACGCCAATTTAGGGGTAGTTGCAGGCCAAGGCGCAGATGCCGAGACCGGGACGGGCGGCGCGCCGACGGAACCAACCACGTTGACAATCAGACAAGTTTGTTTGCTATGTTCCCTGTCGTGAGCGTTCAACAGTCCGTGATGACGCGACTGTGCCTCCAGGAGGAGCAGATGAATCGGCAGGCCCTGGATCTACTCGAACCCCGATCGGAGCGCTATCGCCATCCGGCGGTGCCCCAGCCCCGACGGGCAGTCACCCCAGATCAACCCGGCCCCGCACCCGGGGCGTTGCGCGTCCTGGTCGTCGAGAACGAGGCCCGGGCCGCCGACTCGCTCGTCCAAGGCCTGCTGCGGCAGGGCTACGCCGCGCAGAGCGTGGCCACCGGCACCAAGGCCCTCCTGGCGCACCATCAGGCCGACCTGGTCCTGCTCGACCTCGACCTGCCCGACCTGGACGGTCTGGAGGTGTGCCGGGGCATCAGGGCCGTCAGCGACACCCCGGTCATCGCCGTCACCGCGCGCGGTTCGGAGCTCGACCGAGTCCTCGGACTGCAGGCCGGATCCGACGACTACATGGTCAAGCCGTACGGATTCCGCGAGCTGCTGGCCCGCATGGAGGCCGTGATGCGCCGGGTGCACCCCCGGCCGACCGTCGCCCAGGTCATCAGCCACGGGCCGCTGCGCATCGACATCGGCACCCGGCTGACCACGATGGACGGTGAGCTGGTGGACCTGACCCGCAAGGAGTTCGACCTGCTCCACCTGCTGGCCTCGCAGCCCGGCACCGTGATCTCGCGGCGCCAGCTCATGTCCAAGGTCTGGGACGACGCCTGGTCGCACCGCGGCCGCACCATCGACACCCACGTCAGCAGCCTGCGCGGCAAGCTCGGTTCGAGCAGTTGGATCATCAACGTCCGCGGTGTCGGGTTCCGGCTGGGACACCCGTAAGCGGCACGGACCGCGCCCCGTCGAGCCTGGCCCGCACCCCCTTCCCCAGCCAGCCGGCCCCGCCGCCGAGCCCGTCCATCAGGGCTCGCAGCTGACTGCACCCCATCGTACCGATAGGATACAGACAAGTCGGTTAAATTCAGTGGTCGAGGGCGAGGACTGGTATGGCGCAGCAGGAACGGGGAACACGGTCGAGGGCCGCGATCCTGGCGGCCGCCGCCCAGGTGTTCGACGAGCGTGGCTACGATGCGGCCAGCACCACCGAGATCTTGGCCAGAACCGGGCTCACCCGCGGCGCGCTGTACCACCACTTCCCCTCCAAGGAAGCCATCGCCATCGCTCTCGTGGAGGCTCACAGCGAGGCACTGGCGGTGCCGGACCAGCCCGTGAAGCTCCAGGCGGTGATCGACCTGACCCTGGCGTTCGCCCATCGGCTGCAGGACGACCCGGTACTGCGTGCCAGCGTGCGGCTGGCGGTCGAGCAGACGTCCTTCTCCCGCCCGCCGCAGACCTCGTACGACCAGTCCAACACGGCCGTCCTCGGGCTGCTGCAGCAGGCCGAGGAGCAGGGCGAGATCCTTCCCGGCGTGGACCTCCAGCAGGCCGCGTCGACCATCATCGGCTCCTTCACCGGCCTCCAGGTCATGTCCCAGGTCTATAGCGGCAGGGCGGACCTGCCCGAACGCGTCAGCGTTTTCTGGCAGTTCCTGCTGCCGGGCCTGGCCACCCCGGGCATGCTCGGCCGACTGCGCACCACTCCGCCGCCGGCCCGGTGACATGACGGCGTGACCCTCGACGCCCCGACGGCAGCCGGGACGCCGGGGGCCACGCCGTTCGTCAGTGCCCCGCTGGGTGGAACAGCGGGCGGAGCACTTCCCAGAGCCGCCGCAAGGTGTCGGGGTCCCACCAGCCGGCGTCCGTGTGGCCCAGCGACTCCAGCCCCGCGGCCACCACGACGGCCAGGTCGGCCAGGTCCTCCCGGGCGGGCACGCCCCCCTCGCCGCCGTCGGCGATGTGCTTGCGGACCAGGACCAACACCTCGTCGCGCAGCCGCGTCGGGCCGTCCGACCCGTCCGCCGCCAGCCGCATGCCCGCGCGCACGATCTCCTCCGTGCGCAGGGCCTCGCCCAGAGCGACCAGGAACCTCTCCAGGCAGTCCGGCGACGGCCCGTCGAAGGCCTCCTCCGTCAGCGCGACGACCCTGCTGTGCGCCTGGTCGTACACGGTGGCGGTCAACTCCGTGGTGGAGGAGAAGTGATGGTAGAGAGCCCCCCGGCTCACCCCGGCCCGACTGCAGATGTTGACCAGTCCCGCATCCACGAAACGGCCGTTCGCGATCAGTTCCGCCGTGGCACGGACGAGAGCCTGACGGGTCTTTTCGGACCGTGTCTGCATCAGGCTGTACCTGCCCTTTTCTAGCTATGGCATGAGGAAGTACGCAGATGGCTTCGAGGGACGCTGCGACGAAACACAATCATACAACCTCGCCTGTTTTGTTTAACACCCCATCCGGACCGGACAACCAACCAGAGGGTGAAAGATGATCTTTCTTGCGGGGCAATCAAGACCATTGACCCCCACGACTCTCCACCGGGAGTCAACCCTCCATCAAAAACCAGACAGGTCTGTTTGGTAAGCAGGAAGGGCGGCTCCGGGAGGCGTCCCCTGCCGAGGTCCGCCTCCCGTTGCGGGCCGATCAGTAGCGGTAGTGGTCCGGCTTGTACGGGCCCGCGACGTCCACGCCGATGTAGGCGGCCTGCTCCGGGCGCAGGGTGGTCAGACGGACACCGAGGGCGTCGAGGTGCAGACGGGCCACCTTCTCGTCGAGGTGCTTGGGAAGCACGTACACGTCGGTGGGGTACTCGGCCGGCTTGGTGAAGAGCTCGATCTGGGCCAGGGTCTGGTCCGCGAAGGAGTTCGACATCACGAAGGACGGGTGACCCGTGGCGTTGCCCAGGTTCAGCAGACGACCCTCGGACAGGACGATGAGAACCTTGCCGTCGGGGAACTTCCACGTGTGGACCTGCGGCTTGACCTCGTCCTTGACGATCCCCTCGATCTTCGCGAGACCCGCCATGTCGATCTCGTTGTCGAAGTGACCGATGTTGCCCACGATGGCCTGGTGCTTCATCTTGGCCATGTCGGCGGCCATGATGATGTCCTTGTTGCCCGTCGTCGTGATGAAGATGTCCGCCGTCGCGACGACATCGTCGAGCGTCGCGACCTGGTAGCCGTCCATCGCCGCCTGCAGCGCGCAGATCGGGTCGATCTCCGTCACGATGACACGCGCACCCTGGCCGCGCAGCGACTCCGCGCAGCCCTTGCCGACGTCGCCGTAGCCGAAGACCACGGCCGTCTTACCGCCGATGAGGACGTCCGTGGCACGGTTGATGCCGTCGATGAGGGAGTGCCGGCAGCCGTACTTGTTGTCGAACTTCGACTTCGTCACGGCGTCGTTCACGTTGATCGCCGGGAACAGCAGCGTGCCCTCGGACATCATCTCGTAGAGACGGTGAACGCCGGTGGTCGTCTCCTCGGTGACACCGCGGATCTCCGACGCCAGGGCCGTCCAGTCGAGGGTGGTCCTGCGCAGCAGATCCAGGACCAGGGCCATCTCCTCGTTGTCCGCGGTGGACGGGTCCGGGACGGCGCCGGCCTTCTGGTACTCGACACCCTTGTGGACGAGGAGGGTGGCGTCACCGCCGTCGTCGAGGATCATGTTGGGGCCCACGTGGCCCGGCCAGGTCAGCGCCTGCTCCGTGCACCACCAGTACTCCTCCAGCGTCTCGCCCTTCCAGGCGAAGACGGGGATGCCGGCCGCCGCGATGGCGGCGGCCGCGTGGTCCTGCGTCGAGTAGATGTTGCACGACACCCAGCGGACGTCGGCGCCGAGGGCGACGAGGGTCTCGATGAGGACGGCGGTCTGCACGGTCATGTGCAGGGAGCCGGTGATCCGCGCCCCGGCCAGCGGCTGGGCGGCGGCGTACTCCCGGCGGATCGCCATCAGACCCGGCATCTCGTGCTCGGCGAGAACGATCTCCTTGCGGCCGAACGCGGCGAGGGAGAGGTCGGCGACCTTGAAGTCGGTGAACTCGGCTGTGGACTGGCTTGCCATGTGCATTACTCCGGTGTGTGGGCGTCGGGGTTCAGGGTCGGTTGACGTTCAGGTTCTGGTGGATCTCCCGCGTCGCCGTGGAGCGGTTGAGGGTGATGTAGTGCAGGCCGGGTGCCCCCTCGGCGAGCAGCCGCTCGGCCATGGCGGTCGCGTACTCCACCCCGACGGCATGGCCGGCGGCCGGGTCGTCGCGCACCGCGTCCAGGCGCTGGGCGAGGTGCGCGGGAAAGCGCGCGTCGCTGAGTTCGGCGAACCGGCGGATCTGCCGTACGTCCGTGGCGGGCATGATCTCGGGGATGATCGGGGTGTGGCACCCGACGGCGGCCAGCCGGTCGCGCAGCCGCAGGTAGTCGTCCACGTGGAAGAACATCTGGGTGATGGCGTAGTCGGCGCCCGCCCGGCACTTGGCCGCGAAGTGCCGGATGTCCTCGGTCCAGCCCGGCGACCGCGGGTGACGCTCGGGGAAGGCGGCCACACCCACGGTGAAGTTGCCCAACTGGTGTATGAGGCTGACCAGTTCATGAGCATGGGTCAGACCCTCGGGGTGCGGGGTCCACTCCCCCTTCGGGTCGCCGGGCGGATCGCCGCGCAGGGCGAGCACGTCACGGATCCCGGCGTCCGCGTACTGGCCGAGGATGTGCCGCAGCTCGGTGACCGAGTGCCCGACCGCTGTCAGATGGGCCACCGGACGCAACGTGGTCTCGGCGGCGATCCGCTTGGTGACCTCCACCGTCCGGTCCCGGGAAGAGCCGCCCGCACCGTAGGTGACCGAGACGAAGGACGGCGCGAGGGCCTCGATCCGCCGGATCGCGTCCCAGAGCGTGCGCTCCCCCGCCTCCGTCTTCGGCGGGAAGAACTCGAACGAGTACGAGCGTCGGCCGCTGGCCAGCAGTTCTCGTACGCCGGGACGCGCGGGCTGGGGCTCGGGCTCGGGATGCGCGAGCGCCGCGCGCTCGGTGAGTAATGCGGCCATGGCTCGGTTCCTCATATCGTTCGGCGTCCGGAGGGGTCAGCGTGCGTTGAAGTACGTCGCTTCGGGGTGGTGGATGACGATGGCGTCGGTGGACTGCTCGGGGTGGAGCTGGAACTCCTCGGAGAGGTGGACGCCGATGCGCTCGGGCTGGAGGAGGTCGGCGATCTTGGCGCGGTCCTCCAGGTCGGGGCAGGCGGGGTAGCCGAGGGAGTAGCGGCAGCCCTGGTACTCGGTACGGAACATGCCGGCCATCGAGCCCGGATCGGATCCGGCGATGCCCAGTTCGGAGCGGACGCGGGCGTGCCAGTACTCGGCGAGGGCCTCGGCCAGCTGGACGGAGAGGCCGTGCAGCTCCATGTACTCGCGGTAGGAGTTCGACTCGAACAGCTTGGCCGTGGCTTCGCCGATCTTGGAGCCGACGGTGACGACCTGGAGGCCGACGACGTCGGTCTCGCCGGACTCTTCGGGGCGGAAGAAGTCGGCGAGGCACAGGCGGCGGCCGCGGCGCTGGCGCGGGAAGGTGAAGCGGGTCCGCTCGGACCCGTTCTCGTCGAGGATGATCAGGTCGTCGCCCTTGGACACGCAGGGGAAGTAGCCGTGCACGACGGCGGCCTCCAGCAGCCCGTCGGTGTGCAGCCGGTCCAGCCAGCCGCGCAGCCGGGGCCGGCCGTCCGTCTCGATGGTCTCGGCGTCCTTGAGGCCCCACTGCCCCTTGAACAGGGCTGTCTCGTCCAGCCAGGAGGCGTACTCCTTGAGCGGGATGCCCTTGACGACCCGGGTGCCCCAGAACGGCGGGGCGGGAACCGGGTGGTCGACGGCCACGTCGGAGCGGCCGCCCTCCACCGGTTCCGCGGCGAGGAACGGCGTGTCCCGCTTGGGCACGCGACGCTGTTTGAGGGGAGGGAGTTCGACGCCGGGAACGCCGCGTTTGACCCCCATCAGGGCGTCCATGAGGCGCAGGCCTTCGAAGGCGTCGCGGGCGTAGCGGACCTCGCCCTCGTAGATTTCGTGGAGGTCCTGTTCGACGTAGGCGCGGGTGAGGGCGGCGCCGCCGAGGATGACCGGGTAGTCGGCCGCCAGCTTGCGCTGGTTGAGCTCCTCCAGGTTCTCCTTCATGATCACCGTGGACTTGACCAGCAGACCGGACATGCCGATGACGTCGGCCTTGTGTTCCTGCGCGGCTTCGAGGATCGCGGAGACCGGCTGCTTGATACCGATGTTGACCACGTTGTAGCCGTTGTTGGTCAGGATGATGTCGACGAGGTTCTTCCCGATGTCGTGGACGTCGCCACGGACGGTGGCCAGGACGATGGTGCCCTTGCCCTCGTCGTCGCTCTTCTCCATGTGCGGCTCCAGATGAGCCACCGCGGTCTTCATGACTTCGGCGGACTGCAGGACGAACGGCAGCTGCATCTGGCCGGAGCCGAACAGCTCGCCGACGACCTTCATGCCCTCCAGCAGGGTGTCGTTGACGATGTCGAGGGCGGGGCGGGTCTGGAGGGCCTCGTCGAGATCGGCGTCCAGACCGTTCTTCTCACCGTCGATGATGCGGCGCTGCAGACGCTCGTCGAGCGGCAGCGCGAGGAGTTCCTCGGCGCGGCCGGCCTTCATCGACTTCGTGTTGACGCCCTCGAAGAGGGCCATCAGCTTCTGCAGCGGGTCGTAACCCTCGGCACGCCGGTCGTAGATCAGGTCGAGGGCGGTGGTGACCTGCTCCTCGTCGAACCGGGCGATCGGCAGGATCTTCGACGCGTGCACGATCGCGGAATCCAGGCCCGCCTTGACGCACTCGTCGAGGAAGACCGAGTTCAGCAGGACGCGGGCCGCCGGGTTCAGGCCGAAGGAAATGTTGGAGAGGCCGAGCGTGGTCTGGACGTCGGGGTGGCGGCGCTTGAGCTCACGGATCGACTCGATCGTGGCGATGCCGTCCTTGCGCGACTCCTCCTGACCGGTGCAGATGGTGAAGGTCAGGGTGTCGATGAGGATGTCCGACTCGAGGATCCCCCAGTTCCCGGTCAGGTCCTCGATGAGGCGCTCGGCGATGGCGACCTTGTGCTCGACGGTCCGGGCCTGGCCCTCCTCGTCGATGGTCAGCGCGATCAGCGCGGCGCCGTGTTCCTGGGCCAGGCCGGTGACCTTCGCGAAACGGGACTCCGGGCCGTCGCCGTCCTCGTAGTTCACCGAGTTGATGACGGCGCGGCCGCCGAGCTTCTCCAGGCCCGCCTGGAGGACGGGAACCTCCGTGGAATCCAGGACGATGGGCAGGGTGGAGGCGGTCGCGAAGCGTCCGGCGAGCTCCCGCATGTCGGCGACGCCGTCACGGCCGACGTAGTCCACGCACAGGTCGAGCATGTGCGCGCCCTCGCGGATCTGGTCGCGGACCATCTCCACACAGTCGTCCCAACGGGCTTCGAGCATGGCCTCACGGAACTTCTTCGACCCGTTGGCGTTCGTGCGCTCACCGATCGCCATGTACGAGATGTCCTGGCGGAAGGGGACGGTCTGGTAGAGCGAGGAGGCGCCGGGCTCGGGGCGGGGGTCGCGGACGGCCGGGTTCAGGCCGCGGACCCGCTCGACGACCTGGCGCAGGTGCTCGGGGGTGGTGCCGCAGCAGCCGCCGACCAGGGAGAGGCCGTACTCGCGGACGAAGGTCTCCTGGGCGTCGGCGAGCTCGCTCGCCGACAGCGGGTAGTGCGCGCCGTTCTTGCCGAGGACGGGCAGGCCGGCGTTGGGCATGCAGGAGAGCGGGATGCGGGAGTTGCGCGCGAGGTAGCGCAGGTGCTCGCTCATCTCGGCGGGGCCAGTGGCGCAGTTCAGGCCGATCATGTCGATGCCCAGGGGCTCCAGCGCGGTCAGCGCGGCGCCGATCTCCGAGCCGAGGAGCATCGTGCCGGTGGTCTCCACCGTCACCGAGCAGATCAGCGGGACGGAGACACCGAGGGCCTCCATGGCACGGCGGGCACCCACGATGGACGACTTCGTCTGCAGAAGATCCTGAGTGGTCTCCACGAGGAGCGCGTCGGCGCCACCGGTGATCAAGCCCTCGGCGTTGATCTGGTAGGCGTCGCGGATGGTTCCGTAATCGATGTGACCCAGGGTGGGCAGCTTCGTGCCCGGGCCCATCGAGCCCAGCACCCAGCGCTGCTGCCCGGTGGAGACGGTGAACTCGTCGGCGATCTCACGGGCGATCCGGGCGCCGGCCACCGACAGCTCATGGTTGCGCTCCGCGATGTCGTACTCGGCGAGGGCCGCGTAGTTCGTGCCGAAGGTGTTGGTCTCGACGCAGTCGACACCAGCCTCGAAGTACTCGCGGTGCACATTGGCCACGATGTCGGGACGCGTGACGTTCAGGACCTCGTTGCAGCCCTCCAGCTGCTGGAAGTCCTCCATCGTCGGATCCTGGGCCTGGAGCATCGTGCCCATCGCCCCGTCGGCGACGACCACGCGCGTGGCCAGCGCCTCGCGCAGCGCTTCGACCCGGTTCACGCCGCTCCCCCGAGGGACCGCAGAACGCCGGCCAGACTCTGCTGCGCCTCGGGCCCGTACACGGCCCGGACCGTGGCGAGGAGCCCGGCGGGCTCGACCTCGTACGCCTGTGAGCCCACGGCCCGCAGTACCAGCGCCGCCATCGCACAGCCGAGCTGGGCGGCGGTCTCGAGCGGCAGCCCCCAGCTGACGGCGGCCAGGAAGCCTGAGCGGAAGGCGTCGCCGACGCCCGTCGGGTCCTCGGCGGGCACGTCCGGTACGGCTTCCACGGTGAGGACCGCGGCGCCTTGCCGTTCGATGCGCACGCCCTTCGATCCGAGGGTGGTGACCCACGTGCCGACGCGCTCGAGGACGTCCTCGGCGCTCCACTCGGCACGCTCGCGCAGCAGCGCGGACTCGTACTCGTTCGTGAAGAGCCAGCGGGCCCCCTCGACGAGGCCCCGCACTTCCTCCCGGGACAGGCGGGCCAGCTGTTGGGAGGGGTCGGCGGCGAAGGGGATGCCGAGTGCCCGGCACTCGTCGGTGTGGTGGACCATCGCGGCCGGGTCGTTGGGCGAGACGAGGACCAGGTCCAGGGGGCCGCCCTGGGCGATGACCCCGCGCAGGTCGATCTCGGCGGCCTCCGCCATCGCGCCCGCGTAGAAGGCGGCGATCTGGTTGGCGTCCTGGTCGGTCATGCACATGAAGCGGGCGGTCTGGTGCCCCGCGGAGACGCGCACCCCGCTGGTGTCGACGCCGTGTTCCTTGAGCCAGACCTCGTACTCGGCGAAGTCGGGGCCCACGGCGCCGACGAGAACGGGGTCCAGCCCCAGTACGCCGAGCCCGTAGGCGATGTTGGCCGCCACCCCGCCCCGCCGCACCTCCAGGGAGTCGACCAGGAAGGACAGCGAGATGTGCTCCAACTGGTCGGGGAGCAGCTGCTCGACGAACCGGCCGGGAAAGGCCATGAGGTGATCCGTGGCGATGGATCCTGTCACCGCAATACGCACGTTCTCTCCTGGAGGCAGGTGGGGGCCGGGCTCTCGCTGTCGGCGGGCCGGGGCGGGGCAGCGGAAAGAGCCCACGGGGTCGGGGACCGTCAGCGGTCCTTACAGGCCGGCTGCGGTCCGCAGGGCGTCCACGCGGTCGGTGCGCTCCCAGGTGAAGTCCGGCAGCTCGCGGCCGAAGTGGCCGTAAGCGGCGGTCTGGGCGTAGATCGGCCGCAGCAGGTCGAGGTCGCGGATGATCGCGGCCGGACGCAGGTCGAAGACCTGGCCGATGGCGTTCTCGATCTTCTCGACGTCGACCTTGTGCGTGCCGAAGGTCTCGACGAACAGACCCACCGGCTCGGCCTTGCCGATCGCGTACGCGACCTGGACCTCGCAGCGCGAAGCCAGACCGGCGGCGACCACGTTCTTGGCGACCCAGCGCATGGCGTACGCGGCGGAGCGGTCGACCTTGGACGGGTCCTTGCCCGAGAAGGCGCCGCCACCGTGACGGGCCATGCCGCCGTAGGTGTCGATGATGATCTTGCGGCCGGTCAGACCGGCGTCGCCCATCGGACCGCCGATCTCGAAGCGGCCGGTGGGGTTGACCAGGAGGCGGTAGCCCTCGGTCTCCAGCTTGATGCCGTCCTCGACCAGCTGGTTCAGGACGTGCTCGACGACGAACTCGCGGATGTCCGGAGCCAGCAGCGAGTCCAGGTCGATGTCCGCCGCGTGCTGCGAGGACACGACGACCGTGTCGAGGCGGACGGCCTTGTCACCGTCGTACTCGATGGTGACCTGGGTCTTGCCGTCGGGACGCAGGTACGGGATGGTCCCGTTCTTGCGGACCTCGGACAGCCGCTTCGAGAGGCGGTGCGCGATGTGGATCGGGAGCGGCATCAGCTCGGGAGTCTCGTCGCAGGCGTACCCGAACATCAGGCCCTGGTCACCGGCACCCTGCTTGTCGAGCTCGTCGCCTTCCTCACCTGCGGCGTTACCCTCGACCCGCTTCTCGTACGCGGTGTCGACGCCCTGCGCGATGTCAGGGGACTGCGCACCGATGGACACCGACACGCCGCAGGAGGCGCCGTCGAAGCCCTTCGACGAGGAGTCGTAGCCGATCTCGAGGATCTTGTCGCGGACGAGCTGCGCGATCGGCGCGTACGCCTTCGTCGTCACCTCTCCCGCGATGTGGACGAGACCGGTGGTGATGAGGGTCTCCACGGCGACGCGCGAGGTCGGGTCCTCGGTGAGGAGCGCGTCGAGAATGGTGTCGCTGATCTGGTCAGCGATCTTGTCGGGGTGACCCTCGGTCACAGACTCCGAGGTGAACAGACGGCGGGACATGTCAACTCCTGGCGGCTTGGACAGTGGGGACGAGTGGGGCGGAGCGGGGGTCGGGGAGATCAGCCCGCAGCCCCGCCTGCCCCGCCCTGCGCACGATCAACTCTCCTGACTCCACTCGGAGTCACAAGCCTGTTCGGTTTGGCGCCACCCTTCAATACGGACAGTTACAGATCCGGGTCAGAATCGTCAGGCACAGTGCAGCAGTGTCCGAGCGAGCCAAGCAAAGGTTCACACCCCTGAAACCTGGGATCGACTGCACCCGGGCTCGTCCCGGTGGGCGTGGCTCGACTCGGGGCTCAGAGCGGTGGAAGGCCGTGTCGCCTAGGCGGCCTGGTCGGCGGTGGTCTGCGGCTGGGTGCGGGCGGCTTCCAGGCGCCGGCGGCGGGCGGTGTCTCCCGACTTGAGGTGCATGCTGTACGAGCCGGGCTTGGCGGCCTCGTCGGCGAGGTGCTTCGGGATGACCTTGCAGACGGTCTCCTTGAGCTTCGCGCCCAGGCTGCCGTTGATGTTGAACCACACCGCGGTGTCGAGCCGGTCGGCGAACTGGAAGATGCCGCCGTTTCGGCCCAGGCTGATGCACTGGGCGGCGAACGGCTGGTTGAGGGTCTCCGGCTGGACGTCCGCCATCCGGGCCAGGACCGTGTCCGCGGCGCGTGCGCCCATCGGCATCGCGGCCTGGCAGCTCATGCGGAGGGGCAGGCCCGACGGGGCCGCCGAGTCGCCGGCCGCGACGATGTGGGCGTCGTCGACGCTGGTCAGGGTCTCGTCCGTGAGGAGGCGGCCCAGCGCGTCGGTGGTCAGGCCGCTGCGGACGGCCAGGTCCGGCACGGCGAAGCCGACGGTCCAGACGGTGAGCGAGGAGGGCAGTTCGCGGCCGTCGGCGAGGTGGACGGTGTCCTGGGTCACCGCCGTCACCTTGGTGCCGGGGCCGTCGACGACGGTGACGCCGAGGCGGGCCAGCCGGGCGGCGACCGTGCGGCGGCCCCGGGCGTGGAGGTACGGGCCCAGGACGCCGCCGCAGACCAGGGTCACCGCCCGGCCCTGCTCGGCCAGTTCGGCGGCGGTCTCGATGCCCGTCGGGCCGGCCCCGACCACCGTCACCGCGGCCGTCGAGGGCGCGGCGTCCAGGGCCGGGCGCAGCCGCTGCGCGTCTTCCAGGGTGGCGATCGGGTAGGCGTACCGGGCCGCTCCGGGCACGGTCGGGTCGGCGGCGGCGCTGCCCACCGCGTAGACCAGGTAGTCGTAGGCGAGGGTGGCGCCCGAGGCCAGGGCCAGGGTGCGGGCACCCGCGTCGATGTGCGCCACCGTGTCGACGGTCAGGCGGACGCCTTCGGCCAGGACGTCCCGGTAGGCGATGACCGCCGCGTCCGAACCGCCGACCAGCTGGTGCAGCCGGACCCGGTGGACGAAGTCCGCCCGCGGATTGACCAGGGTCACCGTCACGTCGCCGCGCCGGGTCAGGCGGTTCGCGGCCATGACGCCCGCGTATCCGCCGCCGATGACGACCACTTCGGTGTTCTCGTACGCGTTCATGGTGTGTCTCCGTCGCCTCGAAGGGGGTTCTGGGCACAAGACACCGGCGACCCGGCCCGTGTGACAGGCCTGCCGGTGTGACCTGCGTCACGGGGTTCTCGTCATGACGCGTACCCGGCGCCCGGAGCGGAGGTACGCAGGTCGTCTTGACCGGCGCCGGCCTCGACAGGCCCTTCCGTCCCGGCTGCCTGTTTCCCGCCACCGCCGGGGAAGAATTCGCCAGACCGTGGGTGTCGGGCGCCGGGTGGTCCTGTGCGGGGACGGGGGGCGCCCCGGGGCGCGTGCGTGCTCAACGCACCTTCTCTGCAGGCGTGCTGGAGGTGTGCCGGAGGGACTGCTTCGTCGCAGGTCAGTGAGTGGGTACCGGGTGCGACGGCCGACGCCCTCGGGCTGCTGCGGCGCAGGGCCGTGCGGTCGGGTGGGGCTACAGGGGCTGTGGAATCTTGCTCGAAGCGGGCTTGAGCGATGCTTCCGGTTCCGCCGAACAGGCTATGCGAGGTGCTTCAATGGCCACCGTCAGGGGCGCCATTGGATCAGCAGGGAGCGGGCACGGGGATGCGGAAGTCGTACGTCGCGGCGCACATTTACATGATTGTCGGAGTGCTCTCCGGGTTGTACTACCGCGAGATGACCAAGATCAACGAGTTCGAGGGCGAGACCCAGCTCGGGGTCCTCCACACGCACTTGCTCGCGCTGGGCATGCTGGTCTTCCTCATAGTCCTCGGCCTCGACAAGGTGTTCGGACTGTCCGGGAACAAGCAGTTCACGTACTTCTTCTGGTTCTACAACGCCGGTCTTTCCATCACCTGCCTCAGCATGCTCTACCGGGGCACCCAGACCGTGCTCGGGAATGAAGTTCCCGAGCTCTTCTCGCTGGTGGGAGGGTTGGGGCACATCATCCTGACCGTGGGGCTCGTCCTGCTGTTCATCCTGCTCGGGAAGCGGGTCAAGGAGCACGAGGGCGTGCGGACCGAGCAGCCCGAGTCGGTGAACAGCTCGGTCTGACGGCCGTCTTACGGTGTGCGGGCCGCCGGGCCGGTCAGGATGTCGGTCAGGGCGGCCAGGCGCTCGCGGGTGAGGTCGGGGCGCAGGCGGCGGCCCCAGGTGAGGGTGGCCAGGCCGTGCCAGGAGCTCCACAGGACCTCGGCGACGAGGTCGGGGTCGCGGTCGGCCGCTACGGGCTCGACGGCCTGCCTGATCTCGGCGAAGGCCGTCAGGAGGGGTTGCGGCGTGCCGGTTTCGGAATGCTCCAGACCCACGTCGAGGGTGAGCATGGCCTCGTAGAGGACCGGGCCGCGGGCGGCGAAGTCGGCGTAGGCGCGCGCGACCGCGTCCAGGGCCGCGTGCGGGTCGTCCGAGGAGAGCCGGGCCGCGTGGAGCGCCGCGGTCAGCTCGGTGAAGCCTTCGAGCGCCACCGCGTTGACGATGGCGTCCTTGTTCTTGAAGTGCTGGTAGAGCACGGGCTGGCTGTACTCGATGCGCTCGGCCAGCCGCCGCGTGGTGACGAAGTCCCAGCCCTCCGCCTCGGCCATCTCGCGCGCCGTGGTGAGGATCAACTGGCGGCGCTGGGCCTGCTCTCGGACGCGGCGCTCTCGGAGGGTCATGCCGACTACGGTAGCACTGTCGGTGAAATTCTAGTTGTCAGTGATAGGGATTCTGTCTTTGGGTGGGGTCCTTTTCGGCCGGGGTCCGTAGGCGTCGTCTAGTGGACTTCTAGGTGTGGTCGGCAGCATGCGGGGCAAGACCGCCCACGGAGAGGCCACCCCCATGCAGACCCCGACTCCCCTGGAGCAACTGCTCGACTTGGCGGCGGACCTGCTGGGCCACGACCGGCGGACCCTGCCGGCCAGGGCCTCGGGTTCGCCCTTCATGACCCTCGGCGGTGGGCTCGGCCAGGCCATGCGGCTGCAGGCCCTGGCCGGCGAACGGCTGGAACTCTCGCTGGACATACCCCAGCTGCTGGGCCCGGTTCCGCTTTCGGACGTACTCGCGCGGGCCGTCGCCGTTCCACAGGGTGCTGCCGTACCGCGGGGGGCCGCGCCCGACGCGGCGGGATCCGGGCCGCGCGAGCTGCTGCCCGGGCAACTGGCCGCCCTCACCGCGCAGCAGTACACCGGCGCCGCCGCGGTGCACCGCATGCTCAGCGCCGAGCTCACCGGGCCGCTCGACCTGGGGGCGCTGCGTACGGCCCTGGACGCCTTGAGCACCCGCCACGAGGGGCTGCGGACCGCGTTCGGGCCCTCGCCGCGAGGCCCCGTACGCCGTGTTCTCGACGCGTACGCGCTGCCGCTCGTCGTGATGGCGAAGGTGACCGCCGGCCCGGGCGAAGACCCGGTGGCCGCGGCGCACGCGCGGCTCGTGGTGGACGTGGAGCGGCTGGCCGGGCATCCGGAGCGGCCGCCGCTCGCCTTCGCCCTGACCCGGCTGGCGGCGGACCGGCACCTGCTGACCTTCCTGTACCACGAGGCCGCGGTGGACTGCTGGTCCGTCTCGCTGGTCTGGCGGGAGCTGCTCGCCGACTACGCCCGCGCCGTGGGGAGCCGGCCGCTCGACCGGAGCGGCCGCCGCGGTTCCGACGCGGTCGCGCGGCGGGCCGAGGGGCTCGACCGGTCCGGTGCGCTGCGCGCGCTGGCGGCCCAACGGATCAAGCGGCTGCGCGATTTCCCCGCCGTCGTGGAGCTGACCGGATCGGGCCGGCGGCCGGCGGTGTTCGACTTCCGCGGCGACCGGGTGCTGTTCGGCCTCGGCCCGGCCCTGCGCGAGGCGGTCGACGCGACGGCCGCGCGGGCCGGGGTACCGCACGCGGTCGTCCTGCTCTCGGCGTGGGCGCTGACCGCGGGCCGGCGCTCGGGACACGAACGGCTGCTGGTGGGCACCGAGATGCCGCGGCGCCCCACGGCCGAACTGATGGGCACGGTCGCACCGTGCTCGGCGACGGTGCCGGTGTGCTGTGAGCTGGAGGGCGGGGTCGACTACTTCCTGCGGGGCGTCGCCTGCGAGTTCGGCGAGGCGCTCGGTTACGCGGACCTCGACACGGCGGCGCTGGCGCGCGAGCTGGGCGTGCACGGGGACCGGTCCCGGCCCTCGCTGACGCAGGTGGCCTTCGCGGCCTGCGACGAACTGCTGCCCGAGACCCTGGAGGCGGGACCGCTCACCTCGCGCTTCCACCACGGACACCTGGGCGGCACCACCGCGGACGCCACGCTGAGGGTGCTGCGGTGGGGAGCGGATCCGCTGCTGAGCCTGGAGTTCGCCTCCGGCGTGTTCAGCCGGGCCGAGGCGGCGGAGCTGGCGGGCGAACTGCGGGGCTGTGTGGAGGCGCTGACGGGAGCGGACGGGCAGGAGCCCGTCGAGGACCTGCCGGGCTCCGCCGGTGGTGCCCGGACTCCGGCGATGCCGATGGGCTGACGGGCCGCGGCAACCGGCCACGGTGCATCCGGTGCGCACGTGACCGGGGGAAGGTCCGTGCGCACCGGATGCCGTGGGCCCGGACGACGGGGGATGGACGTCCGGGAGTTCGGTGTCGCCGACGGTCCGGCGGGGCGGCCGCCGGGGCGGGAGTCCGGGCCGGCGCCCCGACCCCGCCCCGACCCGGTGGGGCCCGCCCCGACCTGGTCGGGCCCGGTCGGGGCCGGGGCGCCCGGTCGGGTCGGATCGGATCGGATCGGGACGTGGCGGGTAGGCCTGCCCTGTCGGGGCGGGACGGTGTGGGGGTGCCGGTCGGGGGAGCTTTGGTCAGGCGGCGAAGCCGGGGAGGCGGGCGGCGACCTCCTCCGGGTCCGGCATCGCGGCGATCTCCGCCGCGACCTTGCGGGCCGCGTCCCGGTAGCTCTCGTCGGCCAGGATGCGGCGGGCGTTCTCCGTCACGGCGTCGGCCGAGAGGTCGAAGACGACCTCGCCGGCTCCGACGGCGTGCAGCGACTGGCCGTTGGCCGGGCCGTCCGCGCCCTGCGGGAGGATCAGCTGGGGCAGTCCGGCCGCGAGCGTGGCCAGGGTCGTGCCGCTGCCGCCGTGCTGGACCACCAGCGACGCGCGCGCCAGCACCTCGGACTGCGGCACCCACGGCGCGGCGATCACGTGGGCGGGCAGGTCGCCGAGTTCGGCGCGCTGGATGCGGAACCCGGTGGCCACCAGCACCGGCAGGCCCAGCGGGCTCAGCCCGTCGATCGCGGTGCGCAGGTTGTCGGCGGAGCCCAGCGCGGTGCCCAGCGTGAGGTACACGAACGGGTCGCCGGAGGCGCCCAGTCCGCCCGGGATCTCGCCCTGCTCGACGTACGGGACGGGGCGCAGCTCGATGCGCGGCCAGCCGGACTCGAGGACGCTCCGGTCCTGGATGGAGGGCGGGGAGATGTCGATGAGGGTGTTGCCCAGGGTGCTCGCGCGGTCGGACGGAACGTCGACGCCGAGGTCGGCCGCGGTGGCGAGGATCTCCCGGCGGAGGCGGTCGGCCTCGTGGTCCTGCGAGATCGGGCCCACGCCGTGCGCGACGGCGGGGATGCCGGCGAGCCGTGCGGCGAAGCCAGCGCCCGGGTTGAGCACCTCGTGGACCACCAGGTCGGGGCGGTACGTGGCGAAGGCCGTGGCCAGGTCGGCGGCGACCCAGCGGGGCAGGACGGAGCCGAACACCTTGATGTGCAGGTCCGCGAGGACCGACGCCGGAACGTCCTGAGCTCCCACCTCGCCACCGTGCTGCTCGAGGAAGGCTTGACCGCCCGCTGCTTCGATGAACGCCTCGGGCACGGACCGGCCTGCCGTCACCGGCTCGAACCCCGCCTCACGGAGAGTCTGGTGGAACTGCTCACCCGTGGCGAACGCGACCTGGTGACCGGCTGCCCGTGCGGCCCTCGCCAAGGGAAGCAAGGGGAAGATGTGCCCGAAATTGCCCACGCTGGCAAAGAGGATTCTCATGAGGCCTCAGCGTAGGGTCGCCGCCACCCCATGTCTAGTGGTGCTAGGAAATTTATCGCTGACCGATTCCCTGTCGAGGCTCGCTCCAGTGGGGGCCGATCGCGCGCCTCCATCCTCGCGATGCGGCCGCCTGCCCCTGGGCATGCGGAACAAGGCGAAGGAGTCATTGATGATCACAGCCCAGACGGTGCCCGCGGGCCTCGTTCCGAGCCTCGGGCGACGGTTCACGCTGTCGGCCCGGACCCTCGACAGTGCGGTGACGCCCAACCCGGTGTTCCGCGCGTGGTTCGCGGAGCAGCGGCGCACCAACCGCTACGACGTGCGGCGCATCCCCTTCTCCGAGCTGGTCGGCTGGCACTTCGAGGAGTCCACGGGCAACCTCGTGCACGACAGCGGCCGGTTCTTCTCCGTCGTGGGACTGGACGTGCGGACGGAGTGGAACGGGTACGGCGCGTCCTGGTCGCAGCCGATCATCAACCAGCCCGAGATCGGCATCCTGGGCATCGTCGTCAAGGAGTTCGACGGCGTCCTGCACTGCCTGATGCAGGCCAAGATGGAGCCCGGGAACATCGAGACGGTGCAGCTGTCCCCCACCGTGCAGGCCACCCGGAGCAACTACACCGGTGTGCACAAGGGCGCGGCCGTCAACTACATCGAGTACTTCCGGCCGCCGCGGGTGGGCTCGCGGGTGCTCTACGACTCGCTCCAGTCCGAGCAGGGTTCCTGGTTCCTGCGCAAGCGCAACCGGAACATGGTCGTGGAGGCCATCGGCGACGTGCCGGAGCACGAGGACTTCGTGTGGCTGACGCTCGGCCAGATCCACCAGCTGCTGAACGAGTCCAACGTGGTCAACATGGACGCCCGCACGGTGCTGTCGCTGATCCCCTCCTTCGCCAGCGAGGGCACTCCGCTGCACAGCACGGAGACCCTGCTGAACCGGCTCACCGAGATCAAGGCGCTCCGGGAGCTGGTGCAGACCACCATGCCGCTGTCGGACGTACAGCGGTGGCAGCGCACGGAGTACGCGATCGAGCACGAGACGGGGCACCACTTCAGCGTCATCGCCGCCTCCGTGCAGGCCGCGAACCGCGAGGTGAAGAGCTGGACCCAGCCGCTGATCGCCCCCGCCGAGCAGGGGCTCGCGGCCTTCCTGGTCCGCCGGATCGGCGGGGTGACGCACCTGCTCGCGCAGGCCAGGTCCGAGGCGGGCGTCCTGGACGTGGCGGAGCTGGGCCCGACCGTGCAGTGCCAGCCGGCCCGGGCGCTGACCCTGCCCCCGGAGCAGCGGCCGCGCTACCTGGAACTGGTCCTGCGGGGTCAGGGCCGGCTGCTGTACGACACGGTCCAGTCCGAGGAGGGCGGCCGCTTCCACCACGCGGGCAACCGCTACGTACTCGTGGAAGTGGGGGACGAGTTCCCCCTCGACGTTCCCGAGGACTTCCTCTGGGTGACCCCGGGTCAGCTCGCCGGCCTGCTGCGGCACAGCAACTACCTCAACATCGAGGCCAGGACGCTGCTGACCAGTCTGCGTGCGACGCGGGCACTGGACGGGGAGTACGGCCTGTGAGCGGGACGGAGCCCAAGGCCGGGCGGCTGCGGATCGGTGTGCTGGGGTGCGCGGACATCGCCGAGCGCCGGATGCTGCCCTCGATGCTGAGGCAGCCGCTCGTCGAGGTGACGGCCGTGGCCAGCCGCAGGATCGAGCGGGCGCGGCAGTTCACCGAGCGGTTCGGCGGCTCCGCCGTGGCCGGGTACGAGCGGCTGCTGGAGCGGGACGACGTGGACGCGGTGTACGTGCCGCTGCCGCCCGAGCTGCACGTGGAGTGGACCCTGCGGGCGCTGGCCGCCGGCAAGCACGTGCTGTGCGAGAAGCCGTTCGCGACCCGGCTGGCCGACGCGGAGAAGGCCGTGTCCTTCGCCCGGGAGAGCGGTCTGCTGCTGATGGAGAACTTCATGTTCCTCCACCACTCCCAGCACGCGGAGGTACGGCGGCTGGTGGCGGAGGGCCTGATCGGCGAGGTCCAGCTCTTCGGCTCGGAGTTCGGCATACCGCTGCGCCCCGACGCGGGGCCGCAGGGGCTCCCGCGGCGCGCGAGCACCTTGCCGGAGGTCGCCGCGTACCCGATCCGCGCCGCCCGGCTCTTCCTCGGCGACGGACTGCGGGTGGCGGGTGCGCAGGTGCGCCCGGACAGCCCGTACGGTCCGCAGCCCTCGGGCAGCGCGCTGCTCGTCGCGCCGTCGGGGGTGGCGGCCCAGCTCGCGTACGGGGTCGAGCACGGCTACCGCAGCGGCTACGGGCTGTGGGGCAGCGAGGGACGGCTGCGTCTGGAGCGCGCCTTCAGCACTCCGGACGAACTCACGCCCCTGCTCCGGGTGGAGCGGGGCGGCACCGTCACGGAGATCCCGCTCGAGGCGGACCGGCACTTCACGAACATCGCCGGCGTGTTCGCCCGGGCCGTGCTGTGCGGGGAGGACTTCACCCCGCACACGGAGGCGATCCTGGCCCACGCCCGGCTCGTGGACGAGGTGGAGCGCGCCGCCGCCTCGTTCTGACGGCGGAACGACGGAACGGCCGATGGGCCGGTGCGTGCGGTGGGGTCCACCGCGTGCACCGGCCCATCGGCCGTCGTCCGTCGTCCGTCCGCGGGGCGCTACTCGCCCTGGCCCGCGTAGAAGTCGGCGCCGAGCTGGTGGAACATGCCCGCCACGTCGAGCTGGTCCCAGTGCTCGGCCAGCAGGCCGTCCTCGACGCGCCAGATGTCGATCGTCTGGAAGGTGAGGGTGCGGCCGGTGGCCGGTATGCCGAAGAAGACGCCCTGGTGGGTGCCCGAGTACTCGAAGCGGCCGACGATCCGGTCGCCTTCCACGATCAGGTCGTGCACGAGGATCTTGACGTCCGGGAAGGCGTCGAAGATCTGCTGGAAGAAGGCCGTGTTGGCCTCGATGCCGTCCGCGACGATCGGGTTGTGGTCGATGTGTCCGGGAGCGGTGTGCTCGGCCATCGTGCTCACGTCGTGACTGTTGATCATGTCCACGAAGCGCTGGATGAGTTCGCGGTGGTTGTCAGACATATCGGGGTGCCTCTCTGGGCTCTCGCGTCGGTGGGCGGTGAACCGAGGATCCTCAACCCCGGTCGAGCCGTTCTGGAGGACGCCTGGCCCTGGACACCCCCGAGCGGTCACTTCCGCCAGAAGAGGTGGTGCGTCACCCCGCTCGGGCTGGGAACGACGTCCAGGTGGAACCGGTCGAGCAGCTCGTCGGGGGACTCCCAGAGACGGACTCCGGACCCGAGCTTCAGCGGTGAGACCACCACGTGCAGGGTGTCGACGAGGTCGGCGTCGAGGAACTGCCGGATGGTGCCGGCCCCGCCGCCGAGCCTGACGTCCTTGCCCTGCGCCGCCTCCCGGGCCTGCCGCAGGACCGTGGCGGGGTCGCCGTCGACGAAGTGGAAGGTGGTGTCGGACAGCGTGAACGAAGGACGCTCGTGGTGGGTCAGGACGAACACCGGGGTGTGGAACGGGGGCTCGTCGCCCCACCAGCCCTGCCACTCGTGGTCCTGCCAGGGCCCGCGCTGGGGCCCGAACTTGTTGCGGCCCATGATCTCGGCGCCGATGTTGCGGGCGTAGTCCCGCGTGAAGTAGTCGTCCAGGCCCCGGCTCCCGCCGGGATCGGTGCGCATGGGCCAGCTCGCCGTGGCACCGGCCCAGGCGAACAGCCTCCCGGGATCGACGTGCCCGAACGGCCTCTCGAGGGTCTGGTCCTCGCCGGCACCGATCCCGTCGCTCGAGACGTTGAAGTTCTGGACCCTCAGCAGCTGAGCCACGTGTTCCTCCTGTGTTGGCGACGACCTTACTGAGAGAGACCTTCCGGTCCGGGAAAACTCATCGCCGCTTCCGGGTGACGTCTGCCCGGCCGGTCCCCCACCCCGGCTCAAGTGCCCGCTCCTAGCCTTCGGTGCCATGAAAGCTCTCGTGCTCTCCGGCGGGGCCGGAACCCGCCTGCGCCCCCTCACCCACACATCAGCCAAGCAGCTCGTTCCCGTGGCCAACAAGCCGGTGCTCTTCTACGGTCTGGAGGCGATAGCCGACGCCGGCATCACCGAGGTCGGGATCGTCGTCGGGGACACCGCCGAGGAGATCAGGGAAGCCGTCGGTGACGGTTCGAAGTTCGGTCTCCGGGTCACCTACATCCCCCAGTCCGCGCCGCTGGGCCTGGCCCATGCCGTGGTGATCGCCCGCGAGTTCCTCGCCGACGACGACTTCGTCATGTACCTCGGGGACAACTTCATCGTCGGCGGCATCCGCGGCCTGGTCGAGGCCTTCCAGGCGGAGCGGCCGGCGGCGCAGATCCTGCTCACCGAGGTCTCGGACCCGCGGGCCTTCGGGGTGGCCGAGCTGGGCCCCGACGGCCGGGTGGTGGGCCTGGAGGAGAAGCCGGAGTTCCCCAAGAGCAATCTCGCGCTCGTCGGGGTCTACCTGTTCACCAGCGCCGTGCACCGGGCCGTTCGCGCCATCGAGCCGTCCTGGCGCGGCGAGCTGGAGATCACCCACGCGCTGCAGTGGCTGATCGACGCGCGCGAGGACGTCCGCTCCACGACGATCTCCGGCTACTGGAAGGACACCGGGAACGTCGCCGACATGCTGGAGGTCAACCGCTCCGTCCTCGAACTCGCCGAACCGCACACCCGCGGCGAGGTCGACGAGGAGAGCGAGATCATCGGCCGGGTCCAGATCGACGAGGGCGCCACGGTGAGCGGATCGCGGATCGTGGGTCCCGTCGTGATCGGGCAGGGCGCGGTGGTTTCGGGCTCCTACATCGGCCCGTTCACGTCCATCTCGCGGGACTGCCGGATCGTCGACAGCGAGATCGAGTTCTCCATCGTCCTGGACGGGGCTTCGGTGCGCGGCGTCAGCCGGGTGGAGGCCTCGATCATCGGACGCCACGCGGAGGTGACGCCCGCCCCGCCGGTGCCCGCCGCCCACCGGCTCGTCCTCGGAGACCACAGCAAGGTGCAGATATCCTCATGACCACGACACGCATCCTGGTGACCGGCGGAGCCGGGTTCATCGGCTCCCACTACGTCCGTACGCTGCTGGGCCCCCAGGGGCCGGGCGGCGTAGCGATCACGGTGCTGGACAAGCTCACCTACGCGGGCAACCCCGCCAACCTCGACCCGGTCCGCGGGCACCCCGGCTTCCGCTTCGTACAGGGCGACATCTGCGACGCGGAGCTGGTGCGGGAGCTGGTGGCCGGGCACGACCAGGTCGTGCACTTCGCCGCCGAGTCCCACGTGGACCGCTCCATCCTCGGCGCCGGCGAGTTCATCACCACGAACGTGCTGGGCACCCAGACCCTGCTGGACGCGGCGCTGCGCCGCCCGGGCGGCAGCGCCCGCTTCCTGCACGTCTCCACGGACGAGGTGTACGGCTCGGTGTCCGAGGGGTCCTGGCCGGAGACCGATCCGCTGCGGCCCAACTCCCCGTACGCGGCCTCCAAGGCCTCCTCCGACCTCATCGCCCTGTCCTACCACCGCACGCACGGCCTGGACGTGCGGGTCACGCGCTGCTCGAACAACTACGGGCACCACCACTTCCCCGAGAAGGTCATCCCGCTGTTCGCCACCCGGCTGCTCGACGGGCTGCGCGTCCCGCTGTACGGGGAGGGGCTCAACGTCCGGGACTGGCTGCACATCGACGACCACGTCCAGGGGCTGGAGCTGGTGCGCACCGGCGGCCGGCCCGGCGAGGTGTACAACATCGGCGGCGGCACGGAGCTCAGCAACAAGGAACTGACCACGCTGCTCCTGGACCTGGCCGGTGCGGGCTGGGACAGCGTCGAGCACGTGGCCGACCGGCTGGGGCACGACCTGCGCTACTCGGTGGACTGCTCCAAGATCTCGGCCGAGCTGGGCTACCGGCCGCGCAAGGACTTCGCCGAGGGGCTCGCGGAGACCTTCGCCTGGTACCGGAACAACCGCGCCTGGTGGGAACCCCTGCAGCAGCGGGCCGCCCTGACCTGAGCGGGCCGGCGGGCACACGAAGACGCGGCGGGCATGTACGGCGCCCGCCGCGTTCTCGTGCGCCCGGATCAGCGGGCGGGGCGGTTCGCGTAGGAGTCCCCGTAGGAGGCGACGGCCTCTTGGTACGTCGGGAGCAGTCCGAGGGCGACGGCCTGCGAGAGGCTCGGCGCGGCGGCGTCCTTCTCTGACCTGATGTACGGCTCCGAGCCGTTCCACGGTATGCCGATCTCCGGGTCGAGCGCCTGGATGTCCACCATGGTGCCGGGCACGTACTCCTCGGAGCAGAGGTAGTTCATGCAGGTGTCCTCGGTCAGGGCGAGGAAGGCGTGGCCGAGGCCGTCCGCGAGGTAGACGCCGATGCCCGAGTCGGCCTCCTGGAGGGTGGTGTCGAACATCCCGAAGGTGGGCGAGCCGACCCTCAGGTCCACGACCACGTCGAGGGCGGCGCCCCGGACGCAGGTCACCAGCTTGGCCTGGCCGGGCGGCAGCATCGTGCCGTGGATGCCGCGGAGCGTATTGCGCCGCGAGACCGAGAAGTTGACCTGCCGCACGGTGAACGGCTGGCCGGTCAGCTCGGTCAGTTCGCCGATGCGCCAGGCCTCGAAGAACCTGCCGCGGTTGTCCGACAGCGGCGACGGCGTGATCCGGAAGGCGTCCTGGATCTTCATCTCCTCAATGGGCATGTTTCCTCGGTTCGTTGTCGTAAGGGGTGAACTGCGGGCCGGGTCAGAGTCTGTGGCGGCCGGCTCCGGCAGCGCTCGGAGCGGGCTGGAGCGGACATGGCGACGGCCTCCGCGCGCGGGCGCGGAGGCCGTCGACAGGCGTACGGGGCTGCGGTGTCAGCGCACCGCGGCCGGTGCGGCCTCCTCGGCGGCGACCGGGGCCGGCGTCCCGGCGGACGGGGACGGGGACGTGGGGGAGGACGCGGACGTGGAGGAGGACGTGGACGCGGACTGCGCCACGGGCGGGCCGCTCGCCCGGCGGCCCGGGGCGATCAGCATGGACAGGGTCGCGGCGGCCACGGCGGCGGCGCCGACCCACATGGCGGGGACGAGGCCGTCGACGAAGTCGTCCGCCGAGGCGTACCCGCCGTTGGCGCTGAAGATCGAGGCCAGCAGGGCCACACCGAGCGCGGCGCCGACCTCGCGGGTGGCGGCGGTGACGCCCGAGGCGATGCCCTGCTCGTGCTCCTTGACCGAAGCCATCGTCAGGTTCATCAGCGGGGCGTAGAACAGGGCCATGCCCGCGCCGCAGATCATCAGGGAGGGCAGCTGGGCGACGTAGGAGGTGCCCGGTTCCAGGATGAAGGCCCACCAGACCATGCCGGCCGTCATCATCGCGAGGCCGAGGGTGACCACCGGCTTGCCGCCGATGCGGTCGGAGACCATGCCGCCGAGCGGGGCCACGACCATCGGCATGGCGGTCCAGGCGAGCAGCCGGACGCCTGTCTCCATGGCGCTGTAGCCCTGGATGCTCTGGAAGAACTGGGTCATCAGGAAGATCGCGCCGAACATGCCGACCGACATCAGGGTGCCGGCGAGGTTGATCGCGGTGAACGCCTTGATCCGGAACAGCCGCATCGGCACCATCGGGTGCTCGGTGTGGTTCTCCCAGAGGACGAAGAGGACCATGACGACGGCTCCGCCGATCATGGAGCCGAGCACCAGCGGCGAGGTCCAGCCGTCGATGTTGCCCTTGACGATGCCGAGGACGATGCCGAACAGGCCGATGCCGCCCAGGATGGTGCCGACGACGTCGAGGCGGGAGCCGGAGACCTTGCTCTCCGCCAGCATGCGCAGCGAGACCGGCGCGAGGATCAGACCGATCGGCACGTTGAGCCAGAAGATCCACTGCCAGGAGAGGTGCTCGACGATGGCGCCGCCCACGAGCGGACCGGCGGCGACCGAGAGGCCGTTGACGGCGCCCCAGATGCCGAGCGCCGTACCGCGCTTCTCCGCGGGTACCGCGGCGGTCAGCAGGGTCACCGACAGCGGCATGATCATCGCCGCACCGGCGCCCTGGACGGCGCGCGCCGCGATCAGTTCCGAGATGCCCGGGGCGAGCGCACCGGCGGCCGAGGCGGCCGTGAAGAGCAGCAGGCCCAGGACGAAGACCTTGCGCCGGCCGAAGCGGTCACCCAGTGCGGCGCCGAACATCATCAGCACCGCGAAGGACAGCGTGTAGGCGTTGACCGTCCATTCCAGATCCGAGAGGCTGCCGCCCAGTTTGTCCTTGATGGTCGGCAGCGCAGTGATGATCACCAGCTGATCGAGCCCCGCCATGAAGGAGGCGACACTGGTGGTGAGGATGGCCCATAAGACCACCTTCTTGTTCCCACCGCCCGGGGCTGGGGGGTTGACGGCGCTCATTGAGAGCTTCCTTTCTGGAGGGTGACACATGCCGAGCCGGCGCTCCTGACGCTACGGACGGAACCTCAAGTTCAACTTGAGTTCCGGTCGGGCGCCGCAACGCTGCGGGGCCCCGCACCGGCATCGGTACGGGGCCCCGCATCAGCGCGAAGGGCGTACCGGGTCAGCCGAGCTGACGCTGGAACGTGGCGATGTCGAAGTAGAGGGTCTCGTCGACCAGCACGTCGCCGTCGAAGTGGAAGAAGACGGCGACGGGGGCGTCGATGGACTTGCCGAGGTTGGGTATCCCCCGCCAGTCCGCCTCCTGCTTGCCGCGCGCCTGCGCCTCGAGGATGACCGCGGTGGGGGTGTGGTGCACGTGGTGCAGCTCGTGCTCCAGGTTGGGGAAAGCGGCCTGGAGCTCGGCGAAGTAGCCCTTCTTGATGGCTTCCGCACCGATCAGCGGGCCCTCCTCGAAGGCCTGGATGCGGTAGATGCCGCCGCGCGGGAAGGTGGCGAGCACACCGTCGATGTCCCAGGCGATCTCGGCGACCGTGTGCTCCAGGATGACCGCTTCGCGCTTCTTGCGCAGGTCGGCATCGGGCTGGGGCAGATCCGCACCGGGCAGGATGAACTCGTGCTCCATGGCCATGACATTCCTCCACGCATTGACCGTCTTCTGATGCGGCTGACGCTAGGAGGCACGCCTCGGCGCACCCTCGATTCCGGCTCGAATGCCGGTTCGTGCGGGTGGACGTACGGGCGACCGTACGGGTCGCTCAGGCGGCGGCCCTGCTCTGGTCTGCGCGCTGGGGCGGGCGGTAGGTGGGGCGGTAGCCGCAGGCCAGGCCGACCGGCGCGAGCAGGGTGGACAGGGCCATGTCGACGGCGTGGGGGCGTCCGGTGACGGCCCGGTACTCGTCGCGGAAGCCCAGCGCGAGCAACGGCATCTGCAGGAAGGGGGTGCCGTCGGGGCGCAGCCTGCCTTCGCCGGCCAGTCCCCACAGGGTTTCGAAGAGCTGCTCGGTCCGGTAGGCCGGGGTGACGCGCCAGGTCATCCGGGTCCGCTCCGGACCGTCGTTCCACATCGAGTGGGCCACGCCCGGCGGGATGTGGAACTCGGCTCCCGCGCTGTAGGTGTGCAGGGTGCCGTCGAGCCGGACGTTGATCTGCCCGCTCTGGACGCGGAAGAGCTCGGTCTGCTTGGGGTGGTAGTGCGCGGGCGGCATGTGGGCGGCGCTCGCGTAGTCGACCTCCACTTCCAGGTAGGCGCCGTCCGTGTCGGCCGCCGTGGCCAGGAAGGTGAGCCGGTCGGCCCCCATGTGCAGGGTGTCTCCGGAGCGTGCCATCGGATGTTTCTCCCATCATCGGTCCGGACGGTCCGGACGGTCGGGACGGTCAGGCGGCGGGGGCCTCGATGTAGCTGAGGGCGTTGAAGATCGTGCGGTTCGGGTCGGTGATGGCCCGGCGTCCGTGCATGACCCGGGTGTTGTCGATGAGGGCGGCGTCGCCGTCCTGCCAGTCGAGGTTCTCCGTGAGGCGGGCCGTCACCGCCTCGACCTCGGCGAGCAGTTCCGCGGAGAGCTCGGTGCCGTCGGCGAAGGTGATCTTCGGCTTCTCGTAGTTGAAGGAGGGCCCGAGGATGCTGTTGGCGAAGGAGGGCCGCTCGGCGAAGACCGTGCGGCCGGCGGCCGGGGTGCGGAAGGAGTAGCGGACTCCGCCGTCCTCCTGGGCCACGATCTTGGTGCCGGGGGTCCGGTCGCCGAGCGCGATGAGCTCCGCGACGTCGATCTCCTCGGCGGGCGTGGTGCCGCCCAGCAGGTGGTGGGCCATGGCGCGCCACTGCGCCTCGGCGACGTAGCGGCTGTAGACGATGTCCTGCGCGGCGAAGGCCTCGCGCGCCGCCGGGCTGAAGGCGTCCCAGACGCGGTAGCCGTCGCAGACGGTGGTCTGGGAGCCGGAGGAAGCGGCCTTCTCGCAGAAGAACCAGGCGAGGTGGGAGCGGAAGGGGCTGTTGCCGTTCTCGGTGTGCAGGCCGACCTCGTCGAAGCCGGCGTCGACCTTCTGCGCGACCTCGGAGTAGAAGTCGCGGGCGGGGTCGATGGTGGTCGAGGTGGACGTGGACTGCACCAGCGCGGTGAAGCCGGCCATGTCGGAGCCGGTGAAGCCCCGGAGCAGCAGGAAGCCCGCCTCCGCCAGCAGGCCGCGCAGGACCTTCGGGTCGATGTCCGCGAGGTTTCCGCCCTCGACGGGCTCCACGAGCAGTCCGGTGCCGGTGCCGTAGGGGGTGGTTCTGACAGCGGCGGCGGTCGTCGTGGCGGCGGTCGTGATGACGGCGGAGGTCATGCCTTCTCCAGGTTCTTATCGGTGTGGTGGGGCTCGCTGTGGTGGGACTCGCTGTGGATGCGCAGGACGTGGGCCCGTACGACGTCGCGCCGGGGGCGTCCGGTGACGGTGAAGCAGGTGGCGTACCCGGGGTCGTCCTCGGGCATGAGGTGGATGACGGCGGCGCGTTCGATGCCGGAGAGCCGTTCGCGGCCGAAGGCGTCGATCCGGCGCCGTGCGGTGGCGTGGTCCAGGCCGGCGTCGACGACGAAGAGGCCGTGGACCTGTTCGAGCCCGTCGGCGACGACCGCGGCCTCGCGGATGAAGCCGAGTTCGCGGTAGCGGGACTCGACCCACTCCGGAGAGACGTTGCGCCCGCTCGCGGTGATCACCATGCTCTTCTTGCGGCCGGTGATCCGCAGGTAGCCGTCCTCGTCGATCTCGGCGAGGTCGCCGGTGTGCAGCCGCCCCTGTTCGTCCACGACGACGCTGGAGGGGTCTTCCCGGGTGTACCCGGCGAACAGGGAGGTGCTGTGGATCAGCAGTTCGCCGTCCTCGGCCAGTTCGGCCTTCACGTGGTCCAGCGGGCGTCCCACGGTGCCGAACCGGACCTCGCCGGGGACGTTCCAGGAGACCACCGAGGAGTTCTCGCTGAGCCCGTAGCCCTCGTGGACGGTGAGTCCGTACGCGTCCAGGCGCCGCAGGACCTCCGCGGGCACGGGGGCTCCGCCGCAGGCGATGAAGACCGGGCCGTCGTGGCCGAAGATCCGCTGGTGGCGCTCCCGCACGCTCTCCCGGGGCTGCTCGTCGCACAGCGCGAGGAACAGGGCGGCGACCGTGGGCGGTACGACCAGGGCGGTGGGGCGGGCCTGGCGCAGCAGGGTGAGCATCCGGGGCCCGGCGTCGGCGGCGGTGCCGACCAGCGCGGTGCCGGGCGGCAGGAAGGACACCGAACCGCCCGTGAGGAAGGGCATGTAGAGCCCGGCGACCTGTTCGATGAGCAGGCTCAGGGGCACGACCGAGAGGTAGCGCTCGAAGTCGGCCGGGCGGATGCGTGCCCGCAGCGAGGTCAGCAGTTCGTCCAGGCCGTGCCGGCGGATCCGTACCCCCTTGGGGGCCGAGGTGGTGCCGGAGGTGTGGATGACCTTGACGACCGCGTCCTGCGCGGGGACTTCGGGGAGGGGCCGCGCGGCGGGCGCCCCGGCCGGCAGTTCCGGCGGGCCGATGGGGGTCACGGGGCAGCCGGCCGGCAGGACGGCGGCCGCGGTGCTCCGCGTCCAGCGCTCCAGGGCGCGGGCGCCGCTGTCGTCGACGAGGCAGATGTCGGCGCTCTCCAGGAGGGAGGCCGCCTGCTCGGCGGTGAAGGCGGTGGGGACCGGGATCTCCACGGCTCCGCCGAACAGGAGGGCGAGGTCGGCCACGACCCACTCGGGGGAGTTCTCGGCGAGCAGTCCCACCCGGGCGGGGCGGCCGTGCTCCCCGGCCCAGCGTTCCAGCCGTCCGGCCCAGACGAGGGCGGCGCCGATGATCTCGCGGTAGCTCCAGGCGGCCGCGGTGCCGGCGGGGGCGCCGTCCGGGCCGACGGCGGCGAGCACGCGCACCATCACGGCGTCGCTGTCCGCCTGTTCCAGCAGTCTCCCGGCGAGGGACACCCGGGGTGTGTCATGCGGCACGGGTCAGCACCTTCGCCTCCGGGCGGTTGCTGACGAACCGCATGTCGATCTTCTCGAAGCAGTAGCGGCCGATGGCGGCGAGCAGCAGCGTGCTCTGCTCGGCGGCTATGGCGTACCCGACCATCGGCCGGGTCTCGTAGTACGAGCCCCAGGTGGCCGCCTCCTCGGTGGAGAGCCGGTCGGGCGAGGCGTCGGCGAGGGGGTGGAAGACCACGCCGAGGCGCTGCATCAGGGCGGCGAGCCGGTGGGTCATCGTCATCACCGCGTAGGGGCGGCCGAGGCAGGCCATGACCAGCGGGATGGACTTGATGATCTCGGCGCCCGCGGTCGCCCGGACCGAGGAGATGTTGCCGACCTGCATCACCTGGGAGCGCTTGACCGGCGCGTCGACGTCGGCGCTGATGACCTCCTCGACGGGGGCGTCGAGGTAGCTCTCCAGCAGGATGTCGGACCCCTCGGCGTAGGTGATGCCCGCGCAGGCGAGGGCTTCCTCTGTTCCGTCGTCGTTGTCCTCGAAGAAGGCGAGGAAGCTGTCCGGGTCCGGAGCGATGCTGGCCTGGTACTGCTTGGCGAACACCTTCTGGGCCAGGTCTGCGGCGACCAGCCAGTCGGGAGTGCCGCGCTCGGAAAGCGTGATTCTCATGTGCCGCCCCTTGGAGGGTGGAGTGGGAGGAGAGGAAGGGTTCTCAGCGCAGGCTGCCGACGGCGGTGCGCCGCGTCACCGGCTTGGCGGCGACGGCGAGTTCCGCGGCGTGCACGGCGCTGTTGATCGAGGTCTCGGCGAGGATGCCGGGGGCGGCGACGGCGTCGCCGATCAGGTAGACCCCGTCCCCGCGGTCGACGGCGGGGCGGTCGCGCCAGCTCAGGCCCGGCAGGTCGAGGGCTCCGGTGCGGCCGCGGGAGACTCCGTCGCGGCGCCACAGGATGCGGTCCTGCCAGCCAGGGGTCGTGAGGTCGAAGAGCTTTTCCAGCCGGGCCAGCGCCTCGTTCTTGGACTCGCCGGGACGCAGCGGCATGGCTCCCTGGAAGAGGGCCTCGCCCTTCGGGGCGAGCGAGGGGTCGTGGTCGGAGTACTGGGAGGTGAAGCCGCCCTCGTCCATGTCGAAGGAGACGTTCCCGTCCTTCTTCGACCGTGTCACGGCCATGTCGAGCAGGGCGGAGGTGCCGCTGGGCCAGTCCAGCGAGCTGTCGCCGAGCAGGCTGCGGGCCGAGGCCAGCGAGGTGGCGACGATCACCGGTCCGTCGGTGGGCAGTTCGGTGAGCCGCGACCCGGTCTCGATGACGACGCCGTGCTGCTTGGCCACCCGCTCCATGCGTTCGACGACGGTGCCCCAGCCGCCGATGAAGTAGCGGCTGGGCAGCGGGAACCGGGGGGTGCCCACGCGCAGCAGCCGCTCCCAGACGAAGGCCGCGGAGAGCCGGCCCGGGTCGCCGTCGAAGAGGATGGGGCCGAGGAAGCCGAGGGCCTCGTTGACGGTCTGCTGCTCGAAGCGCTCGCTCGCCCAGTCCTGGAAGGAGCGGTCGATGGGGACCTCGATGTCCCGGTGGAGCCAGCACATCTTCATGTAGCCGCTCGGCAGGGTCATCCGCAGTTTGCCCTGGTGCCGGAAGCGCATCCGGGTCCACTCGTGGAACGACAGCCGTACGTAGCGGCCGGCCAGGCCGCGCTGGAGCAGCCAGTGCCAGACGGGCCCGTTGTCCATGATGGTGTGGGGGCCGTCGTTGGTGACGTAGGGCGCCGAGGCCGACCGGGCGCGCCCGCCCAGGTGCGAGTGGGCCTCGTGGACGGTGACGCGGGCTCCCTTCTCCGCGGCCGAGATCGCCGCGGCCAGGCCGGCCAGGCCTCCGCCGATGATCGTGATGTTCGCCATGGTCATTCACTCACTCACTCACGTTGGGATGGACGGGTCCTGGCTCAGCCGTCGAGGGTGGCCATGGCGCCGGCGGGGTAGCGGTCGCCCACCGTGCTGCCGTGGGGGGCGATCCGGTCGAGGGCCGCGAGGTCGTCGGCGCTCAGCGCGACGGCACTGGCGGCGACGTTCTCCTCCAGGTACTTCACCCGCTTGGTGCCGGGGATGGCGACGATGTCGTCGCCCTGGGCCAGCACCCAGGCCAGCGCGAGCTGTCCGGTGGTGATCCCCTTGGCCGCGGCCAGGGCCTCCAGCTGCTCGACGACGTGCAGGTTGGCGTCGAGGTTGCCCTCCTGGAAGCGGGGGGCCACCCGGCGGAAGTCGTGCGCGGCGAGGTTGTCGAGGTTGCGGATGGCGCCGGTCAGCAGGCCCCGGCCGAGCGGGCTGTAGCCGACGAAGCCGATGCCGAGCTCGCGGACCGTTGCCAGGACGTCGTTGACCTCGACGTCGCGGGTGGACAGGGAGTACTCGGTCTGCACGGCGGTGAGCGGATGGACGGCGTGGGCGCGGCGGATGGTCGGGGCCGCCGCCTCGGAGATGCCGAGGTGGCGCACCTTGCCTGCGGCCACCAACTCGGCCAGGGCGCCGAAGGTCTCCTCGACCGGTACGTCGGGGTCGACCCGGTGCAGGTAGTAGAGGTCGATCCGGTCGGTGCCGAGCCGGCGCAGGCTGCCCTCGACGGAGGCGCGGATGTACTCCGGGCGGCCGTTCTGCTTGCCGGTGATCGTCCCGTCCGGGGTGACCTCGTTGCCGACCTTGGAGGCGACGACGACCTCGTCGCGCCGCCCCGCGATGACCTTGGCGACGAACTCCTCGTTGGTGTGCGGACCGTAGAAGTCCGAGGTGTCGAGCAGGTTCACGCCGAGTTCGAAGGCCCGGTGGGCCGTTCGCAGGGCCTCCTGGTCGTCGGCCGGGCCGTAGGCGAAGGTCATGCCCATGCATCCGAGACCCTGCTCGGAGACCGCCAGCCCCTGGCTGCCGAGCTTTCGTTGCCGCATCATCACGCGCCTTCCGCGGTAGTTATCGACGCTAGGAATTCTAGCGTAGCTAGACTAGAGAACTGCCGGAGCCGCCCTCGAGGCTGGGCCGGGAGGGCGGCACACCAGTCGTGTTGCAGTGTTGCCGAGGTCAGGCCGCGGAGCTCAGTTCGCTCGTGACGGAGGACCAGGTGTGCTCCCGCTCCGCCGTGTTCCCGGCGTGCTCCGCGGCGAACGACTCCCAGGGATCGGCGCCGAGCGCCTCGGCCGCGGCCCCGCGCAGCCACACGTCGAAGGCGTCGCGGGACTGCCCCAGCCGCTTCGCGGCCCCCGCCGGGTCGCGCGCCTCCAGCCGGTGCACCAGCACGTCCCGGTCGCCGAGCCGCTGGAGGGCGAAGGACTCCTGGAGGATGCCGGCCCTGCGCCGGGAGGCCTCGTACTCCCTCAGGCGCGGCCCGGAGAGCTCCGCCTGTACGTCCTTCCAGCGCGCGGCGCCGCCCTCGGGGAGGGGCAGGAGCACGGTGGCGGGCTCGACGCTCCGGCGCGCGGCCGCGCGGGCGGCGCCGCGCGCGGAGGGCGCCAGGCGGCGCATGCCGAGCACGGAGAGCATGTTGGACTCGACGCCGATGCCCCAGCGCTCGGCGATCAGGCCGTCGTCCAGCAGCCGCCAGACCACCACGCCCTGGAACTCGATGTAGCGCCCGGTGGGCGGCATGCCGAGGAACTCGCCCCGGTGCGTGCCGCGCCAGGTGTTGTGGATGACGACGTGATCGCCGTGGGCGCTCATGTCCTCGATGGTCACGTGCAGGTCGGGGAAGCCCTCGCGCAGTCCGGCAATGGTGTACTTGACGCCCTCCAGCCCCTCGGGCGCACCCGGCAGCGGCTGGTGGTCGATCATGTCGGGGCTGTAGATCTCCTCCACGATGGAGAAGTCGCCCCGGTTCACGAAGGTGTCGAAGACCGCACGGATGGTCTTCTTGTTGCGCTCCTCCACGCTCACCGCGCTGCGCACCGTCTCTTGTATCGACACGTTCCGTCCTTAACTGGTGGGGAAGGGTGCTTCCCAGGTGAGGGTGAGTCCCGCGTACAGGTAGCGGCTGGCCTCGATCGCGAGCAGCAGCACGGTGTCCCCGGGCCGGATGCGGCCCTCGGTCCAGCCGGCGTCCAGCGCGAGGGGGACCGCGGCGGAGCCGGTGGCTCCCACGTCGGTGAGGTTCTCCACGATGATCTTGCTCAGGGTGGCCTGGTCCTCCTCGGACAGTCCGGCCGTGCCGTACTCGCTCGCGAAGTACTCGGCGTTGCCCTCCGGGAGCACGCACGCGTCGATGTCCGAGAGGGCGAGCCCCGAGCGGCGCAGCATGTCGTGGATGCCCTCCACGAAGACCTTGGGGCCGAACTGGGCGGTGCCGGGGATGTCGAGCTTGATGTCCATCAGGCGCGTGCGCTGCTGCTGTTCGTGCAGCGGGGCGTCGGTGCCGCCGCCGACGATCAGCATGCCGGGCTTGCGGGCGCCGCCCATGGACCGCGTGGCGAACACCTGGCGGCTGCCCTCGTGGGCCGAGCCCTCCTCGCCGCCGCGCAGCACCACGGCCCCGGCGCCGTCGCCGAAGGTGTAGACGGTGAGCCGGTCGCGCATCCGCACCTTGTGCGGATCGCGGCCGAGGAAGACCGGTGCGAGCAGCGGCGAGACCGACTCCGCGCCGATGACGAGCGCGGTGCGGTAGGTGCCGTCGGCCAGCAGCCGCCGGGCGATGTCGAAGGCCTGGACGGCGCCCACGCAGCCCGCGCGGACCTCGATGACCGCGCAGTTCTCCAGGCCGAGCTGCTCCTGGACGTAGGTGGCCGCGACCGGCAGGAGGTAGTCCGGGCTGGCGGTGGAGAGCACGATCAGGTCGACCTCGGCCGCCTCCACGCCGGCCCGTTCCAGGGCCTGGCGGGCGGCGGCGGTGGCCATGGCGGAGGTGCTCGTACGGTGTTCGCCGGTGACCGGGTCGACCATCCAGTGGCGGCGCTTGACCTGGATGCCCTCCAGGACGTCGTCGGGCAGCGGCCCGCAGACCCGGGCCAGGGCGTCGTTGTCGAGGGGATCGCCCGGCAGGTGGGCGCCGGTGGCGAGGATCGATACGTGGCGGTCGGTGCTGGGTGACATGGTCAGTTCTCCGTAGCGGGACGAGCGGGACGCAGGACGAGGCTGATGTGGGTCCCCCCGAGCGAGGAGCTGTTGATGAGGACCGGCCCGCTGTCCAGGCCGTTGTCCCAGCCGGTGAGGGCGAGCACGGCCGCCAGCTGTGCGCCCGCGCCCGCCGGTTCGCCGAGCGTCCGCTTGGGGGTGTGGACGGGGACGGAGCCCGCCCCTTCGAGTCGGCCGGCGGCCAGCCGCTCGGGGCCGTCGGCGCGTTCCAGGCCGGCCGCGTTGGCCCAGATCCCGGTCAGCTCGCCCGGCCGGACGCCCGCGTGGGCCAGGGCCCCGCGCATGGCCCGCTCCACGCCCTCGCCCTCGGCGTCCCAGCGGCCGATGCCCTGGGCGTCGCAGGTGGTGGTGTGCCCCGCGAACTCGGCCAGCACCCGGGCCCCGCGGGCCAGGGCGCTCGACTCGCGCTCCAGGACCAGGGCGATGCCCCCTTCGGAGAGGGTGTAGCCCTCGTCCCCGAACAGGGGCAGCCCGCGGTAGGCCTCCAGTACGCCCGGGGAGAGGTCCTCCACCGCCGGGCACAGCACCGCGTCCGCGCGGCCCTGGAGCAGCAGGTCGTAGGCGACGGTGAGGGCCGAGGCCCCGGCCGCGTGACCGGTCGTCACCGTCGAGGTGGGCCCCTTGGCGCCGACGTTCATGGCGACCTGGCCGGCGGCGGCGTTGAAGACGGTGTTGGGGAACACCGCCGGGCTGCCGTAGGAGGGGCAGATGTCGAGGACGGGCTGCAGGAAGTCCTCGATGCTGCGCATCGGGCCCAGCCCGGTGCCCAGGACGACGCCGACCCGCTCGTCGGCGGTGAGGCCGGCATGCTCCAGGGCCACGCGGCAGGAGGCCACGGCGAGCTGGCCGAGCCGGTCCACGCGGCGCCGCTCGGCGGGTGAGAAGTGCGCCGCCGGGTCGAAGTCCGCGCGCGCGACGCGCAGTCCGTCCTCCTGCGCGCCCAGCGGGCTGCCCTCGCGCCAGGCCCGCCACAGCGCGTCGGCGCCCGTACCGGCCGCGGTGATCGCGGCGAACCCCGTGACCACCACCTTCTCTCCGGCGGGCGGGACCTCGGCGGTGAAGCGCCGGGCATCCGGCCGGCCGAAGGCGACGCAGGCGTTGGCCCCGGCGAAGGCGAAGTTGTTCGAGAGCGCGGCGTCCATGGCCAGCGGGCGCCCGGCGTCGGGCACGGCGTCCAGGCCGCACTTGGGGTCCACACCGGTGAAGTTGGCCGTGGGCGGGGCGATCTGCTCGACCAGCGCCTGGACGGTGACGATGGCCTCGACCGCCCCGGCGGCGCCCAGCAGGTGGCCGATCATCGACTTGGAGCTGCTGAGCGGGGTTCTCTCGGCGGCCTCGCCGAGCGCGGCGCGGACCGCGTTGCTCTCGGCGGAGTCGTTCTTGGCCGTGCCGGTGCCGTGGCCGTTGATGTAGCCGACGTCCTCCGGGGTGAGGCCGGAGGACCGCAGCGCACCACGGATCGCGCGGGCCGCGCCCTCGCCCTTGGGGTGCGGGGCGGTGGCGTGGTAGCCGTCCGCGGAGAGCCCGTACCCCAGGACCTCGGCGAGGATCGGGGCGCCCGCGGCGCGGGCCACGGACTCCTCGGCCAGGACGAGCATGCCCGCGCCCTCGCCCAGCGAGAGGCCGTCGCGGTCCTTGGAGTACGGAGCGGCCGGCTTGCTCGACAGCGACTGGAGGCTGCTGAACCCGGCCCACGCCGTCTCGGTGAAGGCGTCGCTGCCCCCGACGAGCATGGCGTCGGAGTGCCCCGAGCGGATCGACTCGACGGCGTGGGCGATGGCGTTGGCGCCCGACGCGCACGCCGTGTTCACCGACAGCGAGGGCCCCTTGAGGCCGAAGGCGCTGCTGAGCGCCTCGGCGATGGCATGCGGGGGCACCAGCAGGTAGTGCCGGCCGTCGTCCTCGGGGGCGCCGCCGGCCCGGGCTCTGCGGGCGAGCTTCTCCGCACTGCGCAGCCCGCCGTTGCAGGAGCCGAAGGAGACGCCCCAGCGGTCGGCGGGCACCGCGTCGAGGTCCGCCTGTGCCAGCGCCTCCTGCGCCGCCGCCAGCGCGAAGTCGACGGCGGGCTCGCGCTCCCGTCCGCCGAAGGCGGCCAGGTAGTCGTAGCCGGGGGCGAGCTCGCTCTGGACCTCGCCGCCGATGTCGGTGCCGTAGCCCTCCATCGGCATGCCGCGCACCGGTCCGATGGCCGAGTATCCGGCCCGTACGCCCTCCCACAGCGCCGTGGCGGTGGCTCCCTGGGCGGTCACGGCGCCGACGCCGCAGACCACCACGGTCCGGGTCCGGCCGCCGGTGCCGTCCGGCGCGGTGTCGTGCTCGTACACGTCGTCGGTCATGTCCGCTCTCCGTCCGGGGGTATGCGTATGTCCGTCATGAGGTCCGCCCCATGGCGATGGCCACCGCCTGGCCTTCCAGGCCGCGGGCGAGGGCCAGTGCGCTGTCGGGCCGCGTTTCGCGCGGGGTGAGCGGTACGTAGTCCAGGTCGCACTCGTCGGCCTGGTTGCGCAGGTTCTGGGTGGCGGGGACGACTCCGGAGTTCAGGGCGAGCGCGGTGACGGCCGCGTTCAGTGCCCCGGCTCCGCCGACCAGGTGGCCGGTCTGCGGTTTGATGCTGCTGATCTGCGCCGCCTTGGCGGCCGTACCGAGCGCGTCGTGCAGGGCGAGGGTCTCGCTGGCGTCGCCCTGGACGGTGGCGCAGCCGTGTGCGGCGATGTAGCCGCCGTCGTGGAAGACGCCGCCCGCGTCGTCGAGCGCGCGGACGATCGCCCGGGACAGGCCGCGGGCCCTGGCCTGCGGGCTGGGCGGGCGCACGCAGTCGTTGCCCGCGCCGTAGCCGGTGACCTCGGCGTAGCAGTGGGCGCCGCGCGCCAGGGCGTGTTCGCGCTCCTCCAGGACGAGGAGGGCGGCGCCCTCGCCGAACACGGAGCCGCTGCGGTCCCGGTCGAAGGGCCGGAAGGCCTCCTGGCCGAGGTCGGTGCGGGTGGACAGGACGCCGAGGCCGTCCATCTTGGACATGGCCCACCAGCCGGTGGCGTCGTCGTACCCGCCCGCGAGCACGATGTCGGCCTCGCCGCGGCGTACGGTGCGCATCCCGCGGCCGATCGCCATGGCCCCGGCGTCGGCGGTGCCGGCGAAGTAGGCGTTGGCGCCGCGGATGCCGTACTTCTCGGAGATGTGGAAGCCGGCCGCGGGCTGCAGCCCCTCGACGAAGAACAGCGGGGCGATCACCGAGGAGGCCGTCCGGCCCAGCTTGTGGAGGTCGGGGGTGCCGTCCTCGGCGCGGACGGCCTGGAGCTGGGCGATCAGTTCGTCCATGCGGGGCATTTCCTTGTTGCTGCCGAGGAACAGCCCGGCGCGCTGGCCGAGGTCGCCCTCGCCGTCCAGACCGGCGTCGCGCAGCGCCAGGGTGGCGCCCGCCAGGGCCAGTTGGTCCCCGCGGCACAGCATGCGCAGGGTGCGCCGGTTGGCCCACTGCGTGGGGTCGAAGTCGGGGATCTCGGCGCCGATGCCGGTGCGCAGCGGCGCGGGGTCGTAGGCGCGCAGCGGGCCGATCCCGCTGCGGCCCTCGAGGAGGTTCTCCCAGGTGGGTGCGGCGCCCTGGCCGATCGCGGTCATCAGACCGATGCCGGTCACCATCACGCGCCGCCTGTCGTCGCTCATGCTGTGCCCTCCCTGGGCTTCTCGGCGCTCACCAGGGTGAGGAGGCGAGCGGCGGCGACCACACGGCCCTCGACCCGGGCGGTGGTCCGTACATCGGTCGTCTGCTGCGTGCGCCCCGTCACCTCGACGGTGATCTCGACCTGGTCGCCGGGGGCCACGAAGTGCTTCCAGCGGACGCCCCGTACGGAGGCGAGCCGCCAGCCGGCCGGGTCGCCGCCCGCGGTGGCCTTCGCCAGGTCGGCCATGCTCTCCAGGAGCAGCACGCCCGGCAGGATGGGGTGACGGGGGAAGTGGTGGTCGAAGACGGGCAGGGTGGCGGGGACGTTGCGGACGGCGACCGCCCGTTCGCCCGGGACGAGCTCCACGAGCCGGTCGAAGCCGTGGGGGACTTCGGCGGCCGGGGTGCTCGCGTGGGCGGGGACGCCCGGGTCGGTCGGGGTGCTCGCCCCGACGGCGGTGTGCGCCCCGGCAGCAGCGGTCGCCTGCGTCGCGGTGCTCACGCCTCCTCCTGCGGGGCGCCTACGACGATGCTGGTGTTGCTGCCGCCGAACGCGAAGGCGTTGATGAGGACCGCCGATACCGGCATGGAGCGCGCGGTGTTCGGTACGTAGTCCAGGTCGAGCCCGCGGTCGGGCCGGTCGAGGTTGAGGGTGGGCGGCACCAGGGAGTGCTGCATCGCGTTGACGGCCGCGAGGACGCCGAGTCCGAGGCTGGCCGAGGTCAGGTGTCCGGCCATGGACTTGGGAGCGCTGACCACCAGCCGCTGCGCCTCGGCGCCGAACACCTTCTTGATGGCGGTGGTCTCCGACTGGTCGTTGCCGTGCGTGCTCGTGCCGTGCGCCACGACGTAGTCGATGCCGCCGGTACCGAGGCCGGATTCGGCGATGGCCCCCTCCATGGCCTGGATCGCTCCGGAGCCGTCCGGCGGGGAGTCGGTGATGCGATAGGCGTTGAGGGTGGAGCTGTAGCCGAGGACCTCGGCGAGGATGGTGGCGCCGCGTTCGCGGGCCGCGTCCATGTCCTCCAGGATGACGGCGACGGCGCCCTCGCCGACCACGAAACCGCTGCGGTCCGCGTCGAAGGGGCGCGAGGCGTGCTCGGGATCGTCGTTGTACTGGTCCGTCAGGGCCCCGAGCAGGCTGAAGCCGAGCAGGTCGAGCCAGGTCGTCAGCGAGTCGTAGCCGCCGGCGATCATCAGCTTCGCGTCGCCCTCCTGGATGGCGCGGTACGCCTCCCCGATGGCGTGCCCGGATCCGGCGCAGGCGGTGCTGATGCCCAGCATCGGACCGGTGCCGCCGACCATCCGGGCCATGGCGGCCAGGGGGACGTTCTGGTCGTCGGTCAGGGTGAGGGCGGGGGGCTGGCAGATGAAGGCGTCCGCCCGTCCGGTGGTGGCCCGCAGGTGCCCGATGTCGAGCAGGGCCTGGAGCTCGGGGCGCCCGACACTGGCTCCCATGGCGACACCGCGCTCGTCGGCGGCGTACACGTCCTCGGAGAGCTCGTCGATCCCGGCGGAGCGCACCGCCTCCCAGGCTGCCGCGACGCCGAACTGGCCGACGCGCGAGAGGTGCTTGCGCCCGACCTTCGCCGGGATGGCGGCCGCCGCGTCGAAGTCCTTGACCTGTGCGGCGATGCGCACCGGGAAGCCGGAGGCGTCGAAGGTGGTCAGCGGACCGACTCCGCTGCGTCCGGTGGCCAGGCCTTCCCAGGTGCTGTCCGCATCGTTCCCGAGAGGGGTGACCGCCCCGACTCCGGTGATGGCTACGCGCTTCATCCGACCGGTCCTCCGCCCTGCAGCTGTCGCGCCATGCGCGCCGTGTTCGCCGGGTCGTCGAGACGCTCGGCGTCGATGAGCGCGCACATGATGCCGCTCGCTTCCAGGACGGTCTCGCCGTCCACCGTGACGGTGCCGTCCAGGATCGCGGCGTCGTCGTTCATCGATTCGATCCTGGCCTCCATGCGGAGCACCTCACCGGGCACCACCGGACGGTGGGCGGTGGCCTCGCCGACGGCGAGCAGCGCCGCGCGCAGGGTGTGGTCGGTGCTGAGCATGATCAGCCAGGTGGCCGACTGGCACAGTGCCTCCAGCGCGAGGCCGAAGGGCAGTGCCGGGCCGTTAGCCGTGGCCTGCCAGTAGTCCTCGTCGACGGTGGTGACCTTGCGGGCGGTGATCCGCTCGCGGGGGGTCCAGGTCTCGATCCGGTCGATCAGATGGAATCGCATGGTCGTCTCTTCTTCTTCCGTTCCCTCCGGTCCGTTACGGGCGGCCGATGCCGAGCTGGGCGGAGAATCCGCCGTCGACGGTGAGCAGTTCGCCGGTGGTGTAGCCGGAGTCCGGGCCGGCCAGGAACACGGCGGCCGCGGCGACCTGCTCGACGGTGGCGAAGCGGCGCAGGGGGATCTGGCGCTTGATGCTCTTGCCCCCGTCTCGCTGGAGCACCTCGCCCACCAGTTCGGTCGGGGTGAAGCCGGCGAGGACCGCGTTGACCCGTACGCCGAACCGCGCGAGTTCGATCGCGGCGGAGCGGGTGAAGGAGTTCAGGGCGCCCTTGGAGGCGGAGTAGTTGGACTGTCCGATCCAGCCGCGCTCGCCCATGGCGGAGGAGATGTTGACGACGGTGGCGTCGCCCTGGGCCATGAAGTGCTCCATGACGGCGTGCGTGCAGTGGTACGCCCCGCCGAAGTTGACCTTCATGACGTTCAGCCAGGCGTCCGGCGCGCCTTGGTAGATCAGGCCGTCGTCGCTGGTGCCCGCGTTGTTGACCAGCACGTTCAGGGAGCCCAGCTGACGGATGGCCTCGGCGACCAGTTCCGCGGCCTGCTCGGGGTCGGAGACGTCGGCTCCGATCGCCACGGCCCGGCCGCCCGCCGCTTCGATCTCCTTGACGACCGCCAGGGCGTCTTCCCGGCGTGAGCGGTAGTTGACTGCGACGGCCGCCCCCTGTTCGGCCAGGGCCAGGGCGATGGCCCGGCCGATGCCCCGCGAGGCACCGGTGACCAGGGCGGTGCGGTCCTTCAGCTTCATCTGTCTCTTCCCGTTTCTGCTACGAGGTGGGCGTCCTGGCTGCTGCGGCCGACGGGCGCCATACGGGCCCCGGCGCCACCCCGCACGCGCCCGGCCCCGCGGTCCGGAGCCGGGCGGATGCGGGACGGCATGTCAGGCTGCGGCGGCCGCGTGGGCGCGCTCGGTCAGCAGATCGGTGAGGTTCTGGACGGTGAACAGGCCGAGGACCCCTTCGGCGGTCAGCGGCTCCGCGAGCTGGTTGCGGTCGAACTGCGGCAGGACCTTCTCCAGGTGGGTCAGGCCGGTGTCGTTGACGACCTCGTTCTCGTCGCCGAACTCCTCGTCCGGGATGCCGCCCTGGAGCAGGTTGGCGATGTCGGCCACGGTGATCTTCACCTTGGTGGCGCGCTCCAGCCGGAAGAGGATGTCGAGCAGGTCGATGGACTCGGCACCCAGCGCCCCGAGGAGGGTCGCGTCGGGAACCGCCTCGGCCTCGTCGATGCCGAGGGCGTCGGCTATGGCGGCCTGGACCGCGGGGAGGTAGTCGGTCGACAGGGTGGTCAGGGTTTCGGGCACCGTTTGCTGCCTTTCAAGTGGATTCTTGCGAAGGGACGGAAGAAGAGGTGAGGAGGAGCGGCCGGAGGGACGGCGGGCGTACGCGGCTGCGCGGCTGCGCGGCTACGCGGCGACCGCGCCGGCGACGGGCTCCGGGCTCAGGTCGCGCAGCAGGGTGTTGATGCGGCGCTCGTCGTTGGTGCTGCGCACCAGGGCGCCGGGCACGCAGCGGTTGGCGAAGCCGCTGAGGACGCGGCCGGGGCCGACCTCCAGGTAGCCGCCCACGCCGTGTACCGAGGCGGCTGCCAGTACGTCGACCCAGCGCACCGGGCCGGCGAGCTGACGACGGAGCAGGTCGCGGGCGTGCGCCCCGTCCCGCACCGCGGCGCCGGTCACCGAGCTGATGACCAGCAGCCGGGGCGCCGAGAACGTGGTGCGCTCCAGTTCGGCGGTGAACTCGTCCTCGACCGCGCTCATCAGCGAACAGTGGAAGGGTGCGGAGACCTTGAGCGGCACGGCCCGCTCGGCGCCCGCCTCCAGGGCGAGCCGGCTCACCTCGGCGACCGCCTCGCTCTGGCCGGAGACGACCGTCTGGCCCGCCTCGTTGTAGTTGGCGACCTCCACGACGCCGAGCGGTGCGGCAGCCGCGCAGAGCTGCTCGATCCGCTCGGGAGCCAGCCCCATGAGCGCGGTCATGGCCCCGGACACCCGGCGCGAGACACCGGCCATCAGCTCGCCGCGGCGGCGTACGAGACGCAGCGCGTCGCCCGCTTCGAGGACGCCGGCGGCGATCAGGGCCGTGTACTCGCCCAGGCTGTGCCCGGCGACCGCGCCGGGGCGGAAGCCCGTCTGCTGGCGCAGTACCTCGTAGACGGCGAGGCTGGTGGCGACGATGGCGGGCTGGGCGATCTCGGTCGGTGCGAGGTCCGCATCGGGGGCCGTGGTGCACAGTTCCGTCAGGGGGAGTCCCGTGGCCTCCTCCGCCCGGGCCAGCACGCGTCCGACCGTGCGGGGGTGTTCGCGGAGGAGGTGTCCGGCCATGCCCGCGCGCTGCGAGCCCTGACCGGGAAACATCGTGAAGAGATTGTCGATCATCCCCGTTCCTACCTCACTGAGTTGTGGGTGACAGGTCGTCGAGCCGTCGGTCCGTCGGTCCGTCGGTCCATGGGCGACCGGTCCTCGACCCCGTGAAATCTGGCATCACGTTCTGGCGCATTCCTCGAATGCGCCTCGATTCACTCGGTGGCGGCGCCGGGGGCCGCCGCCGGCTGCGCGGCCGCCCGTCCGGGGGCCTTGGCCCAGCGCGTGCCGTAGGCGACCTGGCCCTTCTCCGCCGCGCCGAAGGCCTTGGTGTTCCAGTTCTTGCGCATGAAGGCCTCCCGCGCCTTGATCAGCAGCGGATTCTCCACCGAGCCCATCTGCCCGATGCGCCAGGCGATGCGCTGCAGGGGCGCCGTGCGCTCGCGGCGCTCGGCCTCGTAGCCGCGCAGCGCCGAGACCGGGTCGCTCCCCGCCTTCTCCAGGTGCTCGGCCAGGACCAGGGCGTCTTCCAGGGCCTGGCAGGCGCCCTGGCCGATGTTGAAGGTGATGGGGTGGGCGGCGTCGCCGAGCAGGGTGACGCGGCCCTTGCCCCAGTGGCGTTCGGGCTTGCGGCCCTCGACGTCGCCGCGCAGGATCCACTCTTCGGGGGTGGCGCGCAGGATGTCCGCGACCGGGCCGCCCCAGCCTGCGTGGCGGCGCAGCAGCATGTCCCGTACGCCGGGCTCGTCGCGCCCGCCGGGCGCTCCGTTGGCCACGCTCATCCAGTGCACCAGGCCGGGTGCGACGTCGTAGTAGGTGAACCGGGTGCCCGGCCCGAACATCGCGTTGAAGGTGCCCGACGGGATGTCGGCGTGCTCCATCGGGGCCCGGCCGCGCCAGGCGATGTAGCCGCTGAAACGGTTCTTGGCGGGGCCGAACATGGCGTCGCGCACGGCTCCGTGGATGCCGTCGGCCCCGATCAGCAGGTCGCCGCGGTCGCTGCCGCCGTCGGCGAAGCGGACGGTGACGCCCTCGGCGTCCTGGTCGAAGCCGATGACGTGGGCGCCGGTGCGCACCACGGGGCCCTCCAGCGCGTCGCGCAGGATGCCGTGCAGTACGGAGCGTTCGACGGCGATGGTGGGCTGTCCGTAGCGGGTGACGAAGTCGCCCACCGGCCAGGCGCCGAGCACCTCGCCGCGCCAGGTGCTGAAGTGCGCCGTCTGCTGGGCCGGGGCGATCTCCAGGACCTTCTCGGCCAGGCCCAAGTAGTCCAGCGCGAGCATGCCGTTGGTCCAGACGTGCAGTCCGGCACCTCCGTCGCGCAGTTCCTCGGCCCGCTCGAAGACGACGACCTCGAAGCCCTTGCGCTGGAGTGCGAGGGCTGCGGCGAGGCCGCCGATCCCTCCGCCGGCTATGAGTACGCGACGGGGACGTCCTATGGCCATCTCTAGCTCTCCTCGTGGCTGTCCGGGCGGCCAGGCCGCTCCCATCGGGTACGAGATCCCTGACGGACTCCGGTAGTTGTCAACGCTAGCATTGCGAGCGTCGATGTTGATAGTGTCAGCAGGACATCTAGCATCGCTATATCCCCGTGGCGCGACGGCCCCGCGGCAACCGGCAGAACGACAGAGGTGGTTGTGATGGAAGCGCTCCTGCTCACGCTGGCCGTGGTGGCCACCATGGCCAACGCGGTGGTCTACGGCACCGACGTGTTCTCGGCACTCGTCCAGCGGCCGGCCATGGCCCATGTCGACGACGCGGCCCTGACCAGCGCCATGGGCCAGATCCACCGCTTCGGCGACCGCAGGATGCCCGTACCGGGCGTCTTCGGCCTGGTGGCCACGGTCGGCACCGCCGCCGTGGCCGGGTTCGAGGGCAAGACCACTCCGTCCGTGGCCTCGGGCGTGGCCGCCCTGGCACTGGTGGTGTGGCTGGCCATCTACAACAAGGTGAGCGCGCCCGTGAACAAGGAGCTCACCGGAGCGGCGCTGGACTGCCGCGTCGCGCCGGACGCCCGTGGGCTGCAGCGGACCTGGGACAGCGTCATCAACGTCCGGGTCCTGCTCCAGGCGGTGGCGCTCGGCGGGATGTGCGTCGCGCTCGCGGCCTCCTGAACCACCCCCCCTCCGGTCTCCCGGCGCCGCGCGGCGGCTGTGCGGGAGGCCGGGAGGGATGGCCGGTTTTTGTGGTTTTCGCCAGGGCTGATGACCTGTCGGTTTGGGAGAGACTGCCGGTCAGAGGGCTTGATCCGCCGCGTTCACGGGTGGGAGCAGGCCCTCTTGCACGGTGAAAACCAACGGGGAGGACGGCACCATGAGTGCACAGGAGCAGTACGACAAGATCGGTGAGGCGTACGAGGGGTTCAAGGCCCTTCCGCTGGAGCAGTGGGCGATCGTGCCCGGATTCCTGGCCCTGGTCGGGGACGTGACGGGCAAGTCGGTGCTCGACGTGGCGTCCGGCACCGGCTTCTACAGCCGGGAGCTCAAGCGGCGCGGCGCGTCCGAGGTGCTCGGGATCGACATCTCCCCCGAGCTGGTCTCCGTGGCCCAGGCCATCGAGGAGCGCGATCCCCTGGGCGTGCGCTACGAGGTGGGGGACGCGGCCGAGCTGCGGTCCTTCGAGGAGCCCTTCGACGTCGGGCTGGCCGTCCAGCTCCTCAACTACGCCTCGGACATCGCCACCACGGAGCGGATGTGCCGCAACATCCACCGGAGCCTGAAGCCGGGCGCCGAGCTCTTCCTGATCAACCAGTCGCCCGACTACCGCTTCGACGGTCCGACACCGGAGAAGTACGGCTTCCGCACCGAGCTCACCGGTGAGGAGGTCGAGACCGGGTTCAAGGTGCGGACCACGGCGCTGCTCGACCCGCCGGTCTCGTTCATCGCGAACTTCCCGCGCCGCGAGGTCTACGAGAACTCCCTGAAGGCGGCCGGGTTCAGCGGGCTCACCTGGACCCCGATCACGGTGTCGGAGGCCGGCCTGCGGGAGTTCGGTGCGGAGCACTGGGCGAACCTCGCCGAGAACCCCCCGCTGGAGATGCTGCGCTGCCGCGCCTGACGACGCGTCCGATGCGGTGACGGCCCGGCCCCGGGAGCTTCCCGGGGCCGGGCCGTCGGTGGTTCACCCGGTCTCCGGTCCCCCGGTCCCCCGGGTCAGGCGAACAGGTCCGCCAGGAGCTCGGGGCCCAGGGGGATCGGGGCCGGGCGGTGGGCCGGGGGCCGGGTGTGCTGGAGCTCGCGGACCAGGAAGTCCCAGCAGCGCTTGCGGACGTAGGCCAGGTGGTCGATGAAGGTGTGGTCGGCGCCGGGGACGACGAGCAGCTCGAAGTCCTTGTCGGCGGCGATGAGGCGGTCGGCGAGCCGGAGGGTGTGGGCCGGGTGGACCTGGTCGTCCATCTCTCCGTGGACGAGGAGCAGTTTGCCCGCGAGGCGGTCCGCGAGGTCCAGGCTGGAGGTGCGGGCCCAGGCCTCGGGGTTGTCCGCGCCGTCGTAGGACTCCACGAAGCCGAGGTTGAAGGTGCGGGCGTCGTGCGAGCCGGACAGGGCCACTCCCGCCGTGAACACCCCGGGGTGGTCCAGCATCGCGCGGGCCGCGGCGAATCCGCCGCCGGAGTGGCCGAACGCGCCCACCCGGTCCAGGTCCATCCACGGCCGGGTGGCGGCCAGTTGGCGCAGCGCCGCGACGTGGTCGTCCAGGCAGCCGGCGTCGGACAGCCGGCCCTCGTGGAAGGCCTTTCCGCGGCCGGGGGTGCCCCGTCCGTCCACGGCCATCACCACGAATCCGAGCGCCGCGAGGGGTTCGGCGTCCATGCCCAGGCCGCCGGGGTCGAAGCCCGGGGCGACGCGGTTGACCTGCGGTCCGGGGTAGAGGCTGTCGATGACGGGGTAGCGCCGGGCGGGGTCGAAGTCCCGCGGCCGGTAGAGGACTCCGTAGAGGTCGGTCTCGCCGTCGGCCGCCTTGACGCAGAACCGCTCCGGCGCGGTCCAGCCGGTCTCGGTGAGCTTGCCGGTGTCGGCGCGCTCCAGCTCGGCCAGGACCCGGCCGGTCCAGTCGCGGACCCGGGTGACGGGCGGGGTGTCGACGGTGGACGCGGAGTCGATGAAGTAGTCGTGGGCGGGGGACGTGGTGACGGTGTGGTCCTGGTCGTCCGGGGTGATCCGGGTGAAGGCCGTCCCGTCCAGGGACGCGCTGCACACCGTGCGCCGGTACGGATCCTCCTCCACCAGGCCCGAGGCGGTGAAGTAGACCGTCCGCCCGGCCTCGTCGACGTGCAGGATCTGCCGGACCTCCCACGGACCGGAGGTGACCTGTCCGAGCAGGGCTCCGGTGTGCAGGTCGTAGCGGTACAGGTGGCCGCGGCCGTCGCGCTGCGAGTACCAGAGCACTTCGTCGGCCAGGACCCGGACGATGGGCGGCTCGAACGCCCACGGGTTGGGCTCCACCCGGGTGGGCCCGCTCTCGCCGAGCACCGTGGTGACCTCGCCGGTGGCCGGGTCGAGCCGGTGCAGGGTGAGGGTGCGCAGGTCGCGGGGGCGGTCCAGGTAGTGGACCGCCGAGCCGTCCGGGGCCCACCACGCCCACCGGGCCGTGATCGGGGACAGCTGCGGCATGAGCAGCGGCTCGGCCTGCGCGCGGACCACGGCGCCCTCGGCGAGGTCCAGTACGACCAGCTCGGCGCGCGGCACGTGCGCGTCGCCGGGGTGGGCGTAGCGCTGGGTGCGGGTGAGGGGCGGGCCACCGTCGGCGGGGGCGGCCTGCACGAGGTGGGCGAGGCGGACCTCGCGCTCGTCGGTGCGGTGGGCCAGCACCTTCGTCGAGTCGGGCGACCAGGCCACGGCGGGCGGCAGGTGCGGGAGGCCGATCTTTCCGAGCAGGGTGGCGTTGGCCGTGCAGTCCGGGCCGGCGCCGTAGGCGTGGCCGGGTGCGCCGTCGGTGGTCAGGGCCCAGGTACGGCCGTCGGACAGCGAGCGCGCCCACAGGTCGTGCCCCTGCCGGAACACGGCGAACTTCCCGTCGGGCGAGGGGACCTCCAGCGGGCTGCCCGGCGGGGTGGACTCGGCGCGCTCGCAGGTGTAGCCGTCCAGGTCGCAGCGCCAGTGCTCGCCGAAGGCGTCGAACTCCACGGCGCTGCCCGCCGGTTCCATCCCCGTGAACGGCAGGGCCTCGGGGTCGACCGGGTGTCCCGAGGCCACGGCCAGGGCGGCGGCGAGCCGGGGGTGGTCGAAGGCCGGCTCCCGGGTGCCCGCCGCCGGGTCGACCAGGACGAACCGCCGGCCGGCGCCCGTGGGCACCGCGTACCAGAACCGGGCGCCGGCGTCGGCGTCGGCGTCGGCGTCGATCCACTGCGGCCTGACCTTGTCGCCGGTGACGAGCTCGCCGGGGCGGGCGGGGCGGTGCAGGAGCCGCTCCGCGGCCCGGTACTGCTCGGTGGTGCTCATTGCTCTGCTCCTTCGACGGTGCGTGCGGGTGGCTGTGCCGGTTCGGGCGGGTGGTGCGGCGGTTGCGGTGCGGCGGCGGGAGTCGTGCGGCTCAGAGGCTGCGGGCGGTGATGTCGCCGTAGGAGGTGGTCGCGTGGATCTCCAGCAGGTCGGCGCCCCCGGTGTTGCGCAGGGCGTTGTGGATCCGGCCGTAGGAGGTGCCGGCATCCAGGGAGGCGGCGGCTCCGGCGGCGGCGCCGACCGAGACGTCGCCGGACTCGGTGCGCAGCACGACCGTGCCGCGCACGGCCTCGGCGATGCTGATGTCGCCCTTCAGGGTGCTGATCTCCGCGGGACCGCCCAGTCGGCCGACCGCGATGTCGCCGGCCTGGACGGTGAGGCGGGCGCTCGCGGCCTCGTCGAGCTTGACCGTGGCCTGCGCGCCCTCGAAGGCGACGTCGCCCAGCCGTCCGACGCCCCGGAACTCGGCGGCGGCGGCCTTGGCCTCGATGCGGGAGCCGACGGGGAGCTGGACGGTGACCTCGATGGATCCGGCGGCGCCGAGGATCCGGTTCTGCGCCTCGGGGACCTCGATGCGCAGGACGCCGTCGGCGTAGGCGACCGTCGTCTGCTCCGCCGTCTTCACGTCGCGGCCCTTCGAGGCGTCCGCGGGCAGGACCTCGACGGTGGTGTCGGCCCGGTCGGCGGCGATGAGGCGGATACGGCCGGCGGGGATGTCGAGGACGGCGGCGATCGGGGCGGTGGTGGCGAACTTCTGCATGGCTTTCTCCTGTGGTCTGCGGTGGTGCCGTTTGTTTCTGACAACGGAAAAGCTACGTTGCATTCCAATATCTGGCAACATACTCGTTGCGTAGTTTCTATATCTGTGCAGCTCAACGCGCCATTATCGTTGCAATGGCTTTGAATTCAATGCAACGCGAGCGTGTCGAACGTTGCAATGAACTGGGAGTGAACGCTATGCTGGGAGCATCGCGGACCTACAGAGGGAGATCACGGTGCCGGGAGGCAGACTCACGCAGCAGGAACGCCAGCAGATCGCGCTGGGGCTGGCCGACGGGCTCGCCTACGCGGAGATCGCGCGGCGTCTGGACCGGCCGACCTCGACGGTCACCCGCGAGGTGATGCGCAACGGCGGTCCCGCCTCCTACCGCTCCGACCTGGCCCACCGCGCCACCGAACGCCGTGCCCACCGGAGCAGGCAGGCCGCGCCCCGGGGGCCGCAGGCGTCCCCGCAGGCCGACGGGCGCGATGCCGAGGCCGTGCGCGCGTACGAGGAGACGTTCGCCGGGATCTTCATGCAGTCGGGCCTGTCCAAGATGACGGCGCGGGTACTGGCCGCGCTCTACACGACCGACGCGGGCAGTCTCACCGCGTCCGAACTCGTCCGGCGCCTCCAGGTCAGCCCGGCGTCCGTCTCCAAGGCCATCACCTTCCTCGAAGGCCAGTCCCTCGTCCGCCGGGAGCCGGACGAGGGCCGCCGCGAGCGCTACGTCGTCGACGACGACGTCTGGTACCAGGGGATGATCGCCAGCGCCCGCGCCCACACCCTGCTCGTGGAGACGGCCCGGCAGGGCGTCGGCGTCCTCGGCCCGGGCACGCCGGCCGCCACCCGCCTCGAAAACATCGCCCGCTTCGTCGACTTCGTGAGCGAGGGCATAACCCGCGCCGCGGAGCAGGCCCGCGAGGTCCTGCACACGAAGCCCGCGCCGCAGTCCCCGGAGGGCTCCGGCTAAAGGGGGACGTCGTGGTCGTGGTCGCCGTCGTGCAGGCGCTGGTCGAGGTCGTCGGTCCAGCGGCGGGCCCAGGAGCGCAGCTCGGCGGTCTCGTCCTCGGTGAGGCCGTACGCAGCGAACTCGTCGTCGTCCGCCCAGTCCGCACCGGCGAGGCGGTCGCGCAGGTCCTGGAGGCGGAACTCGTCACGGCCGTGGCGCTCGCCGAGGCGTTCGAGTTCGGTGGTGGTGCGGTGGCGGGAGGCGGCGTGGACGTCGATGAAGTCGCGGACCGCGCCGCGGTCGGCCAGGGCGCGGACCTTCGTACCGATGACGGAGTCGAAGGGCAGGACCGGCCCGTACTCGGTCTGGGCCGGCGGGTTCCAGAAGTGCTCCTTGAGGACGTCGACCTCGCACTCCTCCCCGGTGTCCGGGTCGACCACCATCAGCCGGGCCGCCAGCGGGTCCACGGCGATCACGCGCACCTGCCAGCCCCGGGCCGCCAGACCCGTCTCCAGCCCGGCGGCGATCTCCGCCATCGGAGCGGGGTTCTCGGTCGCGACGTCGAGATCCTGGCTGAGGCGCTCGACGAGGCCGTGGGCCTGGACGGCGTACCCGCCGGTGATCACGAGCGGGTACGGAGCGCCGATGTCGATCACGGCCGCGAGGAGCCGGCGGTGCAGGTCGCTCAGCTTCACGCGGCGGCGGATCCCGTCGCCGGGAGCAGCTCGGGGAAGGCGTCTTCCCAGACCTCGCGCAGGTGCCTGCTGACCAGGGTGCGCAGGACGGGCCACTGCGCGAGGAGGAGGTCGCGGTCCAGGAGGGTGACGAGGTCCTCGTGCTGCCCCTCGGCGAGGACGGTGCGGTAGAGGCCCATGCGCAGGCGCGGGCGGTCCAGGTCGTAGGACCGCAGTCCGGACCAGGCCACGTGCAGCGGCAGCTCGACCACGCCGTGGCGGGGTCCGGCGAGCTTCTCCAGCGAGGCGGGCAGCCGGCCGGCGTACCGGGCGTGGAGCACCTCGGCCGCCGAGGGCGCCGCACTGCCGGGGGAGAGCATGACCATGAACCCGATTATCCCGCGTCCCGCCCGTCACCGGTACCGCAGACGCGCAGACGGTCCCCACCGGCCGCATGCGGCGTCCTGCACGGGGCCTACGCGGGCTACGACCGGTGCGGGCATCCGTGTACAGGCCTCGGCGCCGGGCGAGGGCCGTGCCGCGGCCGCACGGTCCGCCTCAGGCCGTCGGGGCCCTTCTGTCTCTCTCCTGAACTTCACGTGCGTCGTTGCTTACACGGGCGGACGACGGCTGCAGAACTCTGGCCAGGCTCTGAAAACGCGGTGTGTTGAACGCGCGCCCCGGCCCGAAGAAGCTGTGAAGCACGATCCGGTCAGCTGTCCGCCGAGATCGAGACCAAGGAGAGTGCGCATGTCCCAGCACGGCTCGCTCGAAGACCGGCTGGACACCGATGTCGTCGTCGTGGGCGCGGGGCCCGTCGGGCTGATGCTCGCCGGTGAACTGCGCCTCGGCGGCGCCGCGGTGACCGTACTGGATCGCGGGGAGACCCCGGCGCCGCGGCCGCGGGCCTCCGCCCTGCACACCCGCACCATGGAGATCCTCGACGGCCGGGGCCTGCTCGACCCCCCGGGAACCCCGCCCCGCGAGATGCGGGGGCACTTCGGCCGGTGGGCGGCCTCCTCGGGCGCCGACGTGCGGCGCCGCTTCGAACTGCGCGGGCTCACCGTCACCGAGGAGCACGTGGAGGCGGAGGCGGTCGGACCCGAGGGCGCCGTACGCCTGCGCGGCCGCTACCTCGTCGGATGCGACGGCGGGCGCAGCACCGTACGGCGCCTGACGGGGGCACGGTTCCCCGGCCGGGTGCTGTTCGCGGGCGACGCCGCCCAGCGGCGGGTGCCGGCCGGCGGGCGGGCGCTCGACCTCGGCCTGCAGGACGCGGTCAACCTCGGCTGGAAACTGGCGGCGGCCGTACGGGGCTGGGCGCCGCCCGGCCTGCTCGACAGCTACGACACCGAGCGGCGCGAGGCCGGCCGCCGGGTGCTGGCCACCATCAGGGCCCAGCCGCACCCGCTGCCCGGCACAGGGTCCGGTACGGATCCTCCGCGCGCCCTGCTCGGAGCACGGATCCCGCACGCCCGGCTGGTCACGCCCTGGGGACCCGTCATGACGACGACGGCCATGCTGCGCCCGGGCCGCGGGCTCCTGCTGGACCTCGTCGGCAACCCGGCCCTGCGCTGCGCGGCCCGCCCCTGGGCGGACCGGGTCGCCTTCGTCACCGCCCGCCCCGAGCCGGGCGCCCCGCCGGGCCCCCTGCACGGCACCGACGCACTCCTCGTACGGCCGGACGGCCACATCGTGTGGACCGCACCGGACAGGTCGGGGGCCGGCCTGCCGCGGGCCCTGCTGCGGTGGTTCGGCGTCGCCGGTTAGGGACCGCAGTCCCTAACCGGAATCGAAGACTGAGCCCGGCGGAACGAGGCCAGAGCTCTGCCCAAGGGCCGTCAAGCGGGGCGCGACCCGCCCTCCGGAACACGTCGGGACGCTCTGGGAAGGGTGACGCCACAGCCGTCCCGCGCCGCTGGACCGGCGCTCCGGCACCCCGGCGCGGCACACGGACAGATGATCCGGCCGGCGCCGGCGCGAGCGGGCGACCCCCACCACCAGAGCCGAGCGGTCCCCTTTCCCGCCCAAAAGCACCGTCCACCCTTCACAGAAGGCGGTACAAACCATGGCAATACAGAACACAACCACCTGGCTCGAACGGTTGCCCGATCTGCCCGCCCTGCGCGCCGCGGACACCGGGGCGCGCATACGGATGATCGAGCAGTACATCTGCCAGGAGCTCACGGAGACCCTCGACATCCCGCCCGCCTACCGGATCAACGTCCGCCGGCCGCTGCGCAGCCAGGGCGTTGATTCGATCATGGCCATCCAGCTCAAGCGGAAGCTGGAGACGGCGCTCGGCGTCACGGTGAAGGCGGCGGACCTGCTGCGCGACGACAGCGTGGCCGAGGTCGCCGCCCTGCTGTGCGCGCTGATGCCGGACCGCCGGGAATCCCAGGTCCAGTTCGCCGCGACGGCCGGCGCGGGCCGATGAGCAAGACCTCCGGGACGGCCCGGATCACCGCACCGGACCAGGACATGCACCTGTGGGTGTGCCATCCGGACCTGACGGAGGAGAACGAGGGCGCCCTCGTCACGGACGAGCTCGACGCCAAGGAGCACAAGCGGGCCGCCGCGTTCATCCGGCCCAACGACCGGCTGACGTACCTGTCGGCCCACATCGCGTTGCGGCGGCTGCTCTCCGCGTACACCGGCATCGCGCCGGGCGAGCTGAAGTTCGGCCGGGACGCCTGCCCCTGCTGCGACCGTCCGCACGGCCGGCCGGTGCTCCTCGACTCGCCGCTGCCGCTGCAGTTCTCCCTGTCGCACAGTCACGGGGTGGTCCTCATCGGGGTCGCGACCTCGACCGTGGGCATCGACGTGCAGCGGGTGCCGTCGCTGGAGACGACCAACCTGTGCCTGCCCGATCTGCACCCGATGGAGCAGAAGGAACTCGCCGAGATCGAGGAGGACACGGACCGGCAGCTGGCCTTCGGCCGGCTCTGGACGCGCAAGGAGGCCTACTTCAAGGGCCTGGGCACCGGACTCGGGCGCGAGCTGTCCGCCGACTACCTGGGCACCGACGAAGGACCGGACGTGGCCGACCGCCCCGAGGGCTGGGTCGTCCAGAACCTGCCGAGCTGCCCCGCCCACGTGGCGGCGTCGGCCCTGCTCACCGGCGGACCGCACGAGATCACCGCCCGCTTCGTGACGATGGAGATGCTGACCACCGCCGACGCCTTGGAGCTGATCGCCTCGGAGCCGTCGATGTGCTCCGACATCGAACCGTCTGCCGACCGGTGACCGACATGGACCAGACAACGGGGAGGAAGTAGCGCCGTGGTGACGACACAACAGGCCGGCGGGGCCGGCGCGCCGCCGGACCGGCTCGGCGAACTGGCCCGCATCAAGGAAGAGACCCGCGAGGGCACCAACCCCGCGGCCACCGAGCGCCAGCACGCCAAGGGCAAGCTGACCGCGCGCGAGCGGATCGACCTCCTCCTCGACAAGGGGAGCTTCTCGGAGGTCGAGGGGCTGAGGAGGCACCGGGCGACCGGCTTCGGCCTGGAGGACAAGCGCCCCTACACCGACGGCGTGGTCACCGGCTGGGGCGAGGTCGACGGCCGCACCGTGTTCGTGTACGCCCACGACTTCCGGATCTTCGGAGGGGCGCTCGGCGAGGCCCATGCCCAGAAGATCCACAAGGTCATGGACATGGCCATCGCGGCGGGGGCCCCGCTGGTCTCGCTGAACGACGGGGCGGGCGCCCGCATCCAGGAGGGCGTCTCGGCGCTGGCCGGGTACGGCGGCATCTTCCAGCGCAACACCAAGGCCTCCGGCGTCATCCCGCAGATCAGCGTGATGCTCGGGCCGTGCGCCGGCGGCGCCGCGTACTCGCCGGCGCTCACCGACTTCGTCTTCGCCGTCCGCGACATCTCGCAGATGTTCATCACGGGTCCGGACGTGGTGCAGGCGGTCACCGGGGAGGAGGTCACGCAGAACGGCCTGGGCGGCGCCGACGTCCACGCCGGGGTCTCGGGCGTGGCCCACTTCGTGTACGACGACGAGGAGACCTGCCTCGCCGAGGTGCGCTACCTGCTCTCCCTGCTCCCCTCCAACAACCGCGAGCTGCCGCCGGACGTGCACAGCGAGGACAGCGAGGACCGGCACTGCGACGCGCTGCTCGACACGGTCCCGGCCGACGGGAACCGCTCGTACGACATCCGCGAGGTGATCGCGGAGATCACCGACGACGGCGACTACATGGAGGTCCACGCCGGTTGGGCGCCGAACCTGGTCGTGGCGCTGGCCCGGCTCGGCGGCCAGGTGGTGGGGATCGTCGCGAACCAGCCCGCGGCGATGGCCGGGGTCCTCGACATCAAGGCCAGCGAGAAGGGCGCCCGGTTCGTTCAGTTCTGCGACGCCTTCAACATCCCGCTGGTCACCCTCGTCGACGTCCCCGGCTTCCTGCCGGGCGTCGACCAGGAGCACCAGGGCATCATCCGGCGCGGCGCGAAGCTGCTGTACGCGTACTGCAACGCGACCGTGCCGCGGATCTCCGTGGTCCTGCGCAAGGCGTACGGCGGTGCGTACATCGTGATGGACTCCCGCTCGATCGGGGTGGACATCGCGCTGGCCTGGCCGACCAACGAGATCGCCGTGATGGGAGCCGAGGGCGCCGCCAACGTGGTCTTCCGGCGGGAGATCGCCGCCGCCGACGATCCCGAGGCGATGCGCCGGCAGAAGATCGACGAGTACAAGACCGAGCTGGTGCACCCCTATTACGCGGCCGAGCGCGGTCTCGTCGACGACGTGATCGACCCGCGCGAGACCCGCTCGGCACTGATCCGCTGCCTGTCGATGCTGCGCACGAAGGACGCCGCGCTGCCCCGCCGCAAGCACGGCAACCCGCCCCAGTGAGGAGGACCCGGAGATGACCGAGGTACGCGACGCGGTACACGAGAAGCACGCACCGTTCCTGGTGCGGGTGGAGAAGGGCAGCGCGAGCCCGGAGGAAGTCGCCGCGCTCACCGCCGTCCTGCTGGCCAGGGCCGCGGAACCGGGTCCCGTGGCGGACCACGGCCCGTTGCGGCGGACGGCGGCCCGCTGGCGCCGCCCCGAACGGGGCGGCGGCTTCGACGGACCCCGTACGTGGCAGGCCCGCACGCACGAGCCGAACGCCTGACGGCCCCGCGGCCTACGAGGTCGTGCGGACCAGCGGCGAGGCCCGCGCGGCGGGGGCCGGAGCCTGCGGCGGGCCGGTGGGCGCGGGGGTGTCCGCGGGCAGGACGGCCCTCGCGCGCAGGCCGGAAAGGCCCGTGCGCAGACCGAGTTCGAGGCGGCCTCCCGAGGCGCCGAGCAGGGCGGCGGCGATCGTCAGTCCGAGGCCGCTGCCCCGGCCGCCGCGGCCCGCACGGCCGCGCCAGAAGGGTTCGCAGGCGTGGGCGATCTCCTCGCGCGTCATCCCCGGGCCCTCGTCGCAGACGTCCACGGCCACCTCGCCGGGGGCGTCGCGGCCCACCGACACCCGTACGGTCCCGCCCGGCGGGGAGACCTTGAGCGCGTTGTCCAGCAGGACGTCGAGGGTCTGCTCCAGCGTGCCGGGCTGCTGGACGAGGGAGGCCCGCTCTCCGATGATCTCCAGGTGCGTGCCGCCGGCCCGCGCCGCGGCGGACCATGCCTCCACGCGCAGCCCGGCGACGGCGAGGGCGTCCGCGGTCTCGGCCCGGGCCACGGCGTGCTCCACCGCGCCCCAGGCCAGTACCTGTTCCAGGACCTCGGAGAGCCGCGCCACTTCGCGCAGGATGGCCGCCACCTCCCGGCCCGGGGCGGGATCGGCCGCGTCGAGGTAGCGGTCCTGGAGGAGTTCGAGGCGCAGGCGTACGGAGGACAGCGGGCCGCGCATCTGGTGGGCGGCGGCCACCACGACCGTGGGCGGCTCCGGCTCCCACCCCGGAGGCGCGTTCACCGCGTTCATGACGCCCGCGGCTGCGGGACGGTCAGCCGGTAGCCGACGCCCCGGGCCGCCTCGATCCAGTCGTTGCTGCCGAGCTTGCCGCGCAGGGAGCCCACGTGGACGTCCAGCGTGCGGGTGGAACCGAACCAGTTCTCGTCCCAGACCCGCGCCATGATGTCCTGGCGTTCCATGACCGTGCCGGGTTCCTCCAGCAGCATGGTCAGCAGCTCGAACTCCTTGCGGGTGATGCGTACTTCCGTGCCGTCCAGGTACACCTTGCGGGCGCGCCGGTCCAGGCTGAGCGGGCCCGCCCGCAGGATGCCGGCGGCCGGGTGTGCCTGTTCGTGCGCTGGTTCGTGTGCCTGTTCGTGTGCGCCTACGGGATCGGGCCCGGGCTCCGGTTCGTTCGCGGCGGCCGCGTCGTGGTGCCGGGGGCAGTCGCCGGAGCGCCGGATGACGGCCTGGATGCGCGCCATCAGCTCGTAGCGGCCGAAGGGCTTGGCCACGAAGTCGTCGGCGCCCATGTGCAGGGCCATCACGCGGTCCAGTTCGCCGGCGCGGCCGCTCAGCGCGATGACGGGGACGCAGGAGCGCTCCCGGATCCGCCGGCAGACCTCGTGACCCTCGAGATCGGGCAGGCCGAGGTCGAGCAGGACCAGGGAGGCGTCGTCCAGGTGCTCCAGGGCCGCGGCGCCGGTGCCGGTGCGGCACGTGGCGTAGCCGTGCACGGTCAGCGCCTGTTCCAGGGCCTCGGCGACTCCGTCGTCGTCCTCGACGATCAGTACGTTCCTCATCGGTGCCTCCCGGTCCGGTCCGCTGCCCGCGAGTGGACCCCACTTCGGGACAGTACCGCCGCCGGAAGGCCTCGGACGGGGCGCGAGAGCGGGCCGAGAGCGGGGCGCTAGCGGGCCTCCACCTGGGCTGACGCCGCGCGCAGGGGCATGAACCGGCGGGCGGTCTCCTCCGCCTCGGCCAGGGAGGCGAAGCCCCGGTCGCGGGCCGCCGCTTCCAGGGCCGCCGGGCTGCCGGAACCCCAGATCTCCCGCAGGTGCCCGCGGACTTCGCTCACCGGGATCCGCCGGGCGGTGCCCCCCGGTCCGCTCGCCGCGGCGGACTCGCCCAGCCGGTCGATGGCGGCGACGGCGTTCGTGCTCGCCGCCCACACCGCGTCCGCACGGCGCAGCTCCTCGGGCACCCCGTGGAAGGGGGCGTCTCCCGGTGCGCTGCGGAAGGAGCGGACGAGCAGGGTGAGCAGCCGGTGCCAAGGGGTTCCGGAGCGCCGCTCGCCGGGGGTCAGCCAGTGCTCCCACGCCTGGGCGGGGAGCAGGTCCGCGGTGATGCCCGCCCGTGCGGCGGACTCCAGCGCGCAGGTCTCCAGCTCCGATTCCCCCGTCGGCAGCAGGTGCCCGGCGATCCGGTGCAGGGTGAAGCCCCGGTAGCGGGCGGGGAAGTCGGGTGCGTAGAGCTGCTGGAAGCGGAGCACGTCGAGCTCCCGGACGGCCGGGTGGCGCGAGGCTCCCGGTGTGGGCCGGAACGTGCCGCGCCATTGCGCGCGACGGCTCGTGGGCGTGAGGAACCAGGCGGGTACGGGCAGGGGATCCGGTGCGGGCGGCGCGGCGGAGGCGGGTGCTTCCTGGGCCAGCCAGGACAGGGCAAGCAGGGAGTCCACGCGCTGCAGATCGGTGGTGGAGCGGGTCCGCCGGGCGTACGCGCGCAGGGCTGCCGCGGCCTCGCCGGTCGCCTTCGCGTGCTCGCCGGCCAGCCTGAGCAGCGCGGGCCAGCAGCGCTCGGCGGAGTGCATCGAGGCGGCGAGGTCGAGGAGGGTGTCGCCGGTGGCGGGGTCGAGGATCCGGTCGGTGACGGCGTTGGCGACCGTCCAGCGCAGGGTGACCAGCGCGACGGTGGGGTGCCCGTGGGTGTGCGTGGGCCGGTGTGCGGCGACCTCGGCGTCGCCGTCCAGGGTGCCCTGGACGAACATGCCGAAGACGAGGCCGATGCCGCGCATGCCGTACGGCCACAACTCCGCGGCGCGCAGGGCGCCGAACCCGGCGGCGCCGACGACCCGGGTGCCGTCGGCGAGGAGGTCGAGGATCTCCTCGTGGGACACCGGGGTGCCGTGGCACTGGACGCCGTCGAGGAGGACGACGGTGTCCCCGGGCCCGGCGGCGAGGGCGAGCAGGTCGCCGTGGCGGGCCGGAGGGTGGAGGACCGACCCGGGGTACGCGGTGCGGACCTCGTCGGCGCCGAGGGCGGCTCCGACGAACACGTGGGTGGTCATCGGCGCTCCCCGGGCAGCCGTACGGGGCCGGCGCCGGCGGCGGGGCCGGTGAGGCCCGCGGCGACGACCTTGACGACGCGGACGTCGGTTTCGGTGCTGAGGTCCACGGCCACGGGCCGGTGGCCGGTCACCGCGGTGACCAGGCCGGCGAGCCAGCGCATCTCGTCGGTGTCCTCGGCGAACTCGGCGAACTCGGCGGCGTGGGCGGCGGCTTCCCGCCAGTCGAGGACCCGCCCCGCGGGCGTCCCGGCGGTGCGGGCGGCGCGCGGCGGCGTCGCGCGGGCCCGGGCGGCCGTGGCCGGGCCGTCGCCCACCAGGGCGCGCAGCCGGTCGCGGGCGGCGCCGGTCAGCGCGCGGCCGAGGGCGATGCTGGGGGCGCTGTGCACACCGACGGCGGTGACGGGCACGGGGAAGGACTTCGACCACAGGCCCACCGAGAAGCAGGGCAGCGCCCAGCGGTTGGCGCGGCGGGTGAGGGTGACCCGGACTCCGGCGGCGGCGAGGCGGGCGAGCACCTCGGCGCAGAGCGGGTCGTCCACCCCGGCCGGGTCGACGGGACCGGTGGCGTCGGGGCCGGCCGGGGCGAGGGAGGCCGGGGCCGGGGCGACGGCCGGGGCGACGGCGCAGTCCTGCTCGATCAGCTTGTAGAGCGCGTGGACCACGGTCTCCTCGTAGCTGTTGCCGCCGGCCAGTCCGCCGGCCGTGGTGCGCAGCAGCGGGGGCCGCCACTCGGTGCCGGTCTCCTCGCCCGCGGTGACACAGGCCCGGGGGGCGGGTACGGGAGCGCCGGTGACCAGGTCGGCGGCGATGACCCAGTCCAGCGGGGTGTGTTCGCTCAGCAGGCTGCCGGGCGGCAGGGGCAGGGCCCGTACGTCGTAGGGCAGGGCGAGTTCGCGCGCGGGTGTGCGCAGCACTTCGGCGGGCGGGCAGGCGTACTCGGCGTGCCAGAGCTCCACAGACTCCATGACGGCGGAGATCCGGGCGAGCAGGGGGGTGGCTCCGCGGCCGTAGGCGAGCGGTCGGGTCCGGGCGGCGGGCCGGATCGCGGCGACGACCGGGATGCCGAGGGTGTCGAGGCCGGTGACATCGGCGATCCGGGTGATCCCGAAGGAATCGCGGAGCTCGTCGAGGCGGGCCCAGGTCTCCTCGGGGTGGCGGACCCGGTGTGTCCCGGCGAAGTGCACCTTCTTCACGCGTCGTCCTCCCCTGCCCCGTCCCGGAGGCCGTCGGGTCGCCGTGTTCCCGGCTCTTTGTCCACCAGCGTGCGCGAGCGACGGCCAGGCGACGGACAAGGGAACGGCAGAAGTTCGGCACGGCCGGTGAAAACCCTTCCCACCGGGGCGCACGAGGGGGCGACGGGGGTCGGCGGGGGCCCGTGCGGAAGCCGGTTCCATCGCCGCTCTAGCGGCGTGTGCCGACAATGCACCGGTTATGCCGTGCACGGAGCAGGAGGGGAGCCGCCGATGTCCCAGCGAGAGCGCGGCCGGCAGGTGACGGTCGTCGAGCGGATGACCACGACCGGGGATCCCTCCTCGTTCGAGCGGGCACTCGTCGACTACGCGCGCCACCGGGAGTCCGCCAAGGGATTCGAGGCGCTCGTGACGGCCGCCTGCCCGGACCGGCCCGGCAGCTACGTCCACCTCGACCAGTGGAGCACCCTGGACCGGCTGCTCCAGGCCTCGCACGAGGCCGGTCACGAGGACGGGCCGTCGCCGGTACGGCACCCCGGGCTCGGTCCGGGAACCACCTCCACCAGCGAACTGATGGTCACCGTCGGGCGGATGACGGTCGGGGGCGAGCTCTCGGACGCCGCCCACGTCGTGCTGGTCCGGGCCGTGCTCGACGGCCCGCCGAAGCAGTTCGAGCTCGACTTCGGCGCCCTGGTCGCGCAGTGCGTGTCGGACAGCGGTTTCGGCGGCAGCGATCTGCTCCGCTCGGCCGCCGATCCCCGGGTCTACCTGGGCGTGCTGTGGTGGCTGGACGCCGAGGCCTGTGCCCGGGTGCGCGCCGGCGACGGCTACCGCAGCCGGCTGGCGGGGCTGTCCGCCGCCGCGGAGGTCGGCGAGGAACCGACCCGGGTCCTGCGCGTGGCCTGAGCCGTGGTTACGGGATCCAGCCCGCCTCCTCCGCGATGCGGATGGCGTCGATCCGGTTGCGGGCGTTGAGCTTGTCCACGATGGCCGTCAGGTAGTTCCGTACCGTGCCCTCGCTCAGGAAGAGCTGCTCGGCGATCTCACCGGCGTCGGCGCCCCGGGCTGCCAGCCGGAGCACCTGCGTCTCGCGCGGGGATATCGGATTGTCCAGGGCCTCCCAGGCGCTGAGGGCGAGATCGGGATCGATCACCCGCTGTCCGTTGGCCACGGCCCGTACGGCCTGGGCGAGCCGGGCCGGCGGGGAGTCCTTGAGCAGGAACCCCGAGACGCGGGCGGCCATCGCCCGGCGCAGGGTGCCGGGCCTGCCGAGGCTGGTGAGGATCAGCGTGCGGCAGGCGGGCAGGCGTTCGCGCAGTTCGGCGGCCGCGGTCAGCCCGTCCATCCCGGGCAGGTCGATGTCGATGATCGCGACGTCGGGGCGCGATTCGAGCGCGGAGGCCACGATGAGGTCACCGCGGTCCACGGAGGCCACCACCTGGAAGTCGGGTTCCAGTTCGAGTAATGCGATGAGTGCGCCGCGGACCATGTGGACGTCCTCGGCAAGAAGCAGCGACAGCATGGTTGTTCCCCCGTATACCCCTCGTGCCGGTCGGCTCGCGCCGCTTCAGCCGGCTCGACGTTCCAGTGCCGCGACGGACGCTCTTCCTGCGCTCCCGTCGTACCCGCATCCTTGTGGGCCGACGCTGTCCGGGGGGTCGGGGGCGACCGGTCTCATCGGCGCCCTCGCCGTCACCCGGAACCGGCCCTGCGGTGCGATGCCCGCGGTCAGCGTCCCGCCGATCGCGGTGAGCCTCGTGTCCAGGTTGCCCAGCCCGCTGCCCCGGTCCGCGGGGTCCGCGAGCCCGACGGCCACCACCCCGTCGTTCTCCATCACCAGCTCCACCGTCTCCCCGTCGACCGCCGCCCTGATGGTGCAGGACTGCACCTTGCTGTGCCTGAGCATGTTGGTGACGCCCTCGCGAAGGGCGGTCGCCAGCACGGTGTCCACCAGCGGGTGGAGCCGCCCGCAGTCGATGTCGACCTTCGCCTCCACTCCCGCCGAGGCCATCACGTCGGCCACCGAGACGGCCTCCGCCGCCAGCGACATGTCGCGGTATCCGCGGGCGACCGCCCGTACGTCGACGAGGGCCTGGCGGGACACCCCGAGGACGGAGACGACCTCTTCGCGTGCCCGCTCCGGGTTGTTGACGACGACCCGCTGGATCAGCTCGCACTTCAGCGAGATGGCCGAGAGGCTGTAGCCCAGGAGGTCGTGCAGGTCCCGGGCGAACCTCAGGCGTTCCTGGATGACGGCCATCCGCGCCATCTCCGCACGGGTCTGGTGCACTTCGTTGACCAGGTCGGTCAGCCGGGTGAGGCCGTACACCACCAGTCCGGTCAGCGCGGTGGAGATGGTCGAGTACGCGAGGTCCAGCACGTTGCCGCCCTGGCCCACCGCCCACCACAGCACGACGCCCGAGATGGCCGCGAAGGAGGGCCAGGCGATCCTGGGCGGTGCGAGCAGCAGGACCGAGGCGCTCAGGGGTCCCGCCACGCTGCCCCACAGCACGTTCAGCCAGACCAGGGGTAAGAAGGTCAGGAACAACTGCACGCCCAGGGCCGCGCACTTGCGGCCGGTGGACCAGCGCCGGGCCTTGGGCGAGGTGAGGACCAGCTGGAGGCCGTAGAGGAGCATGACCGCCGTCGCGCAGACGAAGAGTTCGCGCCGCTGGTCGCGCAGTGCGTATTCGACGTTGAGCAGGGTGACGACTGCGTACCCGGACAGGACGGTGACCACGATGCCCTGCGCGAGGCGCGGGGCCAGGACGTCGGTGACGCGGCCGCGCTTGTCCGGATTCAAGCTTTCCGCTTGCTCGGTTCCCTGAGCTAGGTCGTTGTCCGCAGTCCGGAAACGGCCCGTCATATGCTCACTCCTCGGTAGGGAAAACGAGAGGGTCCGAGTCCGCACTATATGCCGAGCCCGCCGGAGATCGGAGAGGTAGCAGAGAGCTGATCTACAAGGGGATCCGGAAGGGCATCCGGAAGGGCATCCACACGTACAACTACAAGGGCAGCGGAACCCCGTTGAGTTCACGGAATGCGGTGGGAGTATTCCGCTGGCCGAGACGCACCGGTACGTCGAAAAGGCGTCCCGGGGCGAACCTGGCGTAAAACGGCCGCAGTCCGGGCACGAGCGTCTTGACCACGGGTATGCCCACGTCAGGCCGGGTCTGGTCGAGGACCAGCAGCTCCATCCCGTGCGACTCCAGCAGGGTACGCAGGTGCGTGACGTCGTCGAGGAGGTCCGCGTTGCGTCCGGCGTACCGCCAGGACGCGGGGGTCCGCCCGGTCTGCCCCGGGTCCGCGAAGAGCTGCGGCTGTCCGGGCAGGGCCGTACCGGAACCGCCGGGGGCCGGCAGCATCTGCACCATCTCGGTGACCGCCCTGCGCAGCGCGAGCCGCGGGTCGAGGTGGGCTCCGAACCCGTAGACGAACTCCTCCCCGGGGCCGCCGGTGCGCCGGGAGACGGCCGCCACGACCGGGATTCCGAGGTCGGAGGTGAGGTCGAGGGTCCAGACCTGGTGGCCGGCCCGGTCGAGCGCCGATCTGGTGGCCGCCAGCCAGGGTTCGTCGAAGGAGTCGAGGTCGAGGCCTGGCAGGCTCAGCCGGTTGTACCACCACAGCGCCACGGCGTCCCGCTCGACGAGTTCGAGCACGCCCTGGACCACCGCGTCCTCGAGACTGCCGCCCGCGGCGTTGCCGTTGGAGTCGGCCCACAGGCCGTCCCGGGAGGCGCCCGTGCCCGTGTCGAAGTACAGGGTGGAGGTGGGCAGCATCCGGTGGGCGCCGGCGGTGAGCGACCACACGGGGGTCCACTCGGTCTCGGCGGCGGGGTCGAAGGGGCGGCTCACCCGGTGGAAGGGCGGCTGCAGGGCGTTCCAGCGCGCCCGGTCGGCGTACTGCCGCTCGTCGAACAGCTGGTACGTGTTGGGGTGGACGGCCGCGGCGCCCAGCCCGGCCATCGACTCGCGGATGACCAGCTCGTCTCCCTGGCGGGCGGCGCTGTACCGTTCCGCCGCCTCGCACAGCGCGCTCGCCCGGGCCTCGGTGGCGGTCGCCCCCTTGCCTCCGCTGCGGGCCCGCAGGACCTGGTGGACCCCGGCCAGCGAGTGCCCGCGCAGGGCTAGGTTGTGACCGGAGTCGTAGGCGTGCAGTCCGTCGGGCAGTCCCGGGACCGGGCGGACGTTCGTCACGATGCCGGTGACCGGGCTGATCAGATGGCGGTTCTCGATGAGGATGCCCTCGGCGCAGACGGCCCGGTCGTTGCTGCCGGTGCCCTCCGCCTTCGGCCGGGAGGCCAGGGCGAGGGGCCGCGCCGTCCGGCGGGCGACCAGCGAGGGGTCCCCGCAGTCGAGGCACTGCGGGCGGCGCAGCACGGTGTGGTGGGCGGTGCTCAGGTTGAGGCTGTCCAGGACGCACACCGACCGCTGCTCCGGGTAGCGCAGTCCCGCGAGCCACTTCGACAGTTCCAGTACGGCGCACTGCAGTCCGAGGGACCGTACGGCGGAGAGCGTCGGGGCGGGTCGCGGCGCCGGCCCGTCCAGGCCCAGGGCGCGCTGTACGGGGAGTTCCCCGGCGCGGTGCTCGGAGAGCCGGTGGGCCAGGCAGGACCAGCAGGGTCCGTCGGGGCCGTCGGGTCCGTCGGTGGCCGGCGAGAAGAACGGGCCGGTCCAAGGGTCGGCTCCGAACGGCCTGGCCAGCAGCCAGGTCCGGCCCTGGCGGCGCAGCCGCCGGGAGACGGACCTCAGCCCGGGGTCCAGGTAGTCCGCGCACACCACCAGGGCCAGCGGGGCGTCGGCGTCCTCCTCCACGGCGTTGAGCCCGGAGGCGGCGCAGGCGGCGCGGACCTCGGCGGCGTTCACCCCGCCGACCGGGATCACGGCGACCGGCGCCGTGCGGACCTCGGCCGTCGCCTCGTACCCGTCGAGGCCCGCCCGGTCCCAGTAGGCCTGGGCCAGGGCGGTGTCCCCGCCGGCCGGGTCGGCGCCCGCCGGTTCGGCGCCGCCGTGCCGGTACCCGACCAGATTGGCCTGCGCGAGGCTCCGCAGCGCCCGGCCCACCTCGGCGACCGGCATGGTCGCCGAGGCGGCCCTGAGTAAGGCGTCCAGGGTGTGGCTGCCGTCGAGCAGCGGGACCAGGCTCTCGATGCCGGCGCCGCGCAGGACGGTCACGCCCTGGTCGGAGAGGACGAACGCGGCCTCGCCCGGGACCGCTTCGGCCCGCACGTGGCGCTTGAAGGCCACGAAGGGGCCCGCCTGGTGCTCCCGCGGGGGCGTCACGCCGCGACCCGGAGGTCGGCCTGGTCGGTCAGGTTGCCGCCGGTGCAGGTGCTGCACCGCAGGCAGATCGACATCGGACCGGTGACGGCGGCGCTCAGATCGTCGATGGAGAGGGTCGCGCCGGACGTCCAGTCCACTCCCTGGGCTTCGAGTCCGAACTCCAGCAGAACCCCGGCCGGGTCGGCGTCGAAGCGCTGTCCGAGCTTCGGTTCCAGAGCGGTACGGGCGGCGAGTTCCGCGAAACGGAAAAGTTCCTGGGCCACGTTCATGACTTCCCCCTGAAACGAACGGTGCTGCACTGGTGTCCTGTTGGGACGAGAGTCTGGAGGGGGACCTCACAGCACCGGCAGTGCCACGTTCACCGGCCGCGTATGACATTTTCATGATTCACCTCGTGCGCACCTCACTGGGCCGCCGGAGGCCTCGGCTGCGACGCTGTTCGCCTGACTCCAAAGGGGTCGTCGCACACCGTCCGGCATCCGCGGCCCGATGAGGGAGAGCGCACAGATGGAGATCAAAGTACTCGGGTCGCTCACTGCCCAGGAGCGCGGCGTCTCGGTGGTTCCGACCGCTACGAAGCCCCGGCAACTGCTGGCCCTGCTCGCCCTGCACGCCGGCCGGGTCGTCACCGTGCCGACGCTGATGGAGGAGATCTGGGGCGAGGACATCCCCCGCAGCGCCACCACGACGCTGCAGACGTACATCCTCCAGCTGCGCCGGAAGATCGGCACCGCCCTGGAGCGGGACCCGGCGCTCGACGCCAAGGAGGTCCTCGTCACCCGGTTCGGCGGCTACCTGCTCCAGGTTCCCGCGGGCCAGGTCGACGCCCACGAGTTCGAGCGGCTCGCGGGGCAGGGCCGGGCGGCCTACGACATCGGCGACTACCGTGCCGCGTCCGACCTGCTCGGCCGCTCGCTCGCGCTGTGGCAGGGGCCGGCGCTGGTCGACGTACGCGCGGGATCGATCCTCGAACTCGAGGTGCTCCAGCTCAACGAGGAGCGCACGGCCGCCCTGGAGCGGCGCATCGAGGCCGACATCCGGCTCGGGCGCTGCGCCGAGGTGATCCCCGAACTGCGGGTGCTGGCGGCCCGCCATCCCCTCCACGAGGGCTTCTGCGGGCAGCTGATGCGCGCCCTGCACCGCTCGGGCGGGGGCTGGCGCGCGCTGGAGGCCTACCAGAAGCTGCGGGCCTCGCTCGTACGCGAACTGGGGCTGGAGCCGTCCGCTCCGCTCCAGCAGCTGCACCAGGCCGTGCTCTCCGGCGATCTGGCCCGGACCGATCCGGCCGGCTCGACGATCCCGCGCCGGCTCCAGCCGATCGCGGCCGCCGAATAACGGCGAAACCGAATTCCCGGTCGGCTCCAAGTGGAAATGCAATGCGGAGCCCGCACCGATTGGTGCGGTCCTTTCCCCGGAATGGCGCCCGGCATCTGCGCCCGGCATGTGCGCGCTCCGGCGGAAACCGCCGCCGCCGCCCTGGTCGGGCAGCGGCGGCGGTTCGCCGTGGCGGGGTTCACGCCGGGAGCGGGGTCCGCTGTCCGTCCAGCCAGTTCTGCCACGCAGCGGCGTGCAGCGGATCGCCGGCCGGGAGGGACCCGCCCGTCCAGGCGGTGACGGGGCGCAGGCCGTGGAGGGCGTTGACCACCCAGACCTCGCGGCCGGCCAGCGCGGAGAGCCTGCGCCGGACGGGCCGTACGGTCACTCCCGTGCGCGCCGCCCGGTCGAGCAGCAGCGAGGCGGTGACCCCGGGGAGCACCGGGAGCTCGGCGGGCGGATGGCACAGGACGTCCTCCTCCCACCACAGGAGCGAGGAGTTGGCCGCTTCGAGCACCACTGCGTCCGCGGTGACCAGGAGCGCCTCGTCGGCGTCCGCGGCCGTGGCCCTGGAGCGGACTTCGGCCAGGGCGCCCAGGTCCGGCCCCTTGTGACGGGGCGTCCGGCGCGGGTCGCAGACCGCCAGTCCCCAGACCCTGGCCGTCGTGGTGCGCGCGGGCGCGGGGCGCAGCCGGTACAGCAGCCGGTGGCCACCGGGCAGGACCGTGTCCGGGGACGCGTCCGGGGACACGGTTTCCAGCTCCACGCGCGGGAACCAGTGGCCGGCCGCCCGGGGCAGCAGGGCCGCCATCGCGGTCCAGAAGGTGTCCAGGAGTGCGACGGGCACGCCGGCGGTCTCGGTGCAGGTGGCGGTGAAGCGGCTGCGGTGCCGGTCCAGGGCGCGGACCCGGCCGTCGTCGACCAGCCAGGAGTCCGCGGCGAGGAGCGTGCCCGGGGCGTCCGTCACGGGGACCTCGCGCAGGGCTCCGTGACGGGTGAGCGCAAAGAGGCGGTCGGCGCGGCCCGGCACGGTGGGCGGGGTCGGCCCGGTCAACGGGACACCGGGGGCTCTGCGGATGCCGCCGCGTCGCGGCCGGGGAAGCCCCTGCCGAGGAGGCGGAGCAGCGGGGTCGTCTTGGTGATGGTCTCCTCGTACTCGTCGGCGGGGTCGGAGAGCGCGACGATGGCGCCGCCGACTCCGTAGCGGATGCCCTCCTCCGTCACGACGGCGGTGCGGATGACGATGCTGAGGTCGGCGCCGCCGCACAGGGAGAAGTAGCCGATCGCTCCGGAGTACACGCCGCGCGGGCCCTCCTCCAGTTCGTCGATGATCTGCATGGTGCGGATCTTGGGGGCGCCCGTCATCGAACCGCCCGGGAACGCGGTGCGCACGCACTCCACGGCGCTCACTCCGGGGCGCATGGTGGCCCGTACGGTGCTGACGAGCTGGTGCACCGTGGCGAAGGTCTCCACGTCGAACAGCTTGGGCACGTGGACCGAGCCGACCTCCGCGCACCGGCCGAGGTCGTTGCGGACCAGGTCGACGATCATCAGGTTCTCGGAGCGGTCCTTCTCGTTGGTCCGCAGGTCCACGCGCAGCGCCTCGTCCTCCTCCGCGGTGGCGCCGCGCGGCCGGGTGCCCTTGATCGGCTTGGACTCGGCCAGCCCCTCGGCGGTGACGCGCAGGAACCGTTCCGGCGAGGTGCTGAGGACGGCGAGGTCCTCGAAGAGGAGCAGCGAGGCGAACGGCGCCGGGCTGGTGCGGCGCAGGAACCGGTACCCCTCCCAGGGGTCCACCTTCGCTTCGCTGTGCAGCTCGTTGGTGAGGCAGACCTCGTAGGTCTCGCCGGCGGCGATGTCCTCCTGGCTGCGCCGGATGCGGTCCAGGTAGGCGTCCCGGTCGTGGCGCAGGCTCAGATCGCCGGCGTCCACGGGCTGCGCGGACACGTCGGCGTCCGCGGTCCGTCCGGCGAGGGCGCGCAGCCGTCCGGCGGTGGTGTGCAGCCACGCGCGGGCGGAGGCGTCGTGGGCGAGCGCCTCGGCGTCGGATCCGGGGTCCGCGGGGGCCAGGGCGAGCAGGTGCGTGGTGCCGGTCAGGTGGTCGAAGGCCAGGGCGCGGGCGGCGAACACCATCGTGGCGTCGGGCTGCTTCGAGCGGTGGACGACCGGGCCGGCCCCGCACTGCGCCTTCAGTTCGTACCCGAGGTACCCGACCCAGCCGAGGGCGAAGTTGCAGGGGTTCTCGGCCCGGTCGGGCAGGTCCACCTCCAGGGACTTCAAGTCCTCGTCGATCCAGTCGAAGAAGGGGCGCTGCACGACCTGCGCGCTGCGGACGCCGTCCCGCTCGGACACGACGGTGACCGTGCCGGCCGCCACGTCGGCCGTGGCCACGCGGGCCAGGTCGCCGGAGGCGTCGCCCATGATCGAGAAGCGGCCCGTGGCGCCGTCGCTGCGGCTGCTGTCGAGCCAGAAGGCGTGGTTCCCGCCGCGCAGCAGCTCGTCGAAGACGATCTCCGGGTCCCATGCGGTGGGCAGCCGCTCGGTGAGGACGCGCAGGTGCCGGCTCGGGGCGGGGCGGGCGGGCGCGGCGGCGGGTGCGGCCGGTGCGAGGGGTCGCGCGCCGGGGTGCTCCTGCTGCCAGCGGGTGGTGAGCTCGCGGAAGTTGCGCATCATCAGCAGTCCGTGCTCGCTGCTGATGGATTCCGGGTGGAACTGCACGCCCCACAGGGGGCGTTCGCGGTGGCGCAGGCCCATGAGGATGCCGCCCGGCGCCCACGCGGTGGCCTCGAAGACGTCCTCGGGCAGGTCGGCCACGGTGAGGGAGTGGTAGCGCACGACGTCGAAGGGCGAGGGGATCCCGGCGAAGAGGTCCGTCCCGGAGTGCTCCACGGGGGAGACCCGTCCGTGCCGGGGTTCGGGGGCCCGCCGGACGGTGCCGCCGCCGAGGTGGGCTATGCCCTGGTGGCCGAGGCAGACGCCGAGGACCGGGCGGTCCGCCGCGCGGACGATCTCGGTGCAGACGCCGAAGTCCTCCGGGCGTTCGGGGGTGCCGGGTCCGGGAGACAGGACGACGTTGTCGAACTCCTCCAGATGGCTGATTCTCCACCCCGGCTCATCGTTGCGGATGACGACGGGCTCCTGCCCGTTGGCCTCCGCCAGGAGGTGGAACAGATTGAAGGTGAAGGAGTCGTAATTATCCACCAGGAGAGTGCGCATGCTCACCTCACGAGGTCATGGAGGGACGGATTCGACAGCCGGATCCGATAGAAAGATCTGATGACTGAATTCCGGACGGACTACGCAGCCCGGGAAAGATCGCCTCGATGGCCTCCCGGATAAACCGGCGCCGCGCGCAGGCGCTACAGCCGGTCAATGGATACCCGACCCTGAGCTCCCGATTCCCCGCCAGGGAAATCTGGGAATGAATGATCTCCCCGTTCAACACGGGCAGACCCTACAGGGAGTCCCTGTTCAGTCAAACATTTCCCGCACCGCGAACCCGGCCCCGCAAGGCAACCCGGCAGTAGGAATTCGCAATTCCGCAAGAATGCTGTCGCGCTTTGCATATGACGCTTGACAGTCCCTGAGGGGTCGTTTCTATTATGCGGAACTGCTGAGCCAGTCAGGGCGAATCAGCAGCACAACGGGGCAGTGCAACGGGGAGATGTTTGTTCGTGATCAGCGATTTCGGGGGCCCCGGGCCCGGGACGACCGATCCGCAGCAGCACGACGGAAGCTGGGTCGACGAGCTGCTCCTGCACGCCGGCCACGACGACGCCGAGCCTGCGGTGCACATCGGCGAACGGCTGGATCGCGCCGGTCTGCGCCGCGAGGTCGTGGCCCGCCACACCGAGCTGGCGGAGGCCGGACTGCGCCGCGGCGGATCGGTCGCGCTCCAGCTGCCCCCGTCGCTCGCGCTGCTCACCCACCTGCTGGCCGCCTGGCGGACCGGGGCCCAGGTGATCCTGCTCGACCACCGGCTGACCGCCCACGAGAGCGACCGGGCGCTGCAGCGGACGGCCCCTCAGTTCCTCGTCCGGCCGGCCGGGCCGGTGCGCCTCGGCGTGCTGCGCGGCTTCCACACGGTCGACGCCGTGGCCGAGCCGTACCCCGAGGGGCGTCCCGCCGCGAGCGGGCACGCGCTCGTCCAGCTCAGCTCCGGTTCCACCGGCCCCTCCAAGGTGATCGGGCGCACGGCCGCGGACCTCGTCGCCGAGGTCCACCGCTACACCCTGATCCCCGGTATGCCCGGGCCGGGCGACCGCATCGTGGTCCTCAACTCCCTCATCCACGCGATGGGGTTGATGGCGGGGGTGCTGCACAGCCTGCACGCGGGCGTCGAGATCGTGCTGCCGGAGCGGATGAGCGCCGACGGCATCCTCGCCGCCGTGGCCGCGCGGACCGCGCCGACCGTGATCACGGGCGTGCCGTTCCACGCGCAGCTGCTGGCCTCGGTCTCCGCTCCCCCGCCGCTGCCGCACCTGGTCGGGGCGATATCCGCCGGCGAGTCGGTGCGGCCCGGGGTCTCCGAGGCCTTCGCCGCGCGGTACTCCGTACCGCTGGGCGAGGTGTACGGGATGACGGAGACGGGCGTCATCGCGGCCGACCTGTCCGGGGCCTCCCGGCCGGCCACGGGGCGCACCGCTCCGGGCATCGAGGCGAAGGTGGTGGACGGGGAGCTCCTCGTACGGCGGCCCGTCAGCCCGTACCTCGGTCCGGCCGGTCCGGACCGCTGGGCGGACGGCTGGCTGCGCACCCGCGACGCCGCGACGCTCGACCCGGAGACCGGGCTGCTCGCCGTCGTGGGCCGGCTGGACTCCCAGGTGTCGGTCGGCGGGCTCAAGGTCGACCTCACCGAGGTCGAGTGGACCCTGTCCGAACTGCCCGGCGTCCGCGAGGCGGTGGTGGTCCACGACGGGGCCATCGAGGCCTACGCGGTCCTCGACGAGCAGGTCACGGCGCGGGCCGTGGAGGGCCTGCTCGCCGAGCGGGTGGCCGGCTTCAAGCTGCCGCGCCGCATCCACGCGCTGACCGCCCTGCCCCGGACGACCACCGGAAAGCCGGTACGCGATCCGGCCGCGCTGCGGGCCGCCGCGCAGCGGTCTGCCGCGGTGCCGGCCGCCGCCGTGGAACGGGTGTGAGCCCGGTGATGTGGAGCGGGAACGCCGTCGCGCCGCGCAGAGACTCGGCAGCACCGCGCGGGAACACCGTTGTGCTGCGCGGGAGTTCAGCCGTCCACCTGGGTGACCGACACCGGGGCGCCCTCGGTGCCCGGGCCGCCCGCCACGCACAGCACGTAGCCCTCCGGGCCGCCGGGGACGGCGCTGGTCAGGCCCGCGCCCGGGAAGATCTCCCGCAGGGTCACCGGACGCCCGGCGGGCTCCGGCGGCAGGCCGGAGGCGGGCAGCGGAACCGGCCGCAGCCGGCCTCCGCCGGCCAGCCCGGTGCCGACCGCCTTGCCCAGTGCCTCCTTGTGCGTCCAGACCCACAGCAGGGCGCGGGCCCGCAGGGCGGGTGCATGGCCTTCGATCCAGCGGACGTCCTCCTCGGCGAACCAGCGCCGGGCGAGGGCCACCGCCGGAAGCTCGCGGGCCGGCTCCACGTCCACGCCCACGTCCCCGCCGGTGCAGACCGCGACCGCGGTCAGACCGCGGGTGTGGCTCACGCTCACGTTCACCCGCACCGGCGGCCTCGACCCGCGGTCCGCGGCGCCGGGCCGTGACACCACGTACGGCCGTCCGCCCGGTTCCCGGGCCACGGCCAGGCCCTCGGGCCCGATGCCCAGCACCGCCGCCGCGGCCCGCCGCAGCAGCGCGTGCGCGTGCTTGCGCTGGTCACCGACCGGGACCGCGAGCCACACCTCAACCCGGGACACCGACACCGACACCCCCACTCGTCCCCGGTGCCCAGACACGTCCTGAACACACATACGAACACTGATACAAGGAGCCAGTTCATGAGCACCCCTGTGCGCGCCTTCGTAGTGAACACCCTCGAAACCATGAACCTCGACACGGCCGGGGTCACGGACGCCACCCCCATCGGCGACGACGGCCTGGAGCTGGAGTCGCTCACCACCGCCGAACTCGTCATGCAGGTCGAGGAGGAGTACGGGGTCAAGTTCTCCGACGAGGACGTCGAGGCCCTGCAGACCCTGACCATCGGCGAGTTCGTCGCCCAGGTCGAGCAGCGCCGGACCCAGGTCACGGCCCAGGCTGGCTCGGCGTGAGCGGCCGGTCCCCCGCCCCCGGCCGTCCGGAGGTGATCGCCCTGCTGGCCCAGCACGACGAGTGCGCCCCGGGCGACGTGGGCGACCGGATCGACTCCCTGCAGCTGGCCTGGCTGGTGCACGTGGTCGAGGAGCGGTACGGCATCCGGATCGACCTCGACGAGGAGCTGGAGGCCATGGACACGGTCGACGGCGCCGTCGCGGTGCTGGCCGGCGCCCTGGCCGCCCCCGTGCCGGGCGGGAGCGGTTCGTGACCGGGGCGGACCGGGCGGACCGGGCCGACCGGACGGACCGGGCCGACCTGGCGGACCGGACGGTCGTCATCACCGGGCTCGGCGTCACCAGCGCCTTCGGCCGCGGCGAAGAGGCCCTCGGGCGGGGACTGGCCGCCTCCCGGGCGGCGTTCGGACCGGTCGGGCGGTTCGCCACGGACCGGTACCGCACGGGTGTCGCCGCCGTACTGCCGGGCTCGCCCGACCTGGACGAGGAGCTGCGCCGGGTCGTGGAGGAGGCCTGCGAGCAGGCCGGACTGTCGCCGGCGGAGCGGGCGCAGGCTCCGCTCCTGCTGGGCCGGCACGCCGATCCGGCCGTGGCCCGCGGGCCGCTGGCCGTCCAGGGCAAGTCGGCGATCTCGGACACCGCGGCCGCCCTGGCGCGGGCCTGCGGGCTGCTCGGCGCGGCCCGGACCTACACCAACGCCTGTGTCGCGGCCAGTACGGCGGTCTCCGAGGCGGCCGTACGGATCCGCACCGGCCGGGAGGACCGCGTGGTCGTCTCCGCGGGCTACCTCGTGGACGAGGACAACTTCGCGCTGTTCTCCGCCGGCCGGGCGCTCTCCCCGGACGGCGTCCTGCGCTCCTTCAGCGCCGGCCGGAAGGGCCTGCTGCTCGGTGACGGCGTCGGCGCGGTGGTCCTGGAGTCCGCGCAGGCCGCCGCCGCGCGCGGTGCCCGGCCGCTCGCCGTGCTGTCCGGCTGGGGCCTGGCCGGCGACGCCCACCACGTGTGCCGGCCGCACCCCGAGGGCCTGGGGATGGCGCGGGCCATCGGCGCCGCGCTGGACCGGGCCGGGCTGGCGCCCGCGGACATCGGCTACGTCAACGCCCACGGCACCGGCACGCCCGCCAACGACTCCTCGGAGAGCGCCGCCCTGCGCCTCGCCCTCGGAGACGCGGTCGACGGCATCCCGGTGAGCTCCACGAAGTCCCTGCACGGGCACTCCCTGGAGGCGTCCGGAATGCTCGAACTCGCCGTCACCCTGCTGGTCCTGCGCAGCGGGGAACTCCCCGTGAACGCGAACCACTCGGGGCCCGACGACGACTGCCGCCTGGACCTGGTCCTCGGCTCGCCCCGCCGGGTCTCCCCCCGGCACGTCCTCAGCCTGAACGCCGCTTTCGGCGGGGCCAACACCGCATTGGTGGTGAGCGCGCCATGACCACGTCCCCGCCCCTGTCCCCCACCCGTTCCACCCTCCCCGCGGCTGCCGTGGAGGTCCTCGCGGAGGGCGTCTGGCCCGCCCCGGGCGACCCCGAGCTGCCGGTGCCGCTGGCCGGTTTCGCCGTCTCCTCCTTCAGCCCGATGGCCTCGGCCGCCGCGGACCGCTGCCTGGAGCAGGTGTACGGGGCTCCGGGCGCGGCGGAGCCCGGAGCGGAGCCGGCCGGTCCCGGCGCGCGGGACCTCGTACGACGGGCCGGACGCACGGCGATCGTGCTGGCCTCCCGGGGCGGCGACCTGGAGACGCACACGGCGACCGCGGTCGCGGTGGACGCCGGTCGGCCCGCGGCGCCCCTGCTGTTCTTCCAGTCCGTGCCCAACGCGGTGGTCGGCCACATCGCCAAGCGCTGGGGGCTCGCCGGTCCGGTGATCTGCTTCAGCCCCGACGCGGCGACCGCCGATCCGCTGGGCGAGGCCCTGGACGTCACCCGCTTCCTGGTCGACGGGGGCGACGCCGCGGAGGCGCTGCTGCTGCTCGTGGAACAGGCCGGCCCGGACGGCGCGCCCGCGAACGCCCGCGCCCTGCTCGTACGGCCCGCGGCGCCGGATGCCGCAGCGGACGCCGCGCCGTTCGCCGGGGAGGAGTCGTGAGGAGCGGGCTCCGGGAGCAGTACGACGTCTGGGTCACCGGGATCGGACTGGTCACCCCGCTCGGGATCGGCGTACCGGCCTTCGTGGACGGGCTCGCGGCCCAGCGCTCCGGGCTGCGCCGGCTGGAGGGCGAGGCCTGGGCCGCGACCGGCGCCGACGTGGCCGGGGTGGCCCCCGAGATCTCCGCCCTGGACCTGCTGCCGCGCACCGAGGCGCGCTCGGTCGACCGGTTCGTGCTCATGGCGCTGGCCGCCGCCGACGAGGCGCTCGGCGACGCCAAGCTGACGGTGGGCCAGGACGTGGCGGCGGACCGGGTGGCGGTGGTGGTCTCCACCGGCGCCGGCGGGCTCGCGACGTACGAGGAGCAGGCCGTGGCCCGCGCCTCGCGGGGCCGGGCCGCGGTCAGCCCGTACCTCCTTCCCGGCATGCTGCCCAACATGGCGGCGGCCCGTATCGCCATCCGCCACGGCGTCCGCGGGCTCAGCAGCTCCATCGCCACGGCCTGTGCGGCGGGGGCGATGTCGGTGGCCGAGGGTCTGCGGCTGATCCGCGAGGGCACCGCGGACGTGGTGATCTGCGGGGGCACCGACACCGCGCTCGCCCCTTCCGTGGCCACCTCCTTCGGCAACGCCCGCGCGCTGGCACGCGCCGGGACGGGCGATCCGGCCGCGGCCAGCCGCCCGTTCGACCTGGACCGGAGCGGTTTCGTCCTCGCCGAGGGCGCCGGGATCCTCGTCCTGGAGCGGGCCGCCCACGCCCGCGCCCGCTCGGCGCACGCCTACGGGCGGGTCCTGGGCTGGGGCGCGACCAGCGACGCCCACCACCCGACCTCGCCCCGGCCCGACGGCGAGGGCGCGGCGGACGCCATGCGGCGCGCGCTGGCGGACGCGGGGCTGGCCCCCCGGGACATCGGCTACGTCAACGCCCACGGGACCGGCACCAAGGTGGGCGACCTGGCCGAGGCGCGGGCCGTCCGCTCGGTGTTCGGCGAGGACGGGCCGCCGGTCAGCTCGGTCAAGGGCGCCATCGGCCACCTCCTGGGCGCGGCGGGCGCGGTGGAGGCGGCGGCGACCGTACTCGCCCTGCACCACCGGAGCCTGCCGGCGACGGCCAACCTCGACCGGCCGGACCCTGCCTGCGCACTCGACCACGTCCGCGGCGCGCCCCGCGCGGCGGCGCCCGAGGCGGCGGTGTCCAACTCCTTCGCCTTCGGCGGCCACAACGTGAGCCTCGTGCTCGGCAGGGCCCCGGAGGCGGTCTGACCACGGCAGCACCCGGCACCGCAGCACCGACCGCACTCCCACCCGCTCCCACCGCTCCCACCCGAAGGACGAGGACACCGTGACCAGTTCCGCCTCCCAGGCACCCGGACCGGCGGGCCCCGGCGAGCCCTCCGCCGACCTGCTGCGCCAGTTCTGGTGGCTGCACGACGCCCGCTGGTACCAGGGGGTCGCGCGGCGGTTCGGCCAGGACGCGGCGAACGAGGTCAACGCGGAGGCGATGCAGTTCGTCACCCGCCGGATCGCCTCCGCCTACGCACGGGAAGAGGGGCTGGGCCCGGGGCTCTCCGCCGCCGAGCTGGCCACCGCGCTGACCGGCATCTCGGAGCTGATGACCGGGGACGCCGTGGAGGCCTCCAACAAGGTCACCGGCGAGGAGTCCTTCGAGACGGCGGTCACCCGCAACTTCGCCCTGGAGATGCTCGCGCGCGCCGGGACGCTGGAGGGCTACGAGTGCCCGTGCCCGCAGATGCGGGCGGGCTGGTTCGAGGGGCTGAAGACGGAGGTCAGCGACCACCGCGTGGAGTGCCTGCGCACCGGCGGCTCCGCCTGCCGCTTCCGTACGAGCACGGCGTCCGACGCGGCCGCCGCCACCGATGCCGCCACCGCTGCCACTGCCGCCACCCCCACCGTCCCCGGGAAGGAGACTCCGTGACCACGCCCGGCTCCGGCGCCCCCGCCGCGTACGTCACCAGCGCCATCGAGCAGTTCGCCGCCCGCGGCGAGCACATCGCGCTGATCCACGGCGAGCGGTCCATGACCTTCGCCGAGCTGCTGTCCCTGGCCTACCGGACGGCCCGGGTCCTGCGGGACGCGGGCCTGGGCCGCGGGGACCGGCTCGTGCTGCTGGCCGCCAACCCGATCGAGATGTCGGCGGTGGGCCTGGCCGCGCACCTGCTCGGCATCAGCTACACCCCGGTGTACGCGGCGGGCGGCGAGCAGGTGGCCGAGCACATCCTGCGCGACGCCGCCCCCGCGGCCGTGATCCTCGCCTGCGCCGGGCCGATCCTGCCGGGGCCCCGCATGGCCGAACTCGCCCGCGCCGCCGGGGTGAAGCTGCTGTTCGGCCTGGGCCCCGTCGCGGACCCGGACGTGACCGACCTGCTCGCGGCGGCCGCCGCCCGGTCGGACGCCCCGCTGCCGGTGGCGGCCCGCGAGGACGACGTCGCCCGGGTGCTGTACACCGGCGGCACCACCGGCCTGCCCAAGGGGGTCGTGTACACCTTCGGCGCGCTGACCGCGGCCGCCGGCGCCTGGGCGGGCGCGGCCCCGCCGCCGGGGCTGCGGTTCCTGGCCATGACCCCGATGGCGCACGCCGCGGGTGCGATCGCCTGCGGCCTGCTGCGCCACCACGTGAGCGTCGAGCTGTTCGACGAGTTCGACCCGGAGGCGCTGCTGGTGCGCATCGCCGAGGCCTCCGCCGAGCAGCGGCCGGTCACCACGTACCTCTACCCGCCGTACCTGTACCGGCTGCTGGACCACCCCGGCCTGGCGGACACCGACCTCTCCGGGCTCGCGGCCGTGACCTACGGCAGCGCGCCCGTGACCCCGCACCGGCTCGCCCAGGCGGTCCGCAGCCTCGGCCCCCGGCTGCGGCAGAGCTACGCCCTGACCGAGGCCATCGCGATCACCAGTCTGGGTCCCGAGGACCACGCGGCGGCCGCCGCGTCGCGGCCCGAGCTGTTCGGCTCGGTCGGCCGCGCGGTGCCCGGGGTGTCCCTCCGGGTCACGGGCGGGGACGGCCGCGCACTGGGGCCCCGTACGGAAGGAGCCGTCGAGGTGTCCGGGCCCACCGTGATGGCGGGCTACTGGCAGCGGCCCGACCTGAGCGGAGAGGTGCTGCGGGACGGGTGGCTGAGCACCGGCGACCTCGGGGTGATCGACGAGGACGGCTACCTGTACCTGACCGGGCGGGCGAAGGACCTGGTCATCGTGGACGGGACCAACTGCTATCCGCAGGCCGTCGAGAACGTGCTGACGGCCCATCCGGACATCCGGCGCGCCGCCGTCATCGGGGTGCCCGACCCGCGCACGGGCGAGGCCCTGGTCGCCGTCTGTGTTTCCCGGGAGGAGCCGTGGCAGGAAGGCCGTCCCGGCCTCGTGGAAGAACTGAGCGCGTCGGTGCGCGGCGCCCTGGGCGCGGCGCACGTGCCCGGACGGTTCGAGTTCGTCAGGGACATCCCCACGGCCTCGTACGGAAAGCCCGACAAGGCGGCGCTGCGGGCCCGCTTCTCGCCCCTGACCCCGCCGAACCTGACAAGCCTGACGTCCTCCGGGAGCAACGGATGAACATCGAAGCCAAACCGTGGACCCGTCCCGCCGCGCCGCGGGGCCTGGAGGGCTGGCTCGAATCCCTCCGCGACCTGCTGGTGATCCCGCCGGAACTGCGCGACGAGTGGGTGGAGCGCGACGCCGCGCTCGAACTGCTCCAGTGCGGGCCGGAGATCCTCGACGAGCTGCTGCGCAGCGGCCTGCCGCACGGCGGGACACCGGGGGCGGAGCGCTTCGACCGCTTCGACCTGGTGAACCTCGCGCTCTACTCAGGCTCCGGGACCTCCGTGCCCGAGAAGACGATGCGCTACGCCCTGCGCTGGATGCACGCCGATCCCGAGGCGCTGTTCCGGCCCCAGCGCTGGAACTACTCCGTCGCGCTGACCCCGCCGGCCTCCCACGGCCAGGGCGAACCGGAGCGCACCGAATGGAACCTGGCCACGCCCCACCCGGAGCTGAGCGGCGGCTGGACGGAGTCCCTGTCGATCGGTCCCGAGGGTGCCTCGCTCGGGGAGAAGGACATCACCGCGAGCGGCACGTCCGGGCTGACCGCCTCTGGGGTGCTCGTGACCTCCGGGGAGCGGCGGGAGATCGTCTCGGAGGAGCTGCGCGCGATCGTGACCTCGTACGGCCCCGACCGGTTCCGCTGGGGCCGGATGCCCGAGGAACTCCAGTGGCGCAAGGACGAGGTGCTGGCCCAGGGCTACGCCCCGTGCATCTCCGTCTGCCTGGAGCTGGCCGAGCGGTGCCGGGAGGCCGGCTTCGAGGCCCGTACCCGGCGCGGCTGGATCATGGGGATGCTCGACCTCGCCCATTCGTGGCTGGAGGTCGTGGACGAGGACGGACTGGTCAAGAACGTGGACCCGGCCTTCGTCATCCTGGCCGACCACCACGCCGAGGCCCCGCACCCGGACATCGCGGAGGCCTTCACCGGCTCGCTGCTGAACCGGCTGCTGCCCACCGAACACCATGCGGACGAACCGGTGAACGGGTACCGCCGCGGCGGCCTGTTCGCCCACCCGCGCCACCAGACCGACATCCAGCTCTCGGCGGAGCAGCCCGCTCCGCGCGAGACGGCCGGGGCCGGCAACGGCTCCGGCAACTGAGAGAGGAAAAGGATCCGATGAGCACGCCCGTGCTGCAGGCCGACGCGCAGTTGCAGTCCATACTCGACCGGCTCGTGTCGATGTCCGAGCGCGACCACTACGACCCGTACACGATGTTCGACTGGCCCGAGACGCTGCCCGAGGACCAGTACTGGATGACTCCGGAGCTCCTGTCCATCCACGGGACCAAGGTGGCCGAGTCGTTCACCGAGGAGCAGAAGTGGGCGATCAGCAAGTGGGAGAGCGTCAACTTCTACAGCCTGAACGTCGACGGCATCCGTGAGCTGATCACCGAGATCATCGCGCGGATCCACACGAAGGACTTCGCCCTCTCCTCCGAGTACTTCCACCACATGATCGGCGAGGAGAACTCGCACATGTGGTTCTTCGCCCGGTTCTGCCTGCTCTACGGCGGCAAGGTCTACCCGGACAAGGGCGTCCAGCTGGAGATGAAGTCCGAGGGCGAGTCCGCCCACTTCCTCGTCTTCGCGCGGCTCCTGCTCTTCGAAGAGGTCGTCGACTTCTTCAACAAGCGGATGGGCGACGACGACCGGCTGCACCCCACGATCCGCAAGATCAACGCGATCCACCACCAGGACGAGTCCCGGCACGTCGCCTTCGGCCGGCAGATCGTCTCGCACCTGCACCGTCAGCTGCGGGAGAAGCTGAGCACGGAGGAGCTGGCCGAGCTGGAGCTGTACCTCAAGCGGTACCTGCGCAAGTCCGTGGACGGCCTGGTGAACCCGGCGGCCTTCAAGGACGCGGGCATCCCGAACCCCTACCAGGTGCGCAACGAGGTGCTGGCCGACCCGGCCTTCCACGAGCTGGAGCGCAAGATGCTCAAGCGCTCGATGAGCTTCCTCGTGAACGAGGGCATCTTCACCGACGACGTTCTGCCGCGCTCATGAGCACCGTGACCGGCTTCGACGCCGTGATCCAGTACCTGCTGACCAAGCGGCCGGACCTGACCTCGATCGATCCGGACCTCGACCTGGTCGAGAACCGGATCCTCGACTCCCTCGGCTTCGTCAACTTCCTCTACGTGCTGGAGGAGCAGACGGGTGAAGAGATCTTGATGGAGAACGTCACCCCGTCGGATTTTCGTACGATCAATTCGATTCGAAAGAGGTTCTTCCATGAGTCTGCGTAGCCCAGGGAGTTCGGTGAGCACGTCGGAGGCGGGCCGTAGCCCCTCGACGCGCGGCGGTCTCGCCACCCTCGGGCCGGGTGCGCTGAGGCTCCGGGCCACGCTGGAAGGCGTGTTCACCGGCTGGGCGGCCGAGGTCGGCGCCGACGCGGTGCAGTACCCGCCCCTGATGCGGGTCGAGGACCTGCACCGGCTGGACTACTTCCAGAACTTCCCGCAGCTGGCGATCCTGGGAGCGGCCCTCACGGAGGAGGCCGCTCCGGAGTACGCGACGGGCGCCCCGCGAGAGGCCTCGCTCCCCGCCGGGCACCTCACCGAGGCCTCGTACGCGCTGCCTTCGGCGGCCTGCTACAACGTCTACCTCGATCTGGCGGGCCGCACGCTGACGGACGGTCCCCACAAGGTGACCACCGTGGCCACCTGTTTCCGCCGCGAGACGCACTACGACGCGCTGCGCCGGCTGCTGGGCTTCAGCATGCGGGAGATCGTGTGCGTCGGCACCCGGGACGAGGTCCTGGCCCACCTGGAGCTGTTCCGGAAGAAGATCACGGGCTACCTGTCGGAGCTCGGGCTGCCGGTCGAGATCGAGGCCGCCACCGACCCGTTCTTCGACGCGAGCGCCGGACGCGCGCTGATGGCCCAGCTCTTCCCGGTGAAGGAGGAGTTCGTCTTCGACGGCTCGCTGGCCATCGGCTCGCTCAACTTCCACCGCAACTTCTTCGGCGAGCGCTGCGAGATCCGCACCGCGGACGGCGAGCCCGCCTTCACCGGGTGCGTGGCCTTCGGCCTGGAGCGCTGGATCAGCGCGCTCACCTCGCACTTCGGCCTGACCGAGGACGAGCTGGCCGACCGGGTGCTGGCGGCCGGCCGGCCGTGACGCGGAGCGGATCGGACGGGTCGGCGGCGGTCGTGGCCGCCCCGGCGGGGCGGGTCTCCGCGGCGGGGCAGCTCGCCTCGGCGGGGCGGATCGTCCCGGCCGGGCAGGTCGCCGCGGGCCCCGGTGTCGTGCGTGCCTGGTGGGCCGACGGGCGCGGTCTGCCGGCCGGCGCGGTGGCGGAGCTGGCCGCCGCCGCGCTGGCCCCGCAGGAGCGCTCCCGGTACGACGCCGTCTCCGATCCCCTGGGCCGGGCCGAGTTCGTCCTCGCCCGGTACGTGCTGCGCAGTGTGCTGGGGCGGATGCTCGGGCGGCCGCCCGCCCGCGTGGGCCTCGCCCTGGACCGGGCCGGACGGCCGTGGGTGACGGACGCCCCGGGGGTGGACGTGAGCATCGCGCACGCCGCGGGCCTGGTCGCCGTCGCCGTGGGCAGCGGGCTCGTGCCCGGGACCCGGATCGGTGTGGACGTCGAGGAGGTCCGTACGGTCCCCCGGGCCGGGGACCTGGCCCGGCGGCTGTTCTCCCCCGCCGAACGCGCCCGCCTGGGCCGGGCCTCCGGCCGGGCCGGGGACCTGCTGTGGCTGGACGTCTGGACCAGGCGGGAGGCGTACGTGAAGGCCGTGGGCACCGGAGTGCGCTCCCTGGCCGGGGCTCCGGACCAGGACGTCGGCCACCTCTGGCACCCACTGCGGCTGCCGCGGGGATTCACCGGGGGCCTGGTGGTCGTCGAACCCGGCTGACCGGCCCGCTCCCTCCTCTCTTTCCCATCCCACCGTTCGAGTCGCACTTTCCAAGGAGCAGTTCCATGACTGAGAACACCGCCGCACAGCTCGCCGTCACCGCGGTGGGCGGCCCCACCGTGGTCATCGACCTGGGCGGGCTGCGGTTCGTGACGGACCCGACCTTCGACGGCGCCGGTTCCTCCTACGAGATGGGCCCGGTCGCCCTCCACAAGCTGGCCGGCCCGGCGCTCACCACCGACCAGCTGGGCCCGGTCGCGGCCGTCCTGCTGTCGCACGACCAGCACCCCGACAACCTCGACGGGGCCGGGCGCGCCTTCCTCAAGGAGGTCGCGCTGGTGCTCACCACCGAGCAGTCCGCGGAGCGCGTCGGCGGTACCGGGCTGGCGCCGTGGGCCGAGCACGTACTGGAGCGCCCGGACGGCGGCCGCCTCGTGGTCACCGCCGTCCCGGCGCAGCACGGTCCGGCCGGGACCGAGCCGATGCTCGGCGCCGTCACCGGCTTCCTGTTGAGCGGCGAGGGCCTGCCGACCGTGTACGTCAGCGGCGACAACGTCTCCCTGGAGCCGGTGCGGGCCCTGGCGGAGCGCCTCGGCGGGGCCGGCGTCGACCTGGCGGTGCTGCACGTGGGCGCGGCGCAGCTCGCCCCGTTCGGCCCGACGCTGCTCTCGCTGACCTCCGAGCAGGCGGTGGAGGTGGCCGAGCTGCTGGGCGCCCGCAAGGTGCTCGCCGTGCACCAGGACGGCTGGCAGCACTTCACGGAGGGTCAGGACACCGTCAGCGCCGCCTTCGAGAAGGCGGGTTCGGGCCAGCGCCTGGTGGTTCCGGAGGCGGGCAGCAGCTTCGCGCTCTGACCCGCGGGTCGGGGAAGGGGTGGTGCCCCGGGCCGCGCGTGCGGCCCGGGGCACCACCCCTTTCGTGCTGCGGTCCTGTGGTCAGGCGCCCATCGCGTGGTGTCCCCCGTCGACGTGGACGATGTCGCCCGTGGTCGCCGGGAACCAGTCGGAGAGCAGCGCGGCGCAGGCCCGTGCCGTGGACTCCGTCTCGGTGATGTTCCAGCCCAGCGGTGCCTTGGCCGCCCAGTCGTCCTGGGTGCGGGCCAGGCCCGGGATGGCCTTCCCTGCGGTGGTCCGCAGGGGGCCGGCCGCCACCAGGTTCGACCTGATGCCGAGCGGGCCCGCCTCCCTCGCGAGGTAGCGGTTGGCGGACTCCAGGGAGGCCTTGGCAACGCCCATCCAGTCGTAGCCCGACCAGGCCTTCGTGGCGTCGAAGGTGAGTCCGACCACCGAGCCGCCGCGGCCCATGAGCGGCAGCAGCGCCTTGGCGAGGGAGACGTAGGAATAGGCGGAGGTGTGGACGGCGGTGGCCACGTCCTCCCAGGGTGCGGTGAGGAATCCGCCGAGGCAGCTCGGCGGGGCGAAGGCGATGGAGTGCAGTACTCCGTCGACCCCGCCGAGGTGCTCGCCCACCAGCTCCGGGAGGCGGGCGAGGTGCCCGGGGTCGGTCACGTCCAGTTCCACGACCGGCGGCTTCTCGGGCAGCCTGCGGGAGACCAGTTCGACCAGGGACAGCCGGCCGTATCCGGTGAGGACGATCCGGGCGCCCTGTTCCTGGGCGATCCGGGCGGCCGCGAACGCGATCGACCGTTCGGTGATCACTCCGGTGATGACGATCCGCTTGCCGGCGAGCAGGCCGCCGGTGGCGGGAGGCGCGGTGACGGGTAGTTCGGTGACGGGCAGTTCGGTGACGGGAGACCCAGTGACGGGAGGTGTCGTGGTCATGGGATCAGTGCCCCATTCCCAGGCCGCCGTCCACGGGCACGACCGCGCCCGTGACGTAGCCGGCCCGTTCCCCCGCGAGCCAGGCCACGGTGTCGGCCACGTCCTCGGGCCGGCCCGCCCGTCCCGCCGGGATCTCCGCCAGGTGCGTGCTCTTGCGGGTTCCGGACAGGGCGGCGGTCATGTCGGTCTCGATCAGGCCGGGCGCCACCACGTTCACGGTGATGCCGGACGTCGCGACCTCGCGGGCGAGCGAGCGCGCCATGCCGACCATGCCCGCCTTGCTGGCGGCGTAGTTGACCTGGCCCTGGTTCCCGCGCAGTCCGGCGACGGAGGACACGAAGACGATCCGCCCCCACCGGCCGCGCAGCATTTTGGGCAGGGCCCGCCGGGCACAGCGCCAGCCGCCGGTGAGATTGGTGTCGATGACCCGGGAGAATTGCTCTTCCTGCATCCGCAGCATGGGCCGGTCCTCGGTGATACCGGCATTGGATACGAGAATCTCCACCGGGCCCAGTTCGGCCTCGACCGCAGCGAATGCGGCGTCGATCTGTTCCGGGTCGGACACATCACAGCGAACGGCGAGGAACTTGCCGTCCGGCGGTTCGCTGCGGTAGGTGACGGCAACCCGGTCACCACGTCCGAGGAATTCCTCGGCAATGGCCAACCCGATTCCCCTGTTTCCTCCCGTGACCAGCACCGTGCGTGGCAACGAAACTCTCCGTTCCTCTCGATTTCCTCGCGACAGCCCGCTCGGTGATCAGCCCTGAATGGTGGTGCTCTGGAATTCCTTCATGTAGTAGGCATTGCCGACGCGGACCGCCGTCCAGGAGACGATGATGCGCTGCCCGATCGGCACCTGCTCCGGCTCGGTGTAGGTGTCACCGGGCTTGAGCAGCCCGCCGAGCCCGTCGATCACGGCCGTGGAGCTGGACAGGCAGCGCACGGTGAGCGGCTTGCCGATCATCCGGGTGCCGGCGAGGGGACCGGCGAAGGCGCCCTGGTAGAAGGACTGGATCGCGGTCCGGCTGTCGAGGTAGGCACCGTTGCTCGGAATCATGTGCCCGTCCGTCGTGAACTGGGCGGCGACTCCGGCAGCGTCCCCGTTGTTCCAGGCGGCGAAAAGCCGGTGCGGGACATCGGTGATGGCGGTCTGCGTCGGAGAACACACCGGACCGGACAGGGAATCCTGCACGGGCTCTTCGACGGCGTTCGCCGCGGTGGCCACTCCGGCGAGCAGCATCAGGGAAACGGCGGGAATCGCAATGCGACGGGCAAGGCTCACGAAATCTCCATTGACTGGCGATCGGAAGTTCTTGGCCAGTCTAGGGACGCTCGGGATGTCTGAAAAGTTTTCCCTCGGCGCGATCAGGAATTCAAATGACGCAGAATGCGAATCGTCCGGAATTCATCTTTCCGTTTCCACTTCGGCCATCTCCGCCTTCTCCACGCGCACGGGCACCCCGTTGAAGACGGCCGTGCCGGAGAGCGGGTCGACGACCGAGCTGTCGGTGAGCGCGTTCATGCTCACCCCCGGCTGGGTGGCCGCGTGGGCGAGCCGGCTGCCCTTGCGCCCGTGCCCCCAGCCGTACGGGAGGCTCAGCACGCCCGCGCGCAGCCGGTCGGTGGGCTCCACCGGCACCACCACCTCGCCGCTCCGGCCCGTGACCCGGACCAGGTCTCCGGCGGTGACGCCCAGCCGCTCGGCGTCCCCCGTGCTGATCTCCAGGGCGCAGCGGTTGGTCCCGCCGGACAGGGTCGCGATGTTGTGCGACCAGCTGTTGACGGACTTCAACTGGCGGCGGGAGATGAGCACGAACCCGCCGTCGTCCAGCTCCCGCATCCGTGCGTCGAGCCGCGGCAGGTCCTCGGTGATGGCGGGCGGGCACAGTTCCACCAGGCCGGAGGCGGTCATCACGACCTCCTTGCGGCGGGGCCGCAGCGGCCCGAGGTCGATGCCGTTCGGGGTCGCCTTGAGCAGGGCCAGGTTCAGGCCGTCGGGACGCTTGCCGAACAGGTCGCCGGCGGGTCCCAGGCGGAGCATCAGGTCGAGCCGCCGCTCCAGTGCGTTGTCCCCGGTCAGTTCCCGCTTGAGTGCGGCCGGTTCTCGCCCGTGCAGGGGCGCCCCGGGGCGGCCGGAGGCGGCCCTCAGGGTCAGGTCGGTCAGCGTCTCGTCCACGCTGCCCGGGTCCCCGTCCGCGCTCTTGCCCGAGGCGATCAGGACCAGCCGGGCGAGGATCTCCGCCTCGCTGGGGCGCCCGGGCGCCAGGGCCCGTACGGGCGGGGAGAAGCGGGCGTTGCGGCGGACGGAACGGCCGGCCAGGACCACGTCGTAGTGGGGTGATTCCAGGGCGCTCGGCGGCGGCAGGATGACGGACGCGTGGCGGGTGGTCTCGTTCAGGTAGGGGTCGACGCAGACCATGAAGTCCAGGCCGGGCAGGGCCCGGTCCAGCCGCTCGCCCTGCGGCGAGGCGAGGACCAGGTTCCCGGCGATGCACAGCAGGGCCCGTACCTGCCCCTCGCCGGGGGTTTCGATCTCGTCCGCGAGGGTCGCGGTGGGAAGCTCGCCGCCTGCTTCCGGCAGTCCGCGGACCCTGCTGTGCCAGCGTCCGGTGCGGAACGGCTCGGCGGGGCGGCGGGTGGCGTGCGGGGCCTCGCCGAAGAGCACTCCGCCGGGGCGGTCGAAGTTCCCGGTGATGATGTTGACCACGTCCACCAGCCAGCTGGTGAGCGTGCCGAACTCCGTGGTGCAGGTGCCCAGTCGTCCGTACACGGCGGCCGTCGGCGCCGCGGCCAGTTCGCGCGCGAGCGTGCGGATGGTGCCCGCGGGGACCCCGCAGGCGTCCGCGACGTCTTCCGCGGCGAACCCCTTCACCTGGACGGCCAGCTCGTCGTAGCCGGCGAAGCCGGAGCCGGGGTCGGTCGCCAGACCCTCGTCGAACAGCGTGTGCGCGATGCCGAGCAGCAGCAGGGCGTCGGTGCCCGGGCGGATCGGGACGTGTTCGTCCGCGAGGTCCGCGGTGCGGGTGCGGCGCGGATCGACGACGACGAGGCGCCCGCCGCGCGCCCGCAGCGCCTTGAGGCGGCCCGGCAGGTCGGCGACGGTCCACAGGCTGCCGTTGGACTCCATGGGGTTGGCGCCCAGGACCAGCAGGTGGTCGGTGCGGTCGATGTCCGGCAGCGGGAAGGCGAGCGGGTCTCCGTACATCCATCCGCAGGCCACGCTCTTGGGCATGGTGTCGAGGGTGGTGGAGGAGTAGATGTTGCGCGTGCCGAGCCGTTCGCGCAGGACCAGCATGTAGAGCGGCAGGGCCAGCGTGTGGATGACCGGGTTGCCCATGTAGAGGGCCACGGCGTCCTTGCCGTGCTGCTCGCTCACCCCCCGCAGGCCGCGCTCGACGGCGGCGAAGGCCTCGGCCCATCCCACCTCGTCGAAACCGCCGTCGGGGCGGCGCACCAGCGGGGCGGTCAGCCGGTCGGGGTCGCTGTCGAAGCGGCCCAGGGAGGCGCCCTTCGGGCAGAGGTACCCCTTGCTGAAGACGTCGTCCCGGTTCCCCTTGACGCGGGTGACGACCTCGTCCGACAGGGTGATGCTCAACCCGCACGTCGCCTCGCACAACGGGCACACCCGTGTCGCCGTTCGCTCCAACACCGGCCGCCCCCACACCACTTGATCAACTGAGCGCAGTGTAGCCACGGGGGCCCGGGCTGTCCCGCGTTCTATCGCCCGTGGAGGCCGACGGCCGGGCGCGGGACACCGTGCCGGGGTGAGGGCGGGGGCGAGGGGGCCGCAGCCGGCGAGGAGCTCCTCGCGGGTCGCGGCGGTGTAGGGGAAGTTCCGTACGAAGCCCAGGGGGCTGGGGTCCGAGGGCTGCGGCCAGGGCCGCGAAGGAGGAGCCCTCGGAGAGGTGGCCGTGCAGGGCTCCGGTGCCGCCGAATTCGCGCGACACGGCGGGGACGGCTCTGGAACGCTGCGGCCATGACCTCCGTACTCGATGGACCGGTCCTGGACGGCGCGCTCGTACGCCTGGAGCCGCTGGAGCACCGCCACGCGGCGGACCTGGCCGTGGCGGCCGAAGAGGACCGCAGCCCCTACCGGTTCACCTGGGTGCCCACCGCGGACCGGGTCGGGGCGTACATCGACGCCCAGCTCGCCCGTCGCGACGCGGGCAAGCTGGCCCCGTACGCGCAGGTGGAGCGGGCATCGGGGCGGGCGGTCGGGGCCACCGCCTTCTGGGACCCCCGGCCGTGGCCGACGACCGGGGAGGGCTTGTTCGCGATCGAGGTCGGCTACACCTGGCTCGCGGCTTCGGCACTGGGTTCGGGGCTGAACACCGAGGCCAAGTACCTGCTGTTCCGGCACGCGTTCGAGAACTGGGGCGTGGCCCGGCTCGACCTGAAGACGGACGCCCGCAACGGCCGTTCGCGCGCCGCGATCGAGGGCGTCGGCGCACGCTTCGAGGGCGTGCTCCGCAACTGGTCCCGCTCGTGGGTCCCGGGCGAGGAGGGTCTGCTCCGCGACTCCGCGATGTATTCGGTCACCGCGGCGGAATGGCCCGACTGCCGCAAGCTCCTGGAGGGGCGGCTCGCGGGGGTGCCGGCGCGCGGGCGTCACTGACGCGGGACCGCGATGCCCGCCGCGCGCAGTTTCGCCTCGACCAGTGCGTTCAACCGGGCGATGGACGGTGACTCCCGGTGGTGGTTGACCACCGCGTACCGGGAGGCGCCGTCGGACCGGCTCCCGAACCCGCTCGGGACGGCCAGCAGCGCGCGGTCGGCCAGCAGTCGGTCGGCCAGCGCGGACGCAAGCTCCTCGATCCGCGGGTCGCGGGGATCCCAGGACCTCGCATCCCAGCCGCGCTTGGTCAGCTCGACGGATTCGGGGTCGCTGAGCGCATGTTCGAGCCGGGTCAGGAAGCTGTCGAAGATCTCCGGGACCAGCGCCCCGGCCAGTACCAGGGCTTCCCGTTGACCGGCCACGTAGTCGGGGCCGAAGCCGAGTTCGTCGAGTCGTTCCAGAACCGCGCAGGCCCGGTCGGGCAGCAGGGCCCGGTCGCCGTGGGCGAGCCGGTGCAGCCTGTCGCGGCGCGCGGTCAGGTCTTCGATCCGTTCGGTGAGCCGGTGGCGGACGTCATCCAGGGTGGCGGCGAACGTCTCGGGATCGGTGTCGAGCAGGTCGCCGATCTCGGCCAACGGCACGCCGGCCGCGGCCAGGGTCCGGACCTGGACCAGCCGGAACAGCTCACCCGATCGGTAACGGCGGTAGCCGGAAGCGTCGCGTTCCGGCTCGGCGACCAGACCGAGCCGGTGATAGTGCCGCACGGTCTTGATGGTGACACCGGCGAACGCCGCCGCCTGTCCGATCGTGAGTCCGTCTGCCATCGGCTCGGCACACCTCCGGTTCGTGGGCGGCAGCGGCCCCGCGGACCGCTCCGGCGACGCCCGGGACGTCCGGGCGGTCACCGGGGCGAGGATAGCGCCGCAGTGGGTTGACCTTGACCCTGGGTCAAGGCTGCAGGCTCTCCGTACGGCCCTTCCGAGGGGCCGGGCGTACCCCTAGGGCCTGTCGTCAGAATCCCGTCGTCGCCCGAAGGGCGGCCGCGCGGCGTCTGGTGCGTGCTCTCGGCGTGCCGGGCGGAAGCCCGCGTACTGGACGTACTCGGCTTCCGTCCGGTGCGGCGAGAGCGCGTGCCAGGCGTCGCGCGGCAGACGGGAGTTTGACGACAGGCCCTAGGGCCGCCGCGGAAACCCACACCGTGAACAGGGGATTCATCATGGCAACGAGCAACAACGGCTTCTCCGACGCGGGGCTGCGCCGACTGCGCGAGGTGCTGGCACGGCACGTCGAGTCCCAGAAGATTCCGGGCCTCGTCGCGCTGGTCGGCCGCGGCGGCCAGACACACGTCGAGGCGATCGGGACGATGCGTCACGACGGTGGCGCCCCGATGCGCCGGGACACGATCTTCCGGATGGCGTCCGCGTCCAAACCGGTCACGATGGCGGCGGCGATGATCCTGCTCGACGAGTGCCGGCTGCGGCTGGACGACCCGGTGGACCCGTGGCTGCCCGAACTCGCCGACCGGCAGGTGCTGAAGCGGCCCGACGGACCGCTGGACGACACCGTGCCGGCACAGCGGCCGATCACCGTACGGGACCTGCTGACCTCCGCCTTCGGCCTCGGAGTGGACTTCGAGTCGATGGCTTCCCCGATCCGGGCCGCGACCTTCGAGCGCCTCGACTACAGCGTGGCATCCGGTCCGGCGCCCGAGCCGGACGAGTGGATGCGGCGCCTCGGCGAGCTGCCGCTGCAGTACCAGCCCGGGGTGCGGTGGCAGTACGACCTCAGCAACGAGGTGGTCGGTGTGCTCGTCTCCAGGGTCACGGGACGGTCGTTGGAAGCGTTCCTGCGCGAACGCGTCCTCGATCCGCTGGGGATGAAGGACACCGCCTTCCACGCGCCCGCACACAAGATCGACCGGCTGCCGCCCCTGTACGGGCCCGACCCGCAGAGCGGCGAGTTCGTCGTGTGGGACGAAGCGGCAGGCGGCAGGGCGAGCGAGCCTCCCGCGTTCCAGGGCGCCGGCGGCGGGCTGGTCTCCACCGCCGACGACTACCACGCCTACTTCCGGATGCTGCTGAACCACGGGATGCACGGGAGCGAGCGGATCCTGTCCCGCGCCGCCGTCGAGCTGATGACCACCAACCGTCTCTCGCCCGGGCAACTGGCCGCCCGGGAAGCCATGTTCTCCCACGTCGCCCACCTGTCGTCCGGCCAGGGCTCGGCCGGCGGCTGGGGATTCGGGATGTCGGTGCGCACCCATCGCGCCGACTACGCCCCCACCGGCCAGTTCGGCTGGTTCGGCGGTACGGGCACCAGCGCCTACGCGGACAGGACCAACCAGCTCACCGGAGTCCTGCTCACGCAGGTCGGACTGTCCACCCCGGATGCGCCGCGCGCCATGAGCGACTTCTGGACCACGCTCTACCAGGCCATCGACTGACGACGAGCTCACGGCCGGTGCGCGGCCAGCCAGCCCTCGGCGTAGGCCACGGCCTCGGCCAGGTCGAACAGTCGGGCCTCCGCGCCGCCCACCCTGCCCCGTACCACCGGGCGGTCCTTCTGGAAGGCCGCGCCCAGGTCCTCGAAGTCGTCCGAGGAGACGGGCGTGTCGCGGACCGTGGTCCAGCGGCGGCCCTGCGTGGTCAGGAGGGCGAAGGAGTTGTCCTCCAGCGGCCCCGGAACCCGGTACTCGGCCAGGTGGAAGGCCGTGCAGGAGTCGAAGCCCGCGCCCAGCAGCAGGATCCGCGCCCCGGCCTCCTCCAACCGGGCGAGCGGGCTGCGCTCGCCGAGCCGGCAGTCCGGCGCGTGGCCGTCCGTGAGCGTGGCGGCGCGCGGCCCGAGCGCGGCGAAGGAGGTCTGCGGATGGCCGCTGCGGACGGCCCCGGGCCAGGTGCGGACGGCCTCCGGGACGGCGCCCATGCCGCGGGTGGGCGTGGTGCGCGCGTCGAAGGGCGGCATCGTGGCACGGATGTCCGCCCACCAAGCCTCGGGCACCGGCGGGTTCGCCCACTGCGCCGGATCGGAGTTGTCGCCCGAGTGCGTCGGCACCACCAGGGTCCCCGCGTCACCGAGGACGTCGAGCAGCGCCGTGACCACCGTGGCGGCGCCGCCGCAGACCCAGCCGAGCGAGCTGAGTGAGGAGTGTACGAGGAGGGTTTCGCCGGGGCGCAGACCGAGCCCGCGCAGCTCGGCGGCGAGCGAAGCGCGCGTACACAGGGGGCCGGCCTGAAGGTTCATGGACACAAGGAGTCAGTGTCGGGGGCCCCGCTCCCCCGCACCACCGCATTGCCGGACGCCGGGCCGGATCCCGTCACCGGGGGCGCCGGCGGCGCCGGGCCACGGCGTAGGCCACCACGCCTACGGCGGCCAGGGCGGCGGCCGTGCCCGCCGGCCAGGGCGTGCGCCCCGGAGCCGGTTCGGCGGCCCGGTCCCGGCATGCGGGGCGGTCCGGGTCGGCGGAACCCGCCACCCGGTAGCGGGCCCAGACCTCGTCGCCGCCTGCCCAGCGGACCTCGTACAGCCCCGGCCCGGCATCGCAGCGGATCGTCGCGGCGGCCGTCACGACCGCCTTGGCCCCGCGCATGACGGCCCGGCCGGTGAACCCGGGCGAGGTGAGGGTGTCGCCGTACCCCGCCGACGCGTCCGAGGCCGTCGGCGTCACCGCCTCGCCGGGCCGGAACGTCCGTACGTCCCAGGGCGACTGCGGCCAGGAGCGGCCGGCGGGCCAGTGCTCCTCCGGCTGTTCGGGGGGAAGGGCCGCGACCTTCGCGGGGCAGGCCGCGCGCTCGGCCGCGCCGATGTCGGCGACCTCGACGCTCACCCAGGGCTCGCCCCGGGCCCCTTCCGGGGGCCCGTCGGGGCCGGTCTGCCGGACCGGGTAGACACCCGGAGGGGTGTCGCAGGCCACGGTGGCCACGGCGGTGATGACCGGATCGTTCATCCTCAGCGTCCCGGGTTCGACGAAGATCTCGGAGACCACCCGGTTGCCGTTCTTCCCCGGCAGCGAGGCGGGGAGGGTGAACGTGAGCCGCTCCCCGGGGCTCGCGGACAGCCGGGCCCCGGCGGCCGGCGGGGTGGACTGCGGGGTGGGCCGATCCGCCGTCCGGGCCGCGAACGCGGTTCCCGCCGACGCCATCAGGAGCAGCGCCAGCGCGGCGACCCCGGCCGCAGCGGTCTTCGTCCCGCCCATGTGATCTCTTTTCTGTCTACCGACGATCTTGTCGTACGGACAGGGGGTTCTTTGAGATCCAGATGGTTCACCGCCTTCGCCGTCACCGTGATGGCGGCCGCACCCCCGCCCCCGCCGTCGTCCTCCGCCAGGGTCGTCGTCGAAGAGGCGTACTGGACGGCCGAGCGGATGGCCGCCGCCGTGCCCGTCGACGAAGCGCGGGGCCGGAGTACGGACGGCGGGCCGGCCGGCCCGCAGAGCAGGACCCGGTCCGCCGCTCCGTCCGGCACCCCGACCGGCACCTACTTCGACGGCATGCCGATGGTGGGGACCTTCTTCTACCGGGCATCCAAGGTCGGCAACGCCGACACCTCCTGCACCGGCAGCGTGGTCCGCAGCGCCGGCAAGAACATGGTGCTCACGGCGGGGCACTGCGCGGACGGCATGGCCGGGCCGACGCACCACGCCGTCTTCGTGCCGCAGTACCGCCACGGCAGAGCGGCCCGCGCCCAGCCGTTCGGGATCTTCCCGGTCAAGACCAACGGCGTGTACACGGACCCCCGCTACGCGTCGGACGGCAAGGCCGCCGTCTCCGACCTGGACCTCGCCTTCGTCCTGGTCGAGCCGAACGCCAAGGGCAGCGTCGAGAAGGTCACGGGGGCGCTGACCTTCACGCCGGGCAGCACCTACGAGCACCGCGTCACCGTCGTCGGCTACCCGTCCGCCTCCGGCGTCAACCCGAAGCACAAGGCCATCCGCTGCGACGTGCCCACCACCCGGCTGGGCGGCTTCCGCCAGATGCGGATGCTGTGCAAGGGCTTCTACGGCGGCGTGTCCGGCGGCCCCTGGATCAAGGACTACGACGCGGCGAGCCGCACCGGCAAGGTCGTCGGGAACACCGGCGGCCACCACGGCGGCGGCAACGACTCCTGGGTGACGTACGCGCCGGTGTACGGCAAGGACGCGCAGGACCTGTACGACGACGCCAACGCCGGTCGCGACCCGGGCGCCCTCACCCGGCCGCCGTACCGGGGTTCCGCGGACGGCCCCCTGCTGCCGGGTCCCGGTGACCTGTGGACCCATGCCCGGCAGATCGCCTCCGGCGACTTCACCGGCAGCGGCCGCAGCAGCCTGCTCGTCGTCTGGACCGACGGGGAGGTGACCCTCTTCCCGGGTGACGGGAAAGGCGGCTTCCTGCCCGAGCGCCGGCTCGCGGCGCCGAACGCGGGCTGGAAGCCGGTCGCCACCCTCACCGCCGGCGACTTCACCGGCTCGAACCAGTTCGACCTCATGGTCCGCTGGAAGGACGGCCGGATGACCCTGCACGGAGACGTCGGCTCCAACGGCCTGGGATCCGTCACCGAGATGGCCCCCTCCGGATCCGTCTGGAAGTACGCCACCCAGATCGCCGCCGGACGTTTCCACGCGGCCACCTACGTCACCGACCTCATGGTCCGCTGGTCCGACGGCGAACTCGGCCTCTACACCGACGTCGGCGCCGGCACCCTCGGCCGGGAGCACAGGCTCAAGAACCCCAACGACGCCTGGAAGGGCGCCGCCCTGCTCACCTCCGGGCAGTTCTCCGGCAACCGGAAGTGGGACCTCATGGTCCGCTGGTCCACCGGCGCGCTCAAGAACTACGTCGGCACCACCACCGCGGGCCTGGGCGGCGAGCGGACCCTCCACGGCCCCCACGGCACCTGGACCCACAGCGTGCTCATGACCACCGGTCGGTACACCGGTGACGGCCTCGCCAACGACCTGATCATCCGGTGGAGCGACGGCGAGACCACGATGTACAAGGACACCCGCGCCGGCGGTCTCGGCACCGAGCGCATGCTCGTCCCGCCGCGGACCTGACCGGGCCCCGACGGGGACGTGCACCCGCAGGCCGCTTGTGGGGGAAGTGCGAGCGGCCTGCGGGTGGTCGGGGGGCGGGTCAGCCGCGGATCCAGCCGGTGAAGGCGGGGGCCGACAGCGCGGTGTCCAGGGTTTCCAGCACCGCCGGGGCGCGGGTGCCGTCCGGGGCGGTCAGGGACAGGGTCGCGGAACGGGTGGTCATCGAGAGGGGAACCACCGTCCACGACGCGGGAAGGCAGGACACGAGGCGTACGGCCGTGGTCTCGGGGGCCGCCGAGGACGGGGCGTCCTGCGTCATGCTGATGCTGACCGTCAGGTGGGTGGGCATGCGGGGCTCCGTACGTGGGTGGGATCGGGTTCAGCCGGCGGCCGGGACCGCGGCCGGGGCCGGGGCGGGCAGGTAGGGCAGGACGGCCGTGCGGGGCGCGGTCAGCGCCGCCAGGACGCCGGCGGAGCCGGTGGCCAGGTCCGTGGACAGGCGCAGCAGGTGGTCGCCGAGGAAGCCGGTGGCGTACGGGTCGTTCTCGTGGGCCACCGCGAACGGTTCGAGGCCGGACCGGAGCTCGGCGAGCGCCCGCGCGGTGGCCGCCGAGCCGTCGTCCGTGCAGCTCAGGGCGGCGAGCGCGCCGGCGCGGCCGGTGAACAGGCCGCAGGCCGGGTGGAACTGGGACGTCAGGTCGGTCAGCAGCGCGTCGTGGACGGCCGTCAGGTACGGGTCCCGGTGCGCGGCGAGGTAGTGGTGGACGGCGATGGCCTGCCCGGCTCCGCCGTGGGCGAGCTGAACCCGGTGCCAGGGGGTGGGCAGTGGCTGCCGGGACAGTTCGAGGTCGTGTACGAGGGCCACGCGCGCGGCGTCGTCACGGCCGGCGGCGAGCAGGAAGAGGGCCTCGCCGCTGGCTCCGCGGAGCAGGCCGGGGCGTTCCTCCAGGGTGGGGCTGTTGACGAGGGCGGCGGCGAGTTCGCGGGCGGCCGTGTCCTCGCCGAGGTGCAGCAGGGCCAGGCCGAGGCCGGCGATGCCGCCGGAGAGGCTGCGGTCGGGGCTGCCGTCGCGCAGGGTGGCGGTGGGCAGCAGGCCGTGGGCCCGGTCGAGGAGGGCTGCGGCCTCGTCGGTGCGCCCGAAGTCGTGCAGGACGCAGGCGATGCCGGCCAGTCCGTCGTAGAGGCCCGGCCGCGGACCGGTGACGGCGCGGGCGGCGTCGGCCAGCCAGTCGAGGTGGGCCTCGGGGACGGTGATCCCGGCTCCGCGCAGGGCCCACAGGACCCCGGCTGCTCCGTTGGCGATGTTGAGGCCGCCGTCGCCGTGCAGGAACTGGTCGGCGTCGCCGGGAAAGAGGCGGTCCGTGCGCTCGGGGGTGGCGCAGGTCAGGATGCCGGTGGCGATGCGCTCGGGGGTGGCCAGCGGGCCGCCGGCGGGCGCCGGGGCGTGTCCGAGGTCGGCTCGGACCTGGTCGGCGTACCCCTCGGGCACCGGGAAGAAGGCGGCGATCTGCGCGAGGAGGTCCTCGGAGCGGTGGCGGGTGAAGGACATCACCGGGGTCAGCGGCAGGAACAGGCTCAGGCGCAGGCAGCCCAGGGCGTAGCGGTCGACGGCGGTGCCGGTGGTGCCGGCGGGGGCGCAGAAGCCTGGGGCGCCGATGGCCTGGCCGGTGTGGCCCTCGATGGGGAGGGTGGTCTCCAGGTCGATGAAGGCGACGGTGCCGTCGGGGCGGATCAGGACGTTGTTGGGGTGCAGGTCGCCGAAGACCAGGCCGCGTGCGTGCATGGCGGTGACGGCGGCCTCGATGCGGTCGAGGACGTCCAGGGCCCAGGCGGTGTACTCGGCCACGGGCATGGCGGTGTCGCGGGCGGTGACCGGGTGGAGCATCGGGTTGCGTTCGGCGGTCTCCTTGGTCAGGGCGTTGCCGTCGACGAACTCCCGGGTCAGGAACCAGTGTTCGGCGCCGCGGCGCCAGTCCAGGACCCGCGGGAACCAGGGCAGTCCGTCGAGGGCGACCATCGCGTCGTGCTCGCGGCGCAGCCGCTCCACGGCGTCGGCTCCGGCGTCGTCGAGGCCGGCGTGCGGGCGGCCCTCCTTGACCAGGACCTCGCGTCCGTCGCGGGTGTCCGTGGCGCGGTAGACGCCGCCGCCGTTGGAGAAGTGCAGGGCCTGGGTGATCTTGAAGGGGAAGTCCCCGAGGGAGCCGCCGCGGCTCCGTTCGGCCAGCGCCCGCACCACGCACGGCGGCAGCTCCAGCCAGGCCGGCGGGCGGAAGGAGGGGCCGCGCACGTCGGGGACGAGGTTGCCCTCGGGGTCCTCGATGCAGGGCACGGGGGCGCCGTTCGGGCCGGGGCCCAGCTTCAGCTTGAAGCCTCCGTAGCGCAGGTACAGGGGGCCCGCTCCCCAGCGCAGGTCGCTGAGGACGGCCGGTCCCGGGCGGCCTTCGAGGAGGGCGTCGAGCTCCGTGAGCACGGTCTCCAGCTCCGCCTCGTCGCGGGGGTAGAGGGTGATGAACTTGCCGCTGCTGCCCCGGTCCCCGTACTTGCTGTTGCGCAGCATCAGCATCGAGGGGCTGGTGAGGAACTTGAAGAGCAGGGAGCGGGAGGTGCAGTACGCGCTCACGATGTCGAGGACCTCGGGGGCCGTCCGCTCGGTCGCCGATACGTGGATCTTCCAGCCCTGGCCGGGGAGTTCGAGTCCCGGCGGGGTCAGGACGGTCCACTCCCCCATCGGCTCACGGGTCCACCCGGCGGGGGCCTCGGCGGTGGCCGCCGGGAAGGCGTCGGCGCCGGTGATCGCGGCCGGACGGTCGTAGAAGGGGGTGCCGGGCGGGCAGTGGGCAACGTGTCGCAGGGACATGGCGGGCCTCCGTGGGCGGCGGACGGGAGAAGTCAGGGGAGCAGCGGGCCGAGGTAGGAGACGGCGAACCACTTCCAGAGCGGGTGGTGGCCCGCCTGGACCTCGGCGACGCCGGTGCGGTCCGTGCCGTTCGGCGCGGGGGTGGCGGTGACGCGGTGCAGCGGGTACGCCTTCATCTCCAGCCAGGGGCGGTCACTGGCGACGGGGAGCATGGCGGTGACCGGGGCGAGGACGTCGTGGCCGGTGGGTTCGCCGAGGGTGGCGGTGCCGGTCTGCGGCCGGGAGAAGAGCCCGGAGCGGCGCAGGGTGACCGTGGTGCCCTCGGTGAGGTCGAAGCCGCCGCCGCCCCGGGGGACGAGGAGGCTGAGGCTGCCGTCGCGCTCGGTGGTGTAGCCGGCCGAGACGGTGGCGGGGATCTGTACGAGGGTGGCGGCCAGGGCCAGTCCGGCGGTGGCGAGCACTCCCGCGGCGGCGATGCGGGCGGGGCGGGCTCCGGCCTGCACGGCTTCGCGGACCAGGGTGGCGGCGCCCTTGCCGAGGCGCCACAGCAGGTAGCCGAGGGCGCAGACCATCATGCAGGAGCCGGCGATGCCGAGGCGCTGCAGGATCCCGGACCAGAGGGTCAGGGCGCTGGAGACCAGGTACAGCGGGAAGACCAGGCAGGCCAGGCCGTACGGGACGGACCAGCCGCGGCCGGGCAGTTCGCGCCGGTAGCCGCGGCCTCCGAAGACGATCCGGGCGAGGGCGCGGCGGGCGTCGGTCATGGCCTTCTCCCGCAGGTGGGAGATGTCCAGGTGGCTCATGAGGGCGAGGTAGCCGTCGAGCTTGACCAGCGGGAGCAGGTTCACCACGCAGACCATGTAGTTGACGAGGCCTACCAGCAGCAGGGTCTCGCGGGCCGGTCCGGCGGGGACGGCGAGGGCCGCGAGGGCGGCGGTGCCGGCGGCGACGGCCTGGATGGCGATGCCGGCGAGGGCGACCTGGACGCGCTGGTGCTTGCCGGGCAGCCGCCAGCCGTCGGAGACGTCGCAGAAGAACGCCGGCGACATGTAGAAGAGCATGAAGCCCATCCGGCTGGGTGTGCCGCCGTGATGGGTGAGGACCGCTCCGTGGGCCATCTCGTGGACGGCGGTGGTGGCGACCACGCCGAGCATCACGCAGGCGTACGCCCACAGGGGCATCGGGCGGGAGAGCGCCTCGCCGAGGGTGGCGCCGCTGGCGGCGAGGGCCAGGACGCCCAGCAGGACGACGGCGGCGGCCGCGCCGAGGACGAGGCGGTGGCCGAGCGGGCGGACCAGCGGGGCGAGTCGGCGCAGCATCCGCTCGGGCTTGACCAGGGTGAACTGGATGGTCAGCGGGCCCGCGAAGCGGACCCTGGCCGGCTTCTTGACGGGCCGTCCGTCTTCCAGGAGGTCGGAGTCGGCGAGGCTGCGGACCGCGCGGTCGATGTGGCCGGGGGTCCAGGGGGAGCCGAGTTCGGCGGCGAGCTGGTCGTGGTCGCGGCTTCCGTCGAGGAGGCGGACCAGCCGGGCGAGGTCCTCGCCGGTACGGAAGTGCTTGTGCTCCCCGCGCTGGATCACCCAGGGGGCGTCTTCGGTGAGCGGTTCGCGCACGGCCACGTCGTCGGCGGTGCGGGGCCGCTCCAGATCGGGTGCGAAGGCGGTTCTGGCGGACATGGTGGAAGCACCTCGGATCAAGGGGGCGATGAGGACGTGTCCGGTGGGTCGGGGCCGGACGGACCGGTTCTGCCTGGCGCGCTGGGCGTGCTGGACACGCTCTAGGCGATGTCGCGGGTGCGGACGAGGTGGCGGCCGGCGACGAAGGCGGCGGCGAGCCAGGCGGCGATGACCGCGTACGCCCAGGGCAGCGAGAGCAGGTCGGGCTTCACGTCCCGGTACACCGAGCTCATCGCGATGGTCAGGAGGTACTTGGAGACCTCGGGGACCAGCCGCTGCAGCCCGGGGTCCACCAGGAGCGTGAGGCCGATCAGGGTGGCCACGGCGCCGGTCTGGTTCCGGACGATCCAGCCGATGAGGGCGCCCCAGGGGGCGGCCAGGGTGCAGCAGGCGAACACGCCGACCAGGATGAGGGCGGTCTCGCCGTCGGCGGCGGCCTCCAGGCCGAAGGGCAGCGGGCCGAGGTAGACGCTGACGGCGCCGAGGGCGGCGGCGATCAGGCCGAAGGCGGCTCCGGCGGCGGTGGCGACGGCGAGCTTCGCGCCGAAGAGGCGGGAGCGGGAGCCGGCCAGGAGCGCGGAGCGGACCATGGTGCCGGAGGCGTAGTCCCGGGTGACGTGGACGGCGCCGAAGACGGCCGCCAGCAGGAACATCATCATCCAGGAACGGGCCACGTCCTGGCCGACGGCCAGGGACGTGGACCCGTCGGCGATGGCCTTCTCGCCTCCGGAGACGTATCCGAAGGTGGTGATCAGGCACAGCCAGGCTCCCGCGAGCGGCAGGGCCCACCAGGCGCGGCCGGTCAGGGCCTTCCGGGTTTCGCCGGCGATGAGGTTACGCACGGGAGTAGTTCCTTTCCGGGGTACGGATGCCCGCGGTGGCGGTGGCGGTGTCAGCGACGGGAACGGCGGTGGCGGCCGGGTCGACCAGCTCGAAGAAGCGGTCCTCCAGGCGGACGGCGCCGTCGCCGGTGAGGTCGTCGAGGGTGCCCGCGTAGCGCAGGGAGTGCTGCATGATCACGACGTCGTCGACGGTCTGCTCCAGCTCGGCGAGCTGGTGGCTGGAGACGATGACGGTGCGCCCGCCCAGGGCCAGGGTGCGCAGGGTGGCGCGCAGCCAGCGGATGCCGTCCGGGTCGAGGCCGTTGGCCGGCTCGTCGAGGATGAGGATCTCGGGGTCGGCGAGCAGGGCGGTGGCCAGGGCGAGCCGCTGGCGCATGCCGGTGGAGCAGCCCTTGACCGGGCGGTCGGCGGCGTAGTCGAGGCCGGTGTACTCCATGACCTGGTCGGCGCGGCCGGCGGGCAGGCCCAGCACGGTGCACCAGATGCGCAGTTCACCGCGGACGGTGGCGCCGGTGACGCCGCCCATGCCGTCCATGCTGACTCCGATGCGGTGGGCCGCGTCGGGGAGTTCGGCGTAGGGCTTGCCGAGGATGGTGGCGGTGCCGGCGGTCGGGGTGGCGAGGCCGAGCAGCATCCGCAGGGTGGTGGTCTTGCCGGCGCCGTTGCGGCCGAGGAGGCCGGTGACACGGCCGGCGCGGATGTCCACGGTCAGCGCATCGACGGCGCGCACGCCCTTGTAGATCTTGGTGAGACCGTTCAGCGAGACGGCCGGGTCGCTGCTGCTCATCGCTGCCGCGTCCTTTCCGGGGTGTGTGGGTGTTCGGTGGTGCCGAGGGCCGGGCCCCGGCCGGGGGTTTCCCGGCCGGGCCCGGTCCGCATCGATCCGTTTCTGGCGCCGCTCACTTGCGTGCGGCTCGCCGGGGCGGGATCAGGTGGCGATGGTCACCGTGGAGATCGCGATCCCGATGGACACGCCCTCCCAGAAACCGGGGGCCTCGAGGACCTCGAGCTCCTGCAGGCCCAGCTCCAGGCCGTCCTGCGCGACGACCGCCGCGTTGTCGAGGATCTGCTCGCTCATGGCTGTTCTCCTTCGTGTGTCAAGTGGTGGTGTGCTGCGCGGTGCTGAGGGTGGATCAGGTGGCGACGATGGAGACGATGGAGATGCCGACGACGACACCGCCGGTGGTCCACCAGCCCGGGGCCTCCATGACCTCGAGCTCCTGCAGACCGAGCTCCAGGTGGTTCACGTCGGCCGCGGGGGCCTCGAACTTCTCGTTCATGACTGACTCCTTCTCTGTTGGGTGTTACGGGGGGGGGGGAGCGGGTGGCGCTGATCCGGGTCGGATCAGGTCATGACCACCGAGACGAGGGAGATGCCGACGACGACGCCACCGGTCGTCCACCAGCCCGGGGCCTCCATGACCTCGAGCTCCTGGAGGCCGAGCTCCAGGTGGTTCACATCGGCGGCAACGTTCTCGAACGTGTTGTCCATGACGGTTTCCTTTCGTGGGAAGCGAGGTGGTGCGGTCCCCGCGCCGAGCCGGCGCGGAAGTCTGTGGGTGCGGCGCGGGTGTTCAGGCCGCTTCGCTGAGCAGGGCGTTGACGTCGGCGGCGCGCAGGCCGCCGAGCATCGGGAGGCCCGCGCCCCAGGCCCGTACGGTCCTGCGGGCCACCGCGTCGAGCAGCTGCGGGGTGACGGCGATGTCGCGGACGATGCCCCAGCGGTTCATCAGGGCGCTGATCCCTGCCACCGGCTCGGCGGGCAGCGGGTCGCCGCTGCTGTCGGCCGAGCGGAGCAGTTCCCAGATCCCCCGCAGGCGGGCGGCGGAGCCGAGCCGGGTGTCGCCGGCGAGGACGGCCCGCCACAGGGCCGGCAGGATGGCCGCGACGGCGGTCATCTTGCGGATGCCCAGGGCGCTGGAGAGTTCGTTGGCGATCATCCAGCCCTCGGTGCTGAACAGGTCCCTGCCGTAGCAGAGCCAGGTGGACTGGGTCAGTCCGCTCAGCCGGGCCAGGTCGGTGCGGAGCGTGGCGTCGGGGGCCTGCCCGTCGGCCAGTTGCCGGGCCAGTGCTCCGCCGAGGCGGACCAGCTGGGTGGCGGCGGTCTGGGCGAGGGCGTCCTCGACGGCTCGGTCGGTCAGGTTGCCGACGTAGGGGCCCACCGTGCGGAAGACCGCTTCGAGGGCTCCTTCGATCAGCAGCTCGCCGGGCAGGGTCTCGGTGGCGGCCGGGTCCAGCAGGGCCGCGTCGGGGGCGAGGGCGTCGCCCATGACGAGCCGCTTGCCGCTGTTGTGCGGCAGGCAGGCGACCCGGCTGAGTTCGGATCCGGTGCCGACCGTGGTGGGTACGGCGAGCAGCGGACGGGTGCGGCGGGTGCGCGGGTCCAGGGTGAGCAGTCCGCTGCGGCCGGTGGTGCGCAGGGCCGCGCGGGCCCGCTCGTCCCCGTGGGCCACGGACAGGAGCTTGGCCCGGTCCAGGAGGGCTCCGCCGCCGATGACGGCGACGAGTGCGGCGTCGGCGGTGGCGCGGGCCAGGGCGAGGATCTCGTCCGGGCCTCCGTCTCCGTCGGGGACGATGGTGTGGGTGGTGTGTCCCGCCCGGTCCAGTTCCGCGGTCACCAGGGCGGTGATGCGGGAGTTCGCGACGGCCGGGTCGAGGAGCAGGGCGGTGACGGGACGGCTCCCCGCTGCCGGGTGGGCGTCGTCGAAGTCCGCCAGCCAGTCGCTGAGCCCTTCGGGGCCGATGAGCAGCCGGGTGGATCCGGACCAGGCGATGTTCACCGCGGTCCTCCCGCGAAACTCTCCACGCCCGTCCGTACGGCTTCCATGAGGGCGTCGATCTCGGCGTCCGTCGCGGTGAGCGGCGGCATGATCTGGATGCCGTGGACGCCGGCGTGGACGATGGCGCCCGCCGCCCGGATGGCGGTGATCTGGTCGAGGACCCGGGCCTGCGGCAGGGGTTCGCCGTCGGCGGTGACGATGCGCAGGGAGCGGAAGAGGCCGCGGCCGTCATGGGAGTCGAAGAGGGGGTGTTCGGCGACGAGCCGGTCCAGGTGGGCGCCGAGGGTCTCGGCGGCGCGCCGGCCCCGGGAGACGGCGTCGAGGCGGCGCATCTCCTCGATGGTGGCGATGATCGCGGCGCAGGTGACGGGGGTGCCGGCCTGGGTTTCGCCGTGGGTCAACGTGGCGTCGGCTTCGCGGAAGGCGTCGGCGATGGTCCGGGAGACGATGACGGCGGCGGCCGCGCAGGTGCCGTTGGTCAGGCCCTTGGAGGTGACCAGCAGGTCGGGGCGTTCGCTCCACAGCTGGGAGGCGAACATCGACCCGGTGCGGCCGAATCCGGTGGCCACCTCGTCGGCGGCGAGCAGGAACCCGTGTTCCTCGCGGAGCCGGAAGAGGGTCTGGAGGTACTCGTCGGTGAGGGGGACGGCCCCGCTGCCGAGGACGGGTTCGACGACGACGGCCGCGATCTGGGATCCCTGGGCCCGCATCAGCTTCTCGATGTCGGCCGGGTCGTTGGGGGTGACGTGGCGCACCAGGCGCTGGTCGACCCCGTAGACCTGCTGGCCGAGGTTCTCGCCGGTGAGGGCGAAGCCGCCGAAGGTCAGGCCGTGGTAGCTGCCGCGCAGCCCCACGATGATCTTGCGCTTCTCGGCGCCGCGCAGGGCGTGGTAGTGCCGGGCGGTCTTCATGACCAGGTCGTTGGCCGCGCCGCCGGAGGTGGAGAAGAGGACGCGGGCGAAGTGGTCGGCTCCGCAGAGCTCCACCAGGGCCTCGGCGGCCCGCCGGGCGTAGGGGTGTTCGTAGCGGAAGACGCTCAGGTACGAGGCGTTGAGCAGGGCCTGGTGGCAGGCCTCGGCGATGTGCCGGTTGCCGTGGCCGAGGTTGGCGTTCCACAGGCCCGAGTCGCCGTCGAGGAGTTCGCTTCCGTCGGCGAACCGTACGTACATCCCCTCGGCGGAGACGGCGCAGATGCCGTCGTCGCCGTGGGCGGAGGGCGGGAGCAGGGAGGTCCACAGGGCCGGGTGGCCGTGGTCGGGAGCCTCGTCCCGTCCTGTCAGGGTGGGCAGGGCGGTGGTCATCACAGGGCCTCGGCTTCCAGGAGGACGTCGTGGTGGCGGCCGCCGCCGGGGATGGGCGTGGTGGAGCGGATGGCGAAGCCGGCGGCTTCGAGCTCGGCGACCAGCAGCGGTGCGGGCATCACGCCGATGGTGGTGGTGGCGACGTGGACGGGGCCTTCGGCCGGCGGGTCCGCGGGGATGACGGTGACCGTGCGGGAGCTGTTGCCCGAGGTCCACTGTTCGATCATCCGGTAGGAGCGGCCGGTGATCTCGCCGGGGGCGAGGATCTCGCTCTCGTCGCTGCCGTCGTCGGCGGCGTCCACCTCGACGGTGGTGAGCAGGAACCTGCCGCCGGGCGCCAGGTGTTCCCGTACGCAGCGGTAGAGGCCGGGGCGGGCCTCCGGCGGGAGGAGGGAGATGGAGGTGGTGCCGAGGACGACGGCGCCGAAGCGGCGGCCGAGCGAGAAGTCACTCATGTCGGCCTGGACGGGGGTGCAGCGTCCCCGGAGGGAGGCCGGGGTGGCGGCGAGCCTCTCCCTGAGCAGTCCGATCATGTGGCCGGAGAGTTCGAGAGCGGTGACCTCGCGGCCGAGGGCCAGGAAGGGGAAGGTCAGCCGTCCGGAGCCGGCGGCGAGGTCGAGGACCGGGCCGGGGATGCGGCGCAGGGTGGAGAGGAGTTCGCGGACCTCGTGCGGGGTGGTGCCGGCGATGTCGTGGTAGACGGGGGCGCCGGCCTCGTCGTAGAGGTCGCACAGGACGGCGCGGTCTCCGAGTTCGGCGACGGCCTCGGCGGCGCGGCCGGTCAGGCCGGTGCCCGCGGCGGCGGGGCTGAGCAGCATGGCGCCCATCAGCGGGTCGCTCCTTCCGTGGCGTCGGGGGTGGCGGTGCGGGGGGCGGCGGACTCGGTGAGAGGCAGTCCGATGCCGGAGAAGTAGGCGGCGACGGCGTCGACGGTGGCCGGGTCGGCGTAGTCGGCGGCGGCCTGGGCGGTGCCGGTGACGAGGAGGGCTTCGGCGGCCTGGGCGGCGTCGAGGGAGAGGGCGATGGTGCGGCGGTCCCCGGGGTGGTGGATCAGGGCCTGCTCGGCGTTGAACAGCAGCACCGGGATGTCGCCGGAGGTGTCCTGGGGGACGGGGTGGCCGGCGAGGGCCGGGACGAGGCGGCCGCCGAAGCCGGAGACGCGGGGGTTTTCGAGGCCTCGGGTGACGGCTTCGCGGATGGCGCCGACGGCGGCCAGGTAGCGGGAGATCCAGGGGCGGGCGGCGAGCTGCTCGCGGCGCAGCTCCTCGTCGAGCACGCCGGCCAGGGCTCCGGCGGAGTCCTCCCAGGCCCGGTGCAGTGCGGCGGCGGGGGTGCCGACGGGGCCGAGGGACGCGGCGCCGGGGGCGACGCTCACGGCTCCGTCGGCGGCGACGTAGAGGCGCAGGGCCGGGCCGTCGCCGGCGCCGTTGCCGCCGAGGGCTCCGAGGTCGGCGAGCTGGACCGAGGGGTGGGTCAGGAAGGCGGAGAACTCGCCGTCGTTCAGGGCCCGGTCGGCGTCCTCCAGGAAGGCCTGGAAGTCGGCTTCCTCGACGATGCGGACCAGGGTGGGTCCGAGGACGGAGAGGTAGGGGGTGATCGAGTACGCCTGTACCTGGAGGTAGAAGTCGGGGTGCAGGCCGGCCTCCGCGCCGGGTTCGCCGAGGGAGCCCTGCCAGACGATGACCTGGGCGCCGGTGGCCTCGTGGGGCTCGGGCTCGGCGGTCGGCTCGTCCCCGGGGACCAGGACGACGGTGCCGGGGCCGGCCACTCCGCTGCCGAGCAGGGCGTCGAGGTGGGCGGCGTCCTCCAGGACGACCGTCGCGGTGAACGGCGGGCGGGGGGCGAGTGCGGCCAGGGGGCGTCCGGTGCCCCACTGCAAGGCGTGGGCCTTGACCGAAGTGAGTGTCATGAACATGCCTAACGTGAGTGCGTGGGTGGACGCGGGCGCCTGATGACGCGGAGCTGGAGGGGGATCGGCCGGGGGCGGCCGGAAGTCCGAGGGGGTGCGAGCGGGCAGGGGGTGCCGACGGGCGGCGGTTCCGGGACGCCTCCGGTCAGGAGGCGAGTCCGAGGACCGTGAGCAGGGTGCGCAGTTCACGGCTCGCCGCCTGGGCGCCGTACAGCTGGGCCACGCCCGTGACGTTGAGGACGATCTCGTCGACGCCCGCCTCGCGGAAGGCTTCGAGTTTCGCGAGGAGCTCGGCGGGCTCCCCGTAGAGGAAGGCGTCGCCCGCGACCAGGGCCGCGCCCCGCGCGCTCTCGTCCTGCGCCTGCGAACCGGTGGCGGCGGGGAGTTCCACACCGCCGCGCCGGAGCATGTCCTGGTAGTGCGCCGCCTTCAGGTGGTGCCGGTTGGAGGCCAGGGCGAGGCGTACGGGGTCCCGGTCGGGCGCCGCCAGGGCGATCGGCACCATGGCCACCACCTTGGGCGCCGGCCGGTCCGCGCTCTCGGCGCTCTTGGTCACCTCGGGCACGATGGTGTCGGCCAGGTAGCGGGCCGGGGTGAGCCAGCAGATCGCCGCGTCGGCCACCTCTCCGGCCACCCTCGCCATGCCGGGGCGCAGGACCCCGAGCCCGATCTCGACGCGCGGTCCGGGCACCGGCGGGAGCAGCGCCTCCTGGTGCAGGTACTCCCCCTCCAGGACCGCGTCCGTACCGTCGAGGGCGGCGCGTACGGCGGTCAGGTACTCCCGGGCGGCGGTGAGCGGACTCCGGTACGGGGCTCCGAGCAGGGCCTTCTGCACCGCGGGGGCTCCCGGCCCGTAGCCCGCGAGGACCGGCTGCCCGGTCATCAGCGCGAGCGAACGGGCCTGGAGGGCGGCCTCCGTGGGGTGGCGCAGCGGCATCAGGGTCACTCCGAGCCCGACGGGGACCCTGAATCCGGCGCCGGCGGCGTGGGCGAAGGCCTGGTGGGTCTCGGTGACCAGGCTCTGTCCCTGCCAGAGCCGTTCGGCTCCGGTCCAGTGGACGAGCCCGGCGAAGGGCAGGAGCTGCTCGGGGCGGCTCGGGACGAAGGGAACGAGCACCGAGTAGGCGGTCATCGGACTTTCTCTCCTTGTGCTCGGGGTCCGGAAGTTCTTTTCCGGGAGCCGGATGATTGAAGATCGGAAGGGGCGAGGAAGATCGAATATCTCGGGAACGGGCCGCCGGGGGGAATTCCGGGTCGGAGATCATCTGCCGATCTCTTCCGGAAGGACGCTCCGGGAGGAGGTGCTAGTCCCAGTTGTGGGTGTCGCGGCCCGGGATGATCACGCAGACGCCGGGGAGCGGGAGGCCCGCCGGAATCGGTACGCAGACCTGGGTGCCGGGGGTGGGAAGCGGGGCGGGGGCGGGGGCGTCGGCGTTCGCGGTGCCGGCACCGGCCAGGCCGATCAGTACGGCGGCGGCGAGAGTGACGCTGAGGCGCTTCATCACGGTGGTTCCCCCTCGGTTTTCGGTCCGTCCCGGACCCGGCTCTTTCCCGCCCGGCTCCGGTGGCCTCCGGTGTTTCCCCGGCGGCTCCTTGTGACCACAACTCTGCCGCTCGGAAAGGCTGCGTTCGAGGGCTGTCACGCGCAGCTTGCTGCGTTCTGCGAGGGCACTTACTGCACCGTCCATGGTCCCCTTCCACACCGGGCCCCGGAAGCGGAATGGATCATTGCCGTAGCCTGGACCCGGGGTAACAGGTAGATCTAGGCCAGGTAATGACCGGCCACGGCGTTGGAGGAATCCATGGGGGATCCGGATCTGGCGTTTCTCGATATCGATCCGGAGGACGAACGCTTCTACCGCGTCCTCCTCAGGAGCGGCGGCGCAGATCCCGAACAGCTCGTGCGGCACGCCGATTTGGACGAGGAGGCGGTACGCGTCCTGCGCGAACGGGCCACGGCCTTAGGCCTCGCCGCGATGACCGACGGGCTGCTGCGCCCGGTCAGTCCCGCCAAGGCGGTGCAGCACCTGATCGACGCCCGGCTCACCCGGATGCGGCAGGAGCTGGAGACGAAGGCGGCGGCGGACGCGATCGTGGCCTCGCTGCTCGCGGAACGGGACGCGGCCACGACCTCGGACGCGATCGCGGGGGCGGACCGACCCCCCATGGAACGGCTGATGGGCATCGAGCAGGTGCGGGCCGCCATCGACGAGCTGACCTTCTTCACCCGGTCGGAGTCCATGACCACCTGGCCCTCGGGGGTGATGCGGCCCGAGATCATCGAGACCTCCCGGCCGGCCGACGCCCGCATCCTGCGGCGCGGCATCCGGATGCGCAGCCTGTTCGGGGCGGCCGCGCTGGACGATCCGGCCACGATGGCGTACTTGCGGGAGATGGTCGGCAAGGGGGCGGAGGTGCGGGTGTCCCGCCTGGACCTGGAGCGCATCCTCATCTTCGACCGGGCCGCGGCGCTGACGCCGATCGACCCCTCCGACAGCAAGCGGGGAGCGCTCCTGACCCGTGAACCGGGCCTGGTGACCACGCTGGTGTCCCTCTTCGACCGGATGTGGGGACAGGCGCAGGAGATACCGGCGGCGGCGGACGAGGAGGGTCCGGCGGTGGCGGGCGAGCGCCCGACCGAACTGGAGCGGCGGATCCTGGAGTCGCTGTGCACGGCCGACAAGGACGAGAACGGGGCGCGGGACGTGGGCATCTCGGTGCGGACGTACCGCAAGTACGTGGCGACGCTGATGCACCGGCTCGACGCGTCGAACCGGTTCCACGCGGCGCTGCTCGCGCGGGAGCGCGGCTGGATCTGAGCGGGGCGGCCCGGGTGGCCGCCCGGTAAGCACGGAGTCCGCGTCGGAGGTGCTCCCCCGTCGCGGACTCCGGTTAAGCCGGTTGGGACGGCCACGACTAAGAGCGGGACCGCTGGAGGGCGCGGGCGCAGGAGAGCACGCCGACGGCGAGCACACCCATGACCACGTACCGCGCGGTGCCGTCGAACAGCACGGTGGACGAGGCCAGGAGGGCGATCAGCACACCGGTCGTGACGGCGAGCGGGTTCTTCTGGGTCTGGGCCATGGTGGTGGCTCCTTCGGAAGCGGGGATGGCCATTCCACTCTGACAGCGGGGCCCGTCCGCCCGGCCCGGTTGCGGGTGCAGCTTCCGGCATTCCGGCTCGCAGCATCCTGCGAGCCGGCCGCACCGGACCGCCGTCGCGGCACCGTCATCCGGCCTCCGCGGTGTGCGAGCAGCCGCCGCGCCGCCGCTCGGCCTCCTAGGGCCTCGGCGGGGGGCGGGCCTTCGGTTCGGGCCGCCGGGTCAGTGCGGGGCGCGCGGCGTGCGCAGGCCCGTGACGACCATGTGCGTCAGGAGGGCGTAACTCTCGTCCAGGCCTTCGGGAAGGGCGAAACCGCCGCCGGTTTCGAGGGAGACGAAGCCGTGGGCGGTGGCGCGCAGGCAGCGGGCCGCGTGGACGGCCTCGGAGTCCTCCAGGCCGTAGGCGCGCAGGGTGGCGAAGAGGATGGTGATGAGGCGTTCCCCGGCTTCGGCCGTCCGCGGTTCGGGGCTGTGCAGCAGGGCCGCGTACCGGTGGGGGTGGCGCAGGGCGTAGCTGCGCCAGGCCGTCATGAACGCGCGGATCGCCTCGTCGGCGGAGCGGCCGATGACGGCCACGCCGATCTCGTCCGCCATCTCGTTCATGATCCGCGCCGACAGGAGGTCGCGGAGCTCGGCGAGGCTGCGCACGTGCTTGTAGAGGGAGGGGGTCGCCACGCCCGCCCGGCCCGCCACCGCCGAGAGGGTCAGGCCCGCCGGCCCCTCCGCGTCGACCAGGTGCAGGGCCACGTCGACCACCGCGGCGGCCGAGAGCGAGGCCCTAGGCACGGGCGGCCTCCTTCAGGAAGGACACGATGGCCGCGGCGGTTTCGGCGGGGAACTGTGCGTGGGCGTAGTGGCCCGCGCCCTCGATCGTGACGAGGCGGCCGCGCCCGGCGGGCAGTTCGGCGACGATGGCCGCGCCCTCGGCGACCGGGTCGGCCCAGTCGCAGTCGAGGTCGCCCTCGACGATCAGCGCGGGGCACCCGACGTCGCCCAGGCGGGCGCCCGCGTCGGTGGGGGCGGACATCCCCATCTTTGCGACGACGGCCATCCGGCCCGGCCGCCCCAGGTCGGCGTCGAGCGCCGCGAGGTGGGCGGCGTGGCCGGCGGGGCGGGTGCCCGGGTAGGCGTGGTCGAGGTAGCGCTTCCACAGCCCGGTGCTGCGCAGGATGCCGGTGCCGAGCAGCAGGAGCATGCCCTTGCGGTAGCGGGCGTTGGAGCCCATGGCGCCGAAGTCGATCTTCTGCGCCCTGGTGAACGGACTGATCTCGACGACGGCGTCGACCAGCGCCGGCTCCTGCGCCGCCGCGATGGTGGCGGCGCCGCCGGCGAAGGAGTGGCCGACGATGACGGCCGGTCCGCCGAGGTGCCGGATCAGGCCGAGCAGGTCGCCCGCCACGTCGGTACGGGTGTACGAGGCCCAGCCGGTGCTCGATTCCCCGTGTCCGCGCAGGTCGGTGGAGGCGACGCGGTACCCGGCGGCGACGAGGAGGGACGCGGTCTCGCGGTAGGCCGCGCGGTTGTCGCCCATGCCGTGGGCGAGCAGGATCAGCGGGCCCTCGCCCGTGACCTCGTACGCGAGCCGTCCGCCTTCGGTGTTCAGAAACTCCGTCATGACCCGTCCCCCCACACCGCTACTTCGGGTCGCTGTTGAACTTCGCGGCCGACCAGAAGTAGCCGAGGACGACGAGGGCCAGGCACCAGGCAAGTGCGATCCACCCGTTGTGGCCGATCTCGGTACCGAGCAGCAGCCCGCGCAGGGTCTCGATGGCCGGGGTGAAGGGCTGGTACTCCGCGATCGGCCGGAACCAGCCCGGCATCCCCTCGACGGGGACGAAGGCGCTGGAGAGCAGCGGCAGCAGGATCATCGGCAGCGCATTGTTGCTCGCGGCCTCGGCGTTCGGGCTGATCAGCCCCATGCCCACGGCGATCCAGGTCAGCGCCAGAGCGAACAGCACGAGCAGCCCGAACGCCGCGAACCATTCCAGGACGGTGGCGTCCGTGGAGCGGAAACCGATGGCCACCGCGACGGCACCCACGAGGACGACGCTCGCGATCGACTGCAGCACGCTGCCGACGACGTGCCCGATGAGCACCGAGCCTCGGTGGATCGCCATCGTCCGGAAGCGGGCGATGATGCCCTCGCTCATGTCGTTGGAGACCGACACCGCCGTGCCGATGGTGGTGCTGCCGATGGTCATCAGCAGCAGGCCCGGCACGAGGTAGGCGATGTAGTCGGAGCGGTCGCCGCCGATACCCGCACTCATCACGTCACCGAAGATGTAGACGAACAGCAGCAGGAGCATGATCGGCGTGAGCAGCAGGTTCAGCGTGAGGGACGGATAGCGGCGCGCGTGCAGGAGGTTGCGGCGCAGCATCGTGGACGAATCGCGGACGGCGAGGGCGAGAGTGCTCATCGGACGTTCTCCTTGGACTGAGCAGGCAGGCTGGACTGGCTGGGACGGGGGTCGGTGCCGGTCAGGGCGAAGAACACGTCGTCGAGGTCGGGAGTGTGCACGGTGAGCTCGTCCGCCTCGATACCCGCCGCATCCAGCCGGCCGAGAAGGGAACGCAGCTCACGCTGGCTGCCGTCGCCGGGGACCCGCAGCGCGAGCGCCTCGTCGTCCCGGGCGGCCTCGCCGAGCGCGGCCACCGCGGCCCGGTACACGGCCGGGTCGGAGAACCGCAGCCGCACGTGCCCGCCGGGGATCAGCCGCTTCAACTCCTCCGCGGTCCCCTGGGCCGCGATCCGGCCGTCGTTCAACACCGCGATCTGATCGGCGAGCTGATCGGCCTCCTCCAAGTACTGCGTGGTGAGGAAGACCGTCACACCACCCGAGACCAGCCCACGGATGATCTGCCACATGTTGTGACGGGAACGCGGGTCCAGACCGGTGGTCGGCTCGTCGAGGAAGATGATCCGCGGATCACCCACCAGCGTCATCGCAATGTCGAGGCGACGCTTCATCCCGCCCGAGTACGTCGAGGCCGGCTTCTTCGCCGCCTCCGTCAGGTCGAACCGCTCCAACAACTCGGCCGCCACCCGCCGCCCCTCACCCCTCGACAGGTGATGCAGGTCCGCCATGAGGAGCATGTTCTCCTCCCCGGTGATCAGACCGTCCACGGCCGAGAACTGACCCGTGACCCCGATGGCCGCCCGCACCGCCTGCGGATCGGCCGCGAGGTCATGGCCGCCGACCCGGGACTGACCGCCGTCGGCGGTGATGAGCGTGGACAGGATCTTCACGACGGTGGTCTTGCCGGCGCCGTTGGGGCCGAGCAGTGCGAACACGGACCCGGCCGGGATGCTCAGATCGATGCCGTCGAGGACGGTCTTGTCCCCGTAGGACTTGCGCAGGCCGACGGCGGAGACGGCCGCCGGAGACGGGTGACCGTCCGCTCGATGTGATGTGGGCATGACAGAAGAAGGCATGAGGCCCTCCATTCGAAGGCTGAAGTGACGGGGGGGAGAGACGACGCGGAAGGGAAAGAAGTCCCTGGTCAGGGCCTGGTCAGGGCCTGACCAGGGCCCGGTCAGGGCTTGTTCAGGCCCCGGAGGCCAGGGCGCGGCGGACGTCGATGTTGCCGTACTTCGTCCGGGCGCGGACCTTGACGGTGTCCGCGCTCCCCTCCGGGCTCCCGGACGCGGTGAGCGTGTTGCGCACCTGGCCGGAGCCCGAGCTGACGTCGAGCCAGGCGGCCGTACCCTCGCGGACGCCGACCTCGATGGCCCCGTAGGAGGTCTCCAGCTCCACGGTGCCGCGGGCGACTTCGCCCACCCGCAGGGTTCCGTGGGCGGTCTTGGCGGTGACCGAGTCCTCGGCCCGCCGGATCTCGATGTCACCGTTGGCACCGCTCACCCGCAGCTCGCCGATGGCGGCGCCGACGGTCGTGGTGCCGTGCGAGTTCTTCAGGACGGCGGGGCCGTCGACGAAGCCGAGGCGCAGGCTGCCGGAGCTGGTGGTGATCTCGGTCGCGCCCTCGGCCCGGTCCACGGTGATCGAGCCGTGCGACGCGGTCAGCTTGAGCGGGCCGGTCGTGTCGAGGCGGACGTCGCCGGACGAGGTCTTCACCCGGACCTCGCCGAGCCGCCCCTCGCCTACCACCTGGGTCCAGGCGCCGGTCGTGTCGACCCTCGAGCCCGTGGGCAGTTCGACCGTCACGTCGACGATGCCGGGCTTGCCGAACGGGTTGGACTTGGGCGTCCTGACGGTCAGCACGCCGCCCGCAAACGTGACCTCGGTCTGCTCGGCGGTCCGTACGTCCTTGTCGCGCTTCGGGTCCCGGGGCTGGACCGCGACGACGGTGTCGCGGCGGTCGCCCGCGGTGAACTGGATGGAACCGGCCTCCACGTGTGCGGTGACCGAGATCGCTTCGGAGGTGTCGAAAGAAGGCATGGCTGTCCCGTCCTCTTGGGTCTTCCGGGCGTCCCCGCTGGTGGGACGTGGTGTGGGCGAACTGATACGTGCGATGCGATGCGGTGGGGGAGCCGGGCTAACGGACCCAGCCCGTGAAGCTCTGTCCCACGCTCTGGGACTTCTCCGTCGTACGGGGCCGGGCGCCGCCGTCGACCGCGGCCGATACGGCGCGCACCAGCCAGGCGTTGACCGACAGTCCCTCGCGGCTCGCAGCCTCCTCGGCGCGGGCCTTCAGGTGGGCCGGCAGACGCAGGTTGACGCGGGCGGTGCCACCCTCGTCGCCGTCGGCGGCCGCGTGCGGCGCGAGCGGTTCGGCGAACGGGGCGGCGGAGGCCGGCTCCGCGGGGGCGTGGCTCTCGCCGGCCGGCACCGTCACCACGAACTCGGGGTCGAGCCCCCGCAGCCGTACGTCGACCGATCCGGGGGCGAGTTCACGGGTGATCTCGTCCATCGCGGCGGAGAGCACGTTGAGCAGGGTCAGCCGGGTGGCCGACTCCAGGGGGGCGGTGAGCCTCTCGGCCAGCTTGCGGGCTTCGTCGCCGCCGGCCTCGGCGGCGACGGCGAGCTCTTGGCGGAGGGTGGTGACGTAGGGCGTGAGGTCCATGTCGCACAGCATGGCACAGCGATGGCGCCATGTCGAGCCAATGTGGCACCACTCCGCCACACGGTGGCGTCGACGGACCTGAACATGCTGGTCAGCGCGGTGGCGCCATCTTGCGCCACAGTGACACCAGGCGGCACCACCGCTGCGCGGGCCCCGCACCTCGAACGCCGGCGAGGCTGGGTTCATCCAGCCCCGCCGGCGTTTGAGGAGCGGGGGTCCGGGGGCTGGCCCCCGGCAACGGCGCCGCACGCGGCAACAGGTCCGGGCGCAGCCCGGGGAACGGTGGAAGGGCGGATAGGGGACTCCGCCCCGCGCAGCGGCACACCCCGGAGCCGGGGCGGGCCGGGGCCGGGCCGGCGTCAGGCCGTGGAGGCCGTCCGGCGGGCGTAGTGGCGGGCCGCCTTCGCCCGGTTCCCGCACCCCGTGCTCGTGCACCACCGACGGGTGCCGTTGCGACTGACGTCGTGGAACAGCAACCCACACGTCGGGTTGGCGCAACTGCGCACCCGGTCCCGCGCGGTACTGAGCAGCCGGAGATAGTCCGACGCCACGAGGTACCCGAGCAGGCGGCCCGAGTCGGGCGCCTCCAGCCGCTCGACGGGCCCGGCGGCCGTGAGGAGCCGGCGGACCCGGCCCGCGTCGAGCAGCCGGTTGAAGGCGTCGAACGCCATCGGCCCCGCATCGGCGCGCCCGGCCACACCGGCCAGCGCGGTACGGGCGGCCCGAACGGCGGTCAGGGTGGTCCGGTCGGCCCGCAGCTCGCCGCTGGCGTACGCGGCGGCCGCCCGGGACCCGGCCAGCCAGCACGCGAGGCCGGCGGTGGAGTCCAGCAGGTCGTAGCGGCCGTACCGGTCGTGCCAGAGGGTGTTGAGGAGGTCCAGGCTGAGCGGCTCGCCGGTCAGCGGACGCGGATCGGGCGCGCTCGTCGCCACGGCCGCCCCTGCTCGGTCCACGCTCACCCCCGCGGCCCGAGGCGCACTGGTTCGGGAAAGGCCGCGAAGGCGCAGTACGGCGACGAGCCCTCGGCGCGGTACAGCTCCACGGCCTGCGGCGCCGCGAGGATCCCCGGCAGGATCAGCTGCCACAGCCGGGTCAGGTGCCCGCGCAGCGGCCCGCAGGAACGGCCCGGGCGGTCCGCCTCCGCGCGCAGGCACACGTCCATCCCGATCAGTGAGTACACGAGCTGCGCGGCCGTTCCCCAGGGGTCGGCCGCTCCGGCCAGGGCGTCGGCCAGCTCCTCGCGGACGGCATCGGTCCAGGCGACGCTGCCGTCGGGGTAGTGCACGAACTCCCGGGTCAGCCGGGCGCCCGCCCGTACGACGGGGTCGTGCCCGAGCCGCCCGGCGACCGCGTGCGTGATGTCGACGGCGGCCTGCAAGGGCCGGATCCCGCGGTGCGGTATCTCGCCCAGGGCACCCACGATCGCCTGCCGGGCTTCGGTGCGCACGGCTCTGACCAGGTCGTCCTTGGCGGGGAAGTGGTACATCAAGGCGCCCTTGGTCACTCCCGCGGCGGTGCAGATGACGGCGAGCGAGGCCCCTTCGTAGCCGTAGAGGTCGATTGCCTTGGCGGCACCGTTGATCAGAGCCCGGCGCGTCCGCTCGGCTCGCTCCTGCTGCGCCATGGGCGCTCCTCGTGCGTAGGGGATGGAGACGTACGGGTGGTGCGGTCCGGGCGGGCCCGCCCGGACCGCACCACCCGTACGATCAGGCCGCGGTGCCGGCCGGGACGGAGGCCAGGCTGTCCTCGAAGCTCTTGCGGAGCTGGGCACGGCGGAGCTTGCCGATGCCGGTCTTGGGGATCTCGGACCGGTCGACGGGCAGCAGGTGCGGTACGTCGACGCCCAGCCGCTCCCGGACCCGCTCGCGGATCCGCTCGCCCTGTTCCCCGGTGATGGCGCCGGAGCGCGGGCTGAAGAAGACCGCGAGCTCCTCGGCGCCGCCGGGCTCGGCGGTGACCAGGGAGGCGACGGTGTACGAGGGCTCGATGAAGTCGAGTTCCTCGACGGCGGCCTCGATCTCGTGGCCGTGGTAGGCGATCTCCCCGAGCTGGATGACGTCGTCGGTGCGGCCGGTGACGGTGAGGATGCCGTTCTCCACGTACGCCAGGTCGCCGGTCTTGAACCAGCCGTCGTCCGTGAAGGACTGCCGGTTCTGCACGGGGTTGTCGTAGTACCCGGAGGTGATGGTCGAACCGGTGACCTGGAGGCGGCCGGTGACGCCCCACGGCACGAGGGCGCCGTGCTCGTCGACGACGCGGATGCGGGTACCGGGCTGCGGGCGGCCGACGGGCACGTAGCGGTCGTCGCCGGCCGCGGCCTCGGTGAACTGGCAGTCGGCCACACCGGCGGTGGTCTCGGACATGCCCCAGCCGGGGAACATGGCGGTGGCGGGCAGCCCGTAGGGGGCCAGCAGGTCCAGGAAGCGGCGGACGACGCCGGAGCGGACGGCCTCGCCGCCGTTCATGATGTAGCGCAGCGGGCTCAGGTCCCAGCCTCGGCCCTCGAAGCGGTCGGCCTGGTCGTTGACGAGCACGAAGGCGAAGTTGGGCGCCCAGGTGGTGTCGGCCCGGTGGGCGGAGACGGCGTCGAGCCAGCGCAGCGGGTCTTCCAGGACCCACTGGATCTTGGCGTGGACCTGGGCGGCGCCGAGGAAGACGTCGCGCGCGTGGAACATGACGAGGCCGCCGATGTGGTCCAGCGGCATCCAGTTGAAGGTGCGGGTGTCCGCGTCGAGCTTGTTCACGCGGGAGGTGGCCGCGCTGCGCGTGAGGATGTTGCGGTGGGTCAGGGTGACGGCCTTGGGCACGCCGGTGCTGCCGGAGGTGAGCAGCAGGACGGCCGGGTCCACGGCGTCCGGCTCGTGCCAGGCGAGGTCCGGCTCGTGCGCGGTGCGCAGGCTCGCCACGTCGCCCAGGTGGGCGGCGGTCCAGCCGGCGTCGGCGGTGACGGCGGGCGCGATCTCCTGGCCGGTGCCGGTCAGGACGCGGGGGCGGCCGTAGCCGGCCCAGACGCGCTCCAGCAGGCCGGGGCCGTTGGCCGCGTCGGCGCTGACGGGCAGGGGCAGGAAGCCGCCGAGGATGCAGGCCCAGAAGCCGGAGAGGAGGTCGGCGTCGTCGGCGGACTGCAGGATGATCTTCTCGCCGATCGCGGCGCCGGAGGCGCGCAGGCCGGCCAGGACGCGCGAGGCGGCGTCGAGGAGCTCGGCGTAGCTCTGGTGGAGCTCGGTGCCGTCGGCGCGGATGTACGTCACCCCGCGGCCCTCGCTCTCGGCGACGGCGCGGACGAGGGCGGCGCCGAGGTGCGCGACGCCGGTTTCGGGGGCGGGCCCGCCGTCGAGCAGCGATATGCCGGTGCCGGTCATGCCTGGTTCTCCTCTTGCTGAGCGGTGTCGGACGCGGTGTCGGCGGGGGTCGCGGTGGCCACGATGACGAGCGGGCCCCGGCCGTGGAAGGGCGCGGGCTCCTTGCGGAACCCGCCGTACTCGGCCGTGATGGTCAGTCCCGCCGCGGCCAGCAGTTCGCGGACCTCGGGCCCGGTCAGGACGGCCTGGTCGAAGAAGTTGTCGTACATGGCGACCGTGCCGTCCGCGGTGCGGACCAGCAGGGTCTCCTCGTTGCGCCAGTTCGCGGCGTGCGCGTTGATGAACTGGCGGGCCAGGCGGGTGATGAGGACCCCGTCCCGGCGGTGGTGGCCGACGCTGTTGGGCTGGAAGGAGTCGACGAAGTTCAGCAGGTGGCCGAATTCCAGGACGACCTGCCCGCCGGGGTTCAGCAGCTCGCGGACGGAGCGCAGGACGGCCGGGAGCCGGCCGCGGTCCAGGTAGTTCAGCGTCATGAAGAGGCTGTACACGAGGTCGTAGCGCTCGTCGGTGCGGTACTCCTCGGCGCGGGCCTCCACGTAGGAGATGCCCTCGTCGCCGGCGGCCCGGGCGTACTCCAGGAACGCGGCGCTCTGGTCGACGCCGGTGCCGCGGTGGCCGCGCTCGCGCAGGGCGCGCAGGTTGGAGCCGGTGCCGCAGCCCAGGTCGAGTACGGTGCCCGCGTCGGGGAGCAGGGACGCGAGGAACTCCGTCTCGGCGTCGAGGTTGCGGAAGTCCTTCCGCATGATCTCGTAGTACTCACCGGGGAATTCGAAGCTCGTGCCGGTCAAATCCGTCATCCTCCTCGGATGTCAGTGCGCGTCGGTCGTCGGTGCTCGGCGGTGCTCGTCGGTGCTCGTCGGCGGCGGTCCCCTACGTGGGCACGGCCTCGCGCATGGTCCGGTAGCCGCGCGGGGTGAGGCCGTACCGGTCGCGGAAGAGCCGGCTGAAGTGCGAGGCCTGGTAGAGGCCGGACCGTTCGCCGATGACCCCGACGGGCAGGTGTTCGAGCCGCGGGTCGCGCAGCTCCGACCGGCAGCGGGCGAGGCGCTCGTCCCGGATCCACCGGGCAGGGCTGGTCCCCTGCTCCTGGAAGATCCGCTGGAGGTAGCGCAGCGAGACGTTGTGGTGCTCGGCGATCGCCTGCGGGGTGAGGTCGGGGTCGGAGAGCCGTGCGCGGATGTACGCCTGGATGCCCAGCATGAGGTCGTGCCGGGCCACCTCGTCCTCGGCGGCGACATTGCGCAGCCGGTCGGCGAGGACGGCCGCGGTCAGGCCCGCCACGGTGGCGCCGACCCGGTCGACGGCGGCGTGGATCTCGGTGCCGTGGTCGTGGAGTCCGGCGAGGAGCTGGGAGAGCAGGGCGCCCGCGCCCATCCGTCCGCACCAGCCGGTGGCGGTGAGCTTGGCGGTGTCGCCGGCCGACATGCCGAGGTGCCGGTGCGGCAGCTGGACCTCGACCAGGTGGAAGGGCCGGGGCAGCACGAGGCGGTACGGGCGGCTGGTGTCGCAGCAGATGATCTGCGGGCCGCTCGCCTGGCCTCGGCGGCCGTCCTGGTGCACCTGGATCTCGCCGGCCAGCGCCCGGAACACCCTCAGGGACTCGGAGGGGTCGGGGCGGATGTGGCGACCGGGGCGTACGGCCTCGTGGGCCTCCCCGGTGACGAGGGAGATCGTGACGTCTCCGAACTCGCGGCGGACGGTGGTCCCGTACACGGACTCGCTGTGTGTGCGGATGACCCGCGCCGTGCAGGGGGCGGGTGCGGCGAGCGCTGGACTGCGGTCCGGCACGAATGCGCTCGGCACGCGGAGGGGCAGCATGTCCATCGTTCTCCTCGCTCCGGGAAGCGTCCTGTCATGACAAGCAAGCCCATAGAAACATACCTTCATGCAGGTACTCGCCTGCCATCAGATGTTCCAATCACCTGGGCCCCACGTCGGCTTCTCCTGCGCAAACAGGCCATGAACAGGCGCATTTACGCAAGCCAACCCACAAGTCGCCCGGTACAGTTGAGGACGAGGACTGGCCGGACAACGCGGCTTCACGTGCGGTCATGGATGTAGTTTCCGAACGAGGGGTATCACGTGACGATCAAGGTCGGCATCAACGGATTCGGCCGCATCGGCCGCAGCTTCTTCCGCGCCGCCCTTCAGCGGGGCACCGGCCTGGAGGTGGTTGCCGTCAACGACCTCACCGACGCCGCAACGCTGGCCCACCTGCTCAAGTACGACAGCACGCTCGGCAAGCTCGGCCACGACGTGAAGTCCGTCGAGGGCAACCTCGTCATCGACGGGCGCACCATACGCGTGACCGCCGAGCGCGACCCCGCGAAGCTTCCGTGGGGCGAGCTGGAGGTGGACGTGGTCATCGAGTCCACCGGCGTCTTCACCGACGCGCACAAGGCCCGCGCCCACCTGGAGGCCGGTGCACGCAAGGTCATCATCAGCGCGCCCTCGAAGAACGAGGACCTGACGATCGCCTTCGGCATCAACGACGACCTCTACGACCCGGCCGTGCACGACATCGTCTCCAACGCCTCGTGCACGACCAACTGCCTGGCCCCGCTGGCCAAGGTCCTCGACGACGCGCTCGGCATCGAGCACGGCCTGATGACCACGGTCCACGCCTATACCGCGGACCAGAACCTCCAGGACGGTCCGCACAGCGACCTGCGCCGCGCCCGCTCGGCGGCGACGAACACCGTGCCGACCACCACCGGCGCCGCCAAGGCGATCGGCCTGGTCCTGCCGCAGCTCAAGGGCAAGCTCGACGGGTACGCGCTGCGCGTGCCGATCCCGACGGGCTCGGCCACCGACCTCACCGTCCGCGTCGGCCGCGCGACGACGGCCGAGGAGGTCAACGAGATCTTCGCGAAGGCCGCCGAGGGACCCCTCGCGGGCATCCTCACCTACACCGACGAGCCGATCGTCTCCAGCGACATCGTCACCGACCCCGCGTCGTGCATCTTCGACTCGGGCCTGACCAAGGTGATCGGCGACGGCCGCCAGGTCAAGATCGTCGGCTGGTACGACAACGAGTGGGGCTTCTCCAACCGTGTCGTGGACACCGCCCTGCTGATCGGCGCCCGCTGACCGGCGCCCCGTAGACGGGCGCCCGCCGACGGCAACCCCGTCGGCCGTGGCGCCCGTCCCGACCGGAGGATCCCCATTCCCGTGATCAAGACCCCCCATCACGAGGGTGAACAGGCCGTCCAGAAGCAGGCCGGCGAAGGCGGTCCCGGCTGGGGATCGCCGATGTTCGACGACGTGATCCAGCCCGGCTTCGACCAGTACCTGATGCGCCAGCGCATGCTCTTCCTGGGCGGCGCCGACGCGACGGGCGCCATGTGGTCCTCGCTGGTCACGGGCGACCCCGGCTTCGCCCTGCCCACGAGCCGGCGCACGATCACGCTGTCCTCCTTGCCCGTGCCGGGCGATCCGCTCGCCGAAGCCTTCGCCGAGACGGCCGACATCGGGCTGCTCGCCCTCGAACCGCACACGACGACCCGGATCCGGATCAACGGCGTGGCGCGGCGCGAAGGGGACTCCCTCCACATCCGCACCGAGCAGGTCCTGGGCAACTGCCCCAAGTACCTCCAGGTACGGGTCCCGGTCGCGGACGGGCCCGCGTCGGCGACCCGGGAGACCCGGGACGGCGACGCGCTGACGCCCGAGCAGGAGAAGTGGATCCGCGGCGCGGACACCTTCTTCATCGCCAGTCAGGCCGACGGCTACGGCGCGGACTCCTCGCACCGGGGCGGCGACCCCGGTTTCGTCACGGTGGCGGGACCGCGCAGGCTCGTATGGCCCGACTACTTCGGCAATTCCTTCTACATGACCTTGGGCAATCTGCAGCTCAACGAGAACTGCGGACTGCTCTTCCTGGACTGGGAGTCCGGCCACACCCTGCAACTGACGGGCAAGGCTCGGATCAACTGGGCCGAGGGGGACCGGGCCGACGTGCCCGGAGCCCTGCGGATGTGCGAGTTCGACATCGAACGCGTGGTGCAGATCGACGGGGCGACCCGGCTGCGCTGGGCGTTCGGCGGTCCCTCGCCCTACAACCCGCCGGCACCGGCGCGGGGCTGAACCCCCTCAGCCCCCGCGCCGTCCCCCTCCCCCGGTCCCCTGGTCCCCGTCCGGCCGTGCCGCCTCCCCCGTCGGTGCGGCCGGACGGTGTTGTACCCCCTGCCCGGCACGCCGCCCATCCGCCCGAGGACCACCCCGCCCGAGGACTCTCCCGTTCGAGGACTCCCCCGCTTAAGGACTCCGCCATGCCCGCCACGCCCGCCACGCCCGGTCCCGTCCTGCCCCGGCTGCGCGCCGACGTCTCGACGGTCCCCGCCTACGTGCCGGGCCGCGCGGCCCGCGACGAGTTCGTCGACAAGCTCTCCTCGAACGAGAACCCGTACCCGCCGCTCCCGTCGGTGATCGCCGCGGTCGAGACCTGGCTGGGCCGCCTCAACCGCTACCCCGACCCCACCGCGGCCGAGCTCGTCGCGGAACTCTCCGGGCGCCTCGACGTGCCCGCCGACCACCTGGTGCTGGGCACCGGCTCGGTCGGCATCACCCAGCACCTGGTCGCCGCCGCGGCGGGCCCGGGCGACGAGGTCGTCTTCGCCTGGCGCTCGTTCGAGGCGTACCCGCTGCTGACCTGGGCCGCCGGGGCGACCTCCGTCCAGGTCCCGCTGCGCGACGAGACCCACGACCTGGACGCACTGGCCGACGCGGTCACCGACCGCACCCGCCTGGTCTTCGTCTGCAACCCGAACAACCCGACCGGCACCGCCGTGCGCCGCGCCGAGCTGGAACGCTTCCTGGACCGCGTGCCGGCCGACGTCCTGATCGTCATCGACGAGGCCTACCGCGAGTTCGTCGACGCCGCCGAGGACATCCCGGACGGCATCGACCTCTACCGGGACCGCCCCAACGTGGCGGTGCTGCGCACCTTCTCCAAGGCCTACGGACTGGCCGCGCTCCGCGTGGGTTACGCGGTGGCCCATCCGCACGTGACGGCGGCCCTGCGCGCCTGCTCCGTGCCGCTCGGCGTGAGCGGCCCCGCCCAGGCCGCCGCCCTGGCCTCCCTGCGGGCCACCGAGGAACTCCGCGAGCGGGTGGCCGACCTGGTGGCGGAACGCGACCGCGTCAGCGCCGGCCTGCGCGCGGAGGGGTACGAAGTCCCCGCCAGCCACGCCAACTTCGTCTGGCTGCGCCTGGGCTCGCGCACCTCCTACTTCGCGGACGCCTGCGAGGCGGCCGGCCTGATGGTCCGCCCCTTCGGCGACGAGGGCGTCCGCATCACGATCGGCTCCCCGGACGCGAACGACCGCCTCCTGAAGACGGCGGCTCACTGGAACCACTGAGCCGGCGCCTCCGGTTCAGGCGACCCCTAGCTTCGGGCGGCCGCCCGGAGCAGGCGGGGTCTGGTGGTACGTCGGCAGCTTCAGGTTGGGCAGGTCCCCCGCCTGGATGCGGACGAAGGCCGCGCGGAACGCCGCCTCCATGGTCTCGGGGTTCTCGTACTTCGCCGCGAGCGGGTGAAGCCGGTACGAGTTGCCCTTGCGCTCCTCGCTGCGCGGTCTGAGCACGATGTTCAGATCGCACAGCGGCGCCATGAGCCCGCTGACGGCCTGGGGCGTGACCCCGTACTCGACCGCCATGTCCTTCTGGCGGACCGACAGCGCTCCCCCGAAGTCGCTGCGGGAGACGAGGTACTGGAGGAACTTGACGGCGGACCCTGACAGAGGCAGGGCCCAGATGCGCTCCGCAATGATCGGAGACATGACGTTAGCCACGGGGAGACAGTCTTCCTCTGGAAGGGGTACGTGTACGGGGGTCCGGCAGCGTGATCACCCGGTGCGCCTCTTGCCGCGAACGGTCTGCTCGACGGCGAAGCCGAGGTCGAGCTCTTCCTGACACGCGCCTTGCGGACCCACCGCGTACGGGAACGCCTCGGTGTCGTGCTCGTGGCGGTCGGCGATCTCTCCGAGCACCTGGTGCTGGGCCGTGCTGTTGCCGTGGAACCACAGGCGCACGTTGATCTGGATGCGGCCGTTGCCGGCCTTCTCCACCCAGTTGTAGCCGCACAGCGCCTGCACGGCGCGGTTGACCGTGGACCGCGTGATCATCTTGCCGCCCTTCTGCGCGGCGATCCTGTTCAGTCCGTCCGTGATCTCCTGCTGCGTGTACTGGGTGATGCCGGTCCCCGGAAGCTGCCCGCCGGCCACGAAGAGGAACACACAGAGCTGGGACTTGGTGATGCTGTTCGCGACGGCGAGCTGCGCCAGCAGCTGCGTGAACCAGTTGCTGGCCAGGCTGTAGCCGGCGTCTCCGGCCATGTCGTGGACGGCTCTCGGATCCGCCGCGTACTCGAAGTGGACTCCCGTGAGCCGACGACGCCCGCCGGGATCGGCGCCCTGCGCCGCCTGCTCCCCGAGCTGTCGGCCCAGGACGGCCAGGATGTCTCCGTACTCGGCTTCGTCCCCTGCCACCGTGGGAGCGGGAACAGGCCGGGGCCCGCGCTGCCGATGACGGGCGGGCGGCTCAGATGTCATAGGACCTCCTCGTGGCTCAGGCAGTCCGAGGCTATCCAAAAAATCAAGCCACGCTTGTCTTTTGCCGCATCCGCACACCCGAACTCACCCCTGCGTGGAGGCCTGTTCGACCGAGGTGCCGAAACTCCGTCATGCGTGAAGTTCCCTCGTCGCCAAGTGCCGGAAATCCACGACTGCTTGATTTTCGCGTGTCGCGATACCGACACATTCGCGCGCCCGGGCGTTCGAGTGAAGCGTCCTGACGCCGCTCCACCCAACTCTGTGACCTGCGGCGATCGAAGGCCGATCAGAGTCACACGAAACTCCACAGGTGCTTTAGTTTTCCGCGAAATGTGCTCGCCAGGGCTACATTTCAAAGCACCAAATGTGTCCTGGGGGACACATGGCCTGGGACATACAGGCAGGTCAGAAGCTCAAGCTGGCGGCGCCCTCTTACTAAGAGCAACGTGACCGACGGCATCAACAGGCGCCATCCCTCAGTGAGCTGAGCCTCGGAGCACCCGCCGCCCGACCCCCTGACAACGGGCGCCTGCCATGCGACTCCCCTTCCCACACCTCAGCCGACCCACCCTGACTTCCTCCGGCCCGCGCCTTCGTACGGTGCCTGCGCCGCCCCCTCCTCAGCCCGCTCCGTCCTGGACCACGCTTTTCCTCCCGTCCCTCATGCCCAGTGAGGGCGCCCAGCGCCCGAGGGGTGCCCCGGCGACCGTCAGGGAGCCGGGGCAGGGCATGAGGGGGAGCGGGTCCAGGGCGCCCGAGCGCCTGGCGAGGGGGTCTGGGGGGCAAGTAGCCCCCCATGCCAAGGCCGGTCCAGCGCGGCCAGGCGCTGGCAGGGTCCAGGGGCTGGCCCCTGGGATTCACGGTCCGCGGCCGAGGACGTACGAGAACGGCGATCGCACCGCAGACGAACGAGGCGGCGTACTCCGACCGGTTGTCGGGTACGCCGCCTCGGTACGGGACGGGTCTGCGGGAAGGTGCCCCGCGCTGTCACGGCGCCTACTTCGGGTCACTGTTGAACTTCGCGGCCGACCAGAAGTAGCCGAGCACCGCGAGGCCCACGCACCAGGCGACCGCGATCCACCCGTTGTGGCCGATCTCGGTACCGAGCAGCAGTCCGCGCAGGGTCTCGATGGCCGGGGTGAAGGGCTGGTACTCCGCGATCGGCCGGAACCAGCCCGGCATCCCCTCGACGGGGACGAAGGCGCTGGACAGCAGCGGCAGCAGGATCAGCGGCATCGCGTTGTTGCTGGCGGCCTCGGCGTTCGGGCTGACGAGGCCCATGCCGACGGCGATCCAGGTGAGCGCCAGGGCGAAGAGGATGAGGAGCCCGAACGCCGCCAGCCATTCCAGGGCCGTGGCGTCCGTGGAGCGGAAGCCGATGGCCACGGCGACGGCGCCCATGAGGACGACGCTCGCGATCGACTGGAGCACGCTGCCGACGACGTGCCCGATGAGCACCGAGCCTCGGTGGATCGCCATCGTCCGGAAGCGGGCGATGATGCCCTCGCTCATGTCGTTGGAGACCGACACCGCCGTGCCGATGGTGGTGCTGCCGATGGTCATCAGCAGCAGGCCCGGCACGAGGTAGGCGATGTAGTCGGAGCGGTCGCCGCCGATACCCGCACTCATCACGTCACCGAAGATGTAGACGAACAGCAGCAGGAGCATGATCGGCGTGAGCAGCAGGTTCAGCGTGAGGGACGGGTAGCGCCGGGCGTGCAGGAGGTTGCGCCGCAGCATCGTGGACGAGTCGCGGACGGCGAGGGCGAGGGAACTCATCGGACGTTCTCCTTGGACTGGCTGGGCAGGGTGGACTGGCTGGTCGGGTCGGACTGGCCGTGACGCGGGTCGGCGCCGGTCAGGGCGAAGAACACGTCGTCGAGGTCGGGGGTGTGGACGGTGAGTTCGTCGGCCTCGATGCCGGCCGCGTCGAGCCGGCCGAGGAGGGAGCGCAGTGCGCGCTGGCTGCCGTCGCCGGGGACCCGCAGCGTGAGGGACGCGTCGTCGCGGGCGGCCTCGGGGAGGGTGACGGCGGCGAACTGGTACGCGGCCGGGTCGGAGAACCGCAGCCGCACGTGCCCGCCGGGGATCCGCCGCTTCAACTCCTCCGCGGTCCCCTGGGCCGCGATCCGGCCGTCGTTCAACACCGCGATCTGATCGGCGAGCTGATCGGCCTCCTCCAAGTACTGCGTGGTGAGGAAGACCGTCACACCACCCGAGACCAGCCCACGGATGATCTGCCACATGTTGTGACGGGAACGCGGGTCCAGACCGGTGGTCGGCTCGTCGAGGAAGATGATCCGCGGATCACCCACCAGCGTCATCGCAATGTCGAGGCGACGCTTCATCCCGCCCGAGTACGTCGAAGCGGGCTTCTTCGCCGCCTCCGTCAGGTCGAACCGCTCCAACAACTCGGCCGCCACCCGCCGCCCCTCACCCCTCGACAGGTGATGCAGGTCCGCCATGAGGAGCATGTTCTCCTCCCCGGTGATCAGACCGTCGACCGCCGAGAACTGACCCGTGACCCCGATCGCCGCGCGGGCGGCCCGCGGGTCGGTGGCCAGGTCGTGGCCGCCGACCCGGATCTCGCCGGAGGCGGGATCCGGGGAGACGAGGGTGGAGAGGATCTTCACGGCGGTGGTCTTGCCCGCACCGTTCGGGCCGAGCAGGGAGAAGACCGTTCCTTCGGGGACGGCCAGGTCGATGCCGTCGAGGACGGTCTTGTCGCCGTAGGACTTGCGCAGCCCGTTCGCCGTGATGGCCCAGCTGGTCATGAGGGGTGCTCCTTTACGGATCCGGATGCGGATGCGGATGCGGATGTCAGAGGCTGCGGGCGGTGATGTCCCCGTAGGCGGTGGTCGCGCGGATGTCGAGGCCGGCGGCGGCGCCGTCGGCGTTGTGCAGGGCGTTGTGGATCCGGCCGAGGGAGGTGCCGGCGTCGAGGGTGGCGCTGACCCCGCGGGCGGCGCCGACCGAGATCTCGCCGTACTCGGTGTGCAGTTCGACCGTGCCGCGCAGCGCCTCGGTGATGTGCAGGTCGCCCTTCTGGGTGCTGATCCGGGCGGAGCCGCCCAGACGGCCGACCGAGATGTCGCCGGCCGCGAGGGTCAGGTGGGCGCTCGCGGCCTCGTCGAGCTTGACCGAGGCCTGCGCGCCCTCGAAGGCGACGTCTCCGAGGCGTCCGACGCCGCGGAGTTCGGCGCTGGCCGCCTTCGCCTCGACGCGGGAGCCGGCGGGCAGCTGGACGGTCACCTCGATGGAACCGGAGGCGCCCAGGAGCTGGTTCTTCGCCGGGGCCGCGATCCGCAGGACCCCGTCGGCGTACTCGACCGAGGTCTGCTCGGCCGCCTTCACGTCGCGGCCCTTCGAGGCGTCGGCGGGCCGGACCTCGACCACGGTGTCGGTGCGGTCGGCGGCGATGAAGCGGACGGTGCCGACGGGGATGTCCAGAACGGCGGAGATCGGGGTGGGGGTGGCGAACTTCTGCATGATTCTCTCCTGCGACTCGTTGTTTCCGTTGAGGGAAAAGCTACGTTGCTTTCCACATCTCGACAATCAACTCGTTGCAAGAAATCAGAATCAGAGCAGGTCAGACCCGCAAAATCGTTGCGAAGGCGCAAAACTAAATGCAACGACAGGGCAGGCCGCGTTGCAATGAACTAGGAGTGAACGCTACAGAGAGGGTCTGAACCCGAGGAACTTTCGCGGGGACCGATGAGTTTCCCCGGGGTCCGCAGTCTTAGATCATGAAAGGCGCGCCGCAGCAGCCACGGAAGTGGCCGCGGGGGCGCCGGACGGACCTGCCGAGTAGCCAGCCAAGAGATCCCGAGGAACCACGATGCGCACCCTGATCAGCTCCGCCTTCATCTCCCTCGACGGCGTCGTGGAGGCCCCCGGCGGCGAGCCCGGGTACCGGAACTCGGGCTGGACCTTCAAGGACGTCGAGTTCCTGCCCGAGGCGTTCGAGATCAAGGGCCGGGAGCAGAAGGAGGCCTCGGCGATGCTGCTGGGCCGGACGAGCTACGAGGCGTTCAGCCCGGTGTGGCCCGCCATGGAGGACTTCGCCGACTACAAGCTGATGCCGAAGTACGTCGTCTCCACCACCCTCGCCGAGGACGACCTGGTGCCGAACTGGGGCGAGACCACGATCCTGCGCACCCTCGACGAGGTCGCCGCGCTCAAGGAGACCGAGGGCGGCCCGATCATCATGCACGGCAGCGCCGCCCTCAACCGGGCGCTCTCCGACGCCGGCCTGATCGACCGTTACCACCTGCTCGTCTTCCCGCTGCTGCTCGGCGCGGGCAAGCGGCTCTTCAGCGCCACGGACAAGGACGCGCAGAAGCTGAAGCTCGTCGAGCACGCGGCCTACACCAACGGCCTGCAGCTGAACGTCTTCGACGTCGTCCGCTGACGGGAACCCACCCCCCGCCGCCCGCCAACCCCCCAACGCCGCTGCGCCCTGCCGACCCCCTGGCAGGGCGCAGCGGCGTTCGGCGATCGCGAGACAGGACGACCATGGGTACTCTAACCTTCTAAGTACAAGCTAGAAGGTTAGGGAGAGAGTGTGCACGCACGTGCCAGATCGCATGCGCGTTCAGGCAAGAGCAGAGGTGTCCTGGTACATACCGTGATGCCGGTGGAGCGGACCGTCTCGCTCCCCTACCGGACGAATACACAGGCACAGGGGGCCTTTTACGTGACCATCATGGAGACTCCCAGGCCCACCGAGACGCGCGCGAAGGCGCCCACCTCGGCGGAGGACATCCTGGCGCGCGCCCGCGCAGTGGCCCCGCTGCTGCGCGAACGGTCCGCGGAGATCGAGCTCAACCGGCGCCTGCCCGACGACGTCGCCCAGCTGCTCCGCGAGACGGGCGTCTTCCGTACAGGCCTGTCGAAGGACTGGGGTGGGCCCGAGCTCACGTTCGCGCAGCAGGCCGAGGTGATCGAGGCGCTCTCCTACGGCGACCCGGCGGTCGGCTGGTGCGGCATGATCGGCATGGACACCTGGATCTACGCCGGCTACCTGGACGAGCCAGTCGTCAAGGAGATGCTGGAGAACCCCGATGCGATAACCGCCGGCCTCATCTTCCCGGCCGGGCGCGCCGAGCGGGTCCCGGGCGGCTACGTCGTCAACGGCCGCTGGCCGTTCGGCAGTGGGATCACGCACGCCGACTGGGTTGTCGGCGGCTGCGTGGTCCACAGCGACGGCAAGCCCGAACCGGGGCCCGACGGGTCGCCGGTGAACTGGCGGCTGATCGTGGCCCGCAGCGAAGACTTCGAGAAGATCGACACGTGGCACACCGTCGGTCTGGCCGGCAGCGGCAGCATGGACTACCAGGCCAACGACCTGTTCGTGCCGGAGGAGCGCTCCTTCTTCTTCACGAATCCGCACACGTCGGGCCCCTACGCCGCCCCCGATGCCTTCCTGGCCAACGTGCCCGGTGTGCCGCTCGGCGTCGCCCGTGCGGCCATCGACCATGTACGCGAGCTGGCGGCCAACCGGATCGAGAGGGCCACGGGCCTGGCCTGGAAGGACAGTTACCGGGTACAGATCGCCCTCGGCCAGGCCGAGATGGAGCTGTCCGCGGCCCGCTACGCGGTCTACGGCTCCCTGGACGAACTGTGGGAGCGGCTGGTGTCCGGCACCGAGCCGACCCCGGAGCAGCAGGTCGCCGTGGCGCTGGCCCGCGTCAACGCCTTCAAGACGGCCCGCTCGATCGTCACCCGGCTCTCCGACCTCGTCGGTACGGGTTCGATCTACCAGACGTCGCCGCTGGGCCGGTGGCTCCGCGATCTGCACACCATGTGCCAGCACATCCTCGCCCAGGAGCAGATCGTGCAGTCGGCGGGCGCCTACCTCCTCGGGGGGAAGCCTGAGGCGCCATTCCCCCTCGGACTCAAGGGATAACCGGGAACGGCGAGGCCGGCCGGGACGGCAGGCCGTCGCCTTGGTCGTGTCGCTCTGACCGGCACGTGACTAGTGAATTGGGACAGGCATGCCTACATCCAGCGAATCAGCAGTCGAGACAGCAGCCGAGACAGCAGTCGAACCTGAAAGGAAGACCGACGGAACCGAGAGCAGCTGGGGATTCCGCCAATGGGGCCTGCTCGTCAGTGTCTGTGCCGCATTCTTCCTGGACGCCCTAGACAACATCATGGTCGGGGTCGCCGTCCCGCCCATCCAGGCCGACCTGGGCATGACCACGGCGGCCGTGCAGTGGGTCGTCAGCGCCTACGTCCTCGGATTCGGCGGCTTCCTGCTGCTCAGCGGACGCATGGCGGATCTACTGGGCCGGCGCCGCATGTTCCTGTGGGGTGTCGCCATCTTCGCCGCCGGATCGATGGTCGGCGGGCTCACCGATGACGGGCTGGTGGTGATCATCGCCCGGTTCGTCATGGGTGTCGGCGCCGCCTTCACCGCCCCGGCCAGCCTGTCCATCATCATCACCAGCTTCCCGGCGGGCCCCCAGCGCAACCGCGCGGTCGGCATCTACACCGCCTGCGGCGCGGTCGGCTACTCCACCGGCGTCATCGTCGGTGGCGCGCTCACCGAGATCAACTGGCGCTGGACCTTCCTGCTCCCCGTCGTCGTGGCGGTCTTCACCTTCGTCGGCGCCGTGGCGCTGGTGCCCCGGGACGTCAAGACCGACCGGGCCGAGGGCAAGTTCGACGTCGCCGGCGCCTTCACCGTCACCGCCGCGATGCTGATCCTCGTCTACAGCATCGTCGAGGCCCCCAACGTGGGCTGGCTCTCGGCGCAGACGCTGGGGATGTTCGCCGCCACCGCGGTCCTCCTCGCAGCCTTCGTCGCCATCGAACGCCGGGCGGCCCAGCCCCTGCTGCGCCTCGGCCTGCTGCGCAATCGCGCGCTGGTCGGCGCCAGCCTGGTCGCCGCGGCGATCCTCGGCACGTACATGAGCTTCCAGTTCATCGGCGGTCTCTACCTCCAGTCCCTGCGCGACTGGTCGCCGATGCAGATGGCGCTGGCCTTCCTGCCCATCGGTCTGCTCATCGCCACGATCGCCCCGCGGGCCGGCAAGCTGATCTCGCGGTTCGGCGTCCAGTGGATGATCTTCGCCGGGTTCGTCGCCTACACCGCCTCGTACCTGCTCTTCCTCCGGATCGACAGCACGTCCTCCTACGTCTGGGTGATCCTGCCCAGCATCGTGCTCATCGGTATCGCCTTCCCCTTCTCCTTCCCCGCTGCCAACGTCCAGGCGACCACCGGCGTGGACGACTCGGAGCAGGGCCTGGCCGCCGGTGTGCTGCAGACGGGCTACCAGGTCGGTGCGGCAGTCGTCCTGGCGATCGTGACCGCCACGATGGCGGCCGACGGTACGCCCGAGGGCGGGGCCGAGACCCTGGGCAGCTTCCACCAGGGCCTCTACGTGGTCACCGCCATCTCCGCCCTGACCATGGTGCTCACCCTGGTCTCGGCGCTGCGCTCCTCGGCACGAAACCGGAAGACGGGCTCGCCGCAGCGCTGACCGAGGCTCCCCGCACGACATCCGCGGCCCTCAGGACCCGACCGGGTCCTGAGGGCCTGTCCATTGGGCCTCATGGTGACGGGCGCCCCAGCAGGACGGCCACCACGCCGAAGCAGGTCCTCGCCCGTGGCGAGGACCTGCTTCGGTGCGGTGGCCTGTGGAGAGACGCTGTCCGTGGGGGTCAGCCGAAGAGGCGGCTCAGCTCCCCGTGGAAGCCCGGGAAGGTCTTCGCCACGCAGGACGGGTCGTCCAGGGTGATGCCGGCGGCGCGCAGGGCGAGTACCGAGAAGGACATCGCGATGCGGTGGTCGCGGTGGCAGTCGATCGTGGCCGGGGCGGGGACGCCCGGGTGGACCGTGATGCGGTCCGGGCCTTCCTCCACACGGATGCCGAGTGCGCGCAGGTTGCCGGCGACGGCGGCGATGCGGTCGGACTCCTTCAGGCGGGCGTGGGCGATGCCCGTGATGGTGACGGGCGCGTCGGCGAGCGGGACGATGGCGGCCATCGTCATGAAGGTGTCCGAGATATCGCCCATGTCGACCGTGAAACCTCCGCGCAGCGGGCCCGTGCCCGTGACCTCGGTCCAGTCGTCGGTCCTCGTCACCTCCGCCCCGGCGAGCCGCAGCACGTCCACGAACGCCGTGTCGCCCTGCAGGCCGCCGGTGCCCAGGCCCTGGACGCGTACGGTGCGGCCGGTGACGGCAGCCGCCGCGAAGAAGTACGAGGCGGTCGAGGCGTCCGGTTCGATCTGCAGGTCGGCCGGCGCGTACCCGCCCGGGTGCACGGTGATCGCGCCGCCCCGCTCCTCCACGCGCGCGCCGAAGTGCCGCATCAGGGCCAGGGTCATGTCCACGTACGGGCGGCTGACCAGGCGCGGTACGTCCACCGTGAGCGGACCGCCCATCAGCGGGGCGGCCATCAGCAGGCCGGAGAGGTACTGGCTGCTGAGCCCGGAGTCCAGCTCGATCCGGCCGCCGGCGAGGCCGTTCGCGGTCAGGGTGAAGGGCAGGCCCGTACCGCTGACCTTCGCCCCGAGCCCGGTCAGCGCCTCCAGCAGCGGCCGCAGTGGGCGGGCCCTCAACTGGTCGGAGCCGTCGAAGGCGATCTCCCCGCGCCCGGTGGCCGCGAAGGGCGGCAGGAAGCGCGCCGCGGTGCCGGCATCGGCGCACCACACCCGGCCGGGACCAACCGGTCCGGTCCCGCGCCCGGTCACCTCCCAGACCTCACCCGAGCCGTCACCGTAGCCGGAGCCGTCTCCGTACCCGTAGCCGTTGTCCCCGACATCGCGCACGCCGGTACCCAGGTCCGTCAGCGCGGCCCGGAAGGCGAGGGTGTCGTCGCTGACCAGCGGCGCGCGCAGGCGGCTGCGCCCGGGGGCGGCGGCCGCCAGGAGCAGCGCCCGGTTGGTGATGCTCTTGGAGCCCGGGATGTGGGCCTCCAGCACGGTGGCGGCGCTCATCGGCCCGCGCTCCTGCGCTGGGCGCGCTCGAAGCTCGCGCGGGCGGCCGCGGCGACCTTCGGCGCCGTCAGGCCGTGGAGTTCGTACAGGGACTGGTACGGGGCGGAGGCGCCGAAGGAGTCGATGCCCAGCGAGGTGCCGGCCGCGCCGACCAGGGCGTACCAGCCGAGGCTGGAGCCCGCCTCGACGGAGACCCGGGCGGCCACCTCGGCGGGGAGCACCTCCTCGCGGTAGGCCTCCTCCTGCGCCTGGAACCACTCCAGGCAGGGCATGGACACGACGCGGGTGGCGAGGCCCCCGTCCTGCAGGATGCGGCGGGCGTCGAGTGCGATGGGCACCTCGCTGCCGGTGGCGATGAGGATGGCCTCGGGGCGGCCTCCGTCGGCTTCGGCCAGCACGTACCCGCCGCGCGCGGCGCCCTCGGCGGGGGACAGCCCGCTCTCCTCGGTGCGCTCCAGCACGGGCAGGTTCTGCCGGGACAGGCACAGGCCCGCCGGGCGGTCGTCGTTCTCCAGGATGGTGCGCCAGGCGACGACGGTCTCGTTGGCGTCGGCGGGCCGGACCACGTCCAGGCCGGGGATGGCACGCAGCGACCAGAGGTGCTCGATCGGCTGGTGGGTGGGACCGTCCTCGCCGAGCCCGATGGAGTCGTGGGTCCAGACGTAGGTGACGGGCAGCTTCATCATGGCCGCGAGGCGGACGGCGGGGCGCATGTAATCGGAGAAGACGAGGAAGGTGCCGCCGTAGGGGCGGGTCCCGCCGTGCAGGGCGATGCCGTTGAGGATGGCGCCCATGGCGTGCTCGCGGATGCCGAAGTGCAGGGTGCGCCCGTACCGGTGGCCGGAGTAGGCCTCGGTGGCCAGCTCCTCGGGGATGAAGGAGGGTTCGCCCTTCATGGTGGTGAGGTTGGACTCGGCGAGGTCGGCGGAGCCGCCCCACAGTTCGGGCAGTACGGAGGCGAGCGCGTTCAGCACCTCGCCGGAGGCCTTGCGGGTGGCGATCTGGCCGCCCGCGGGGAAGACCGGCAGGTTCTCCTGCCAGCCCTCGGGCAGCCGGCGCTCGGAGAGGCGGTCGAAGAGCTCGGCGCGCTCGGGGTTCAGGGCGCGCCAGTCGGCGAGGGTCTTGTCCCACTGGCGGTGGGCTTCGGCGCCGCGGTCGGCGACCCGGCGGGCGTGGGCCAGGACCTCGGCGGGGACCTGGAAGGAGAGCGAGGGGTCGAGGCCCATCGCGGCCTTGGCGGCGGCGGCCTCCTCGGCGCCGAGGGCGGATCCGTGGATGCCGCCGGTGTTGCGCTTCTTCGGCGCGGGCCAGCCGATGATCGTGCGCAGCGATACGAGGGAGGGCCGGTCGGTGGTCTCCCGGGCGGTGGTGAGCGCCCGGTGCAGGGCCTCTGTGTCTTCGACGTACCCGCGGTCCTCCCCGCCAGCGGTCCAGTCGACTTCCTCCACGTGCCAGCCGTACGCCCGGTAGCGGGCGAGGGTGTCCTCGGAGTGCGCGATCTGCCGGTCGTCCTCGATGGAGATGCGGTTCTCGTCGTAGAGGACGACGAGGTTGCCGAGGCGCTGGTGGCCGGCGAGCGAGCTGGCCTCGTGCGCGACGCCCTCCTCGAGGTCGCCCTCGGAGGCGATGGCCCAGACGGTGTGGTCGAAGGGGGAGGTGCCGGGGGCGGCCTCCGGGTCGAAGAGGCCGCGCTCGCGGCGGGCGGCCATGGCCATGCCCACCGCGTTGGCGAGGCCCTGGCCGAGGGGGCCGGTGGTGGTCTCGACGCCCGGGGTGTGCCCGTACTCGGGGTGCGCGGGGGTCAGACTGCCCTCGGTGCGCAGGCCCTTGAGGTCGTCGAGGGTGAGCCCGTACCCCGACAGGTAGAGCTGGGTGTAGAGGGTCAGGCTGGCGTGGCCGCAGGAGAGCACGAACCGGTCGCGGCCGGCCCAGCGCGGGTCCTGGGGGTCGTGCCGCAGCAGCCGCTGGAAGAGCAGGTAGGCGGCCGGCGCGAGGCTCATGGCGGTACCGGGGTGTCCGTGTCCGGCCGCTTCGACCGCGTCCACGGTCAGGGCGCGGGCGACCTCGACGGCCCGGCGGTCGGCGTCCCCCCAGAGCAGGGCGGGCGCGGTGCCCTGCGGGGCGCTGGCGACGGTCATGACGGGCCTTCCTGTTCGGGGGATTCGGCGAGTACGAGTGCTCTGGCCGGTCCGGGCACCCAGGCGCGCAAGGGTGCTCCGGCCCGGGCGGGGATCGCGGCGCCCAGCAGGACCGGGACCGCGACGGCGTTCCCGGAACGGGCCGGGAACCCCGACCGGGCACGTGCCGCGACGGGCGGCGGGGAGGGAAGGGGCACCCGGGCGTCCGTGTCCACTTCGGCGTGGGCGCGGCGGATCGCGCGGGCGCGGGCGTAGCGGACTCCGGGCCGGTTCACCGGGCGAGCCGTTCGTAGGCGGCCCGGAGCAGGTCCTCGTCCGGGGCGGTGAACAGGGCGGGACGGCCGATGGCGTCGAGCACGACGAACCGCAGCCGGTTGCCCCTGGTCTTCTTGTCGATGCCCATCGCGTCGCGCAGCGGGGCCCAGGCTCCGCCGTGGGTGGTGGGCAGGCCGGCTGCGGCGAGCAGGGTGCGGTGGCGCTGGGTGTCGGCGGCGGACAGCCGGCCGTCGAGCCGGGCGAGTTCGGCGGCGAAGACCATGCCGGCGGCCACCGCCTCGCCGTGCCGGACGCGGTAGCCGGCGACCCGCTCGATGGCGTGGCCCAGGGTGTGGCCGTAGTTGAGGTGCTCGCGGCGGCCGTCTTCCCGGAAGTCCTCGGTCACCACCTCCGCCTTGACGCGGATGGCGCGCTCGACGAGCTCCCGGGTGTGGACGGCCCCGGCGGGGTCGTCCTCGACCAGGCGCAGGATCTCCGGGTCGGCGATGAACCCGGCCTTGATGACCTCGGCGAGGCCGCTGACGTAGTCGGCGGGCGGCAGGGTGTCCAACAGGTCCAGGTCGCACAGCACTCCGGCGGGCGGGTGGAAGGCGCCGACGAGGTTCTTGCCCTGGGGCAGGTTGACGGCGGTCTTCCCGCCGATGGCGGCGTCGACCATGCCGAGCAGGGTGGTCGGCACCAGGACGAGGCGAACGCCGCGCAGCCAGCCGGCGGCGGCGAACCCGGCGAGGTCGGTGGTGGCGCCGCCGCCGACGGCCACGACGGCGTCGGAGCGGGTGAACCCGGCATCGGCGAGGGCCCGCCACAGGCCCACCACGACGGTCATGTCCTTGGCGGCTTCGCCCTCGGGCACTTCGAGGGAGACCACGATGCGGCCCTCGTCGGTGAGCTCCCGGGCGATCCGGCGGGCTGTGGCCAGCAGGGCGCGGGAGTGCACCACGGCCACCCGCAGCGGTTCCGCGCCCAGCACGCGGCCGGTCTCGCCCGCCTCCCGGGTCAGCCCGTGGCCCACGACGGCCTCGTACGGCCTGTCGCCGCCGATCCGGATCCGGGTGCACCCGCTCGTCAGGATCGGGGAACTCATCGGACGGCCAGGTTCTCGAGGTAGCCCCGGTGGTTGCGGGCGGTCTCCGCGAGGGAGTCCCCGCCGAACTTCTCCAGCGCGGCGTGCGCGAGGACCAGCGCCGTCATCGCCTCGGCGACGACCGCCGCGGCGGGCACCGCGCAGACGTCGGAGCGCTGGTGGTGGGCTACGGCCGGCTCGCCGGTGGCGACGTCGATGGTGGCCAGGGCGCGCGGCACGGTGGCGATGGGCTTCATCGCGGCGCGCACCCGCAGCGGTTCGCCCGTGGTCATGCCGCCCTCGACCCCGCCGGAGCGGGCGGTGCGGCGGCGGACGGCGCCGTCCCCGTCCCGCTCGATCTCGTCGTGGGCGAGGGAGCCGGGGACCTTGGCGAGGCCGAAGCCGTCGCCGAACTCGACGCCCTTGATGGCCTGGATGCCCATGAGAGCGGCCGCGAGCCGGGAGTCGATGCGCCGGTCCCCGTGGACGTAGCTGCCCAGGCCCGGCGGAAGTCCGTACGCGAGCACCTCGACGACTCCGCCGAGGGTGTCTCCGTTCTCGTGGGCCCGGTCGACCTCGGCGACCATCGCGGCGGAGGCCTCCGGGTCCAGGCAGCGCACCGGGTCGGCGTCGACGCGGTCGGTGTCATCCGGCCCGGGCACCACGCCCTCGGGGGCGGCGGCGCCACCGAGGGAGACGACGTGGCTGACGATGGTGATCCCGTACGCCTGTGCCAGGAACGCCCGGGCGACCTCCCCGACGGCGACGCGGGCGGCGGTCTCGCGGGCGCTGGCCCGCTCCAGTACGGGCCGGGCGTCGTCGAAGCCGTACTTCTGCATCCCGGCGAGGTCGGCGTGGCCGGGGCGGGGGCGCGAGAGCGGGGCGTTGCGCGCCCGGCCGGCCAGCACCTCCGGGTCCACGCCGTCGGCGGCCATCACCGTTTGCCACTTGGGCCACTCGGTGTTGCCGACCTGGATCGACACCGGTCCGCCCTGGGTGAGGCCGTGGCGGACGCCGCCGAGGAAGGTCACCTCGTCCCGCTCGAAGGCCATCCGGGCACCCCTGCCGTGGCCGAGGCGGCGTCGGGCGAGGGAGTCGGCGACCGCCTTGGTGGAGATCTCCACCCCGGCGGGCAGGCCTTCGAGGACGGCGGTGAGGGCGGGGCCGTGCGATTCGCCCGCGGTGAGCCATCGCAAAGTACTCAAGGGTGATCCTCTGTCGTGGGGCGTGGGGCGTGGGGCGTGGTTGGAGCGCAGTAGGCGGTCGGCGGTTCGGATCCCGGCGCGGTCAGACGCCGGCGGGTACCGGTGGGGTCTCGATCGGACCCATGCGCTGGACCCGCCAGCCGGCGCTCATCAGGCGCTGGGCCATGTTCGAGGCGGTGCCGCGGGCGACCATCAGCTCGACCAGGCCGCTCTCGTCGCCGGGCGAGTGGTCGATGGTCATGTCCTCGATGTTGACGTCGAGTTCGGCGGCGCTCGCCAGGAGCCGGGCGAGTTCACCGGGCTGGTCCCCGATCAGGACGCGGACCGGGGCGCACGCGGGCACCGGGTGCCCGTGCTTGCCGGGGATGCGGTCGCGGCCGATGATGCCGCGGCCGAGCAGGTCGGCCAGGAACGTGGTGCCCTGGGCGCGCTCGTCGGCGTCGTCGGTGGCGAGGCCCCGCAGGGCGGCCACGGTGACCTGGAGGTCCTCGGCGAGTTCGGTCAGCACGTCGGCGACCGCGGTGGCGTTCGACTCCAGGATGTCGCTCCACAACCGGGGGTCTCCCCCGGCGATCCGGGTCACGTCGCGCAGCCCCTGGCCGGCGAGGCGGCAGGCGTCCTCCGGGAGGTGCTGGAGGCGCGCAGCCATCAGCGAGGCGACGACGTGCGGGGTGTGCGAGACCCGGGCCACGGCCCGGTCGTGCACCTCGCTGTCCATCACGACGGGCACCGCCCCGCACAGGGAGACCATCATGAGCGCCATGTTGAGCGCCTCGCGGCCGGTGTCGGCCGTGGGCGTCAGGACCCAGGAGCGGCCCTCGAAGAGGGTGGCGCAGGCGGCGAGCGGGCCGGAGCGCTCCCGGCCGGCCATGGGGTGTCCGCCGATGAAGGTGACGGGGTCGGCGCCGGCGGCGAGCACCCCGATCTCCGGCCCGGCCTTGACGCTGGCGACGTCGGTGTACGAGCGGGCCAGACCGCGCTTCTGCTGGGCGGCGAGCACCGCGCCGACCTGGGCCGGCGGAACGGCCAGCACGGCCAGGTCGACCGTGTTCCTCGGGGGGCCGACGGTACCGGCGCCCAGTGAGGCGGCGGTGCGGGCGGCCGACTCGTTCTCGTCGATCAGGTGGACGGCCACCCCGCGGCGGGAGAGGGCCAGCGCGATGGAGGTTCCGATGAGCCCCGTCCCCACCACTGCGGCGGAGCGGATCACCTCGACTCCCCTGCCACGGAGAGGTCTCTGCGCAGGGCGGCCGCGCCGCCCAGGTAGATGTGCTTGACCTCGGGCTTGGACAGCTCCGTCTCGGCGTACGCGAGGATGCGGACCACGCGGGGCAGGGACCCGGCGATGTCCAGTTCCTGTGCGCACATCAGCGGCACGTCGGTCACACCCAGTTCGCGGGCGGCCACCGCCGGGAACTCGCTGACCAGATCCGGGGTCGCCGTGAAGAGCACGCTGACGAGGTCGTCCTGGTCGAGCCCGTTGACTGCGAGCATCTCCTGGAACAGCGTCCGGACCCCGTCCAGCAGGTGGACCCGCTCGTCGACTTCCAACTGGATGGCACCGCGCAGGGCACGCACGGACATGGTCTTCTCCCTTTGCTGAGGACGGTACGTCGATCGGTCGCTCGGGGTCAGGCGGCGCGTACTGCTTCGCGGCGGGCGGCACCCTGTGCCGTGCGGTCCCGGTACAGCTCGGCGACCCGGAAGGCCAGGTCGAGGGACTGCTTGCGGTTCAGGCGGGGGTCGCACGCGGACTCGTAGCGCTGCCCGAGGTCGGCGAGGCGGACCTCGGCGCCGCCGCCCACGCACTCGGTGACGTCGTCGCCGGTCAACTCGACGTGGATGCCGCCGGGGTGGGTGCCGAGCGCGCGGTGGACCTCGAAGAAGCCGGTGACCTCGTCGAGCACGTCGTCGAAGTGGCGGGTCTTGTGGCCGCTGGGCGCCTCGAAGGTGTTGCCGTGCATCGGGTCGCAGATCCACGCCGGGCGCGCGCCCTCGGCGGTGACCTTGCCGATGAGCTCCGGGAGGATCTCGCGGACGTTGCGGGCGCCCATCCGGGTGATGAAGGTGAGGCGACCGGGCTCGCGCTCCGGGTCCAGCTTGTCGATGAGGCGCATGGCCTCGTCGGCGGAGGTCGTGGGGCCGAGCTTGACGCCGATGGGGTTGCGTACCGTGGAGGCGAACTCCACGTGGGCACCGTCCAGTTGACGAGTGCGCTCACCGATCCAGACCATGTGGCCGGAGACGTCGTACAGCTTCCCGGTCCGGGCGTCGACGCGGGTGAGCGCGGCCTCGTAGTCCAGGAGAAGTGCCTCGTGGCTGGCGAAGATCTCGGAGGAGTGGACGGCGGCCGGGTCGGCGCCGCAGGCGGAGAGGAAGGTGAGGGCGTCGTCGATGTCCCCGGCGAGGCGCTCGTAGCGCTCGCCGACCGGGGAGGCGGCGACGAAGTCGCGGTTCCACTCGTGGACCTGGCGCAGGTCGGCGTAGCCGCCGGTGGTGAAGGCCCGTACGAGGTTCAGGGTGGCGGCGGAGGAGTGGTACATCCGCTTGAGCCGCTCGGGGTCCGGGGTGCGGGACTCGGGGGTGAAGGCGAGGCCGTTGACGGAGTCGCCGCGGTAGACGGGCAGTTCCACGCCGTCACGGATCTCGGTGGGGTTGGAGCGGGGCTTGGAGTACTGGCCGGCGATCCGGCCGATCTTCACCACGGGCACGGAGCTCGCGTAGGTGAGGACGGCGGCCATCTGGAGCAGGGTGCGGACCTTGTCGCGGACCTGGTCGGAGCTGACGGCGTCGAAGCTCTCGGCGCAGTCCCCGCCCTGGAGGACGAAGGCCTCGCCCCGGGCGACGTCGGCGATGCGGTCGCGCAGGCGGTCGCATTCGCCGGCGAAGACCAGGGGCGGGTAGGAGGCGAGGTCGTCGAGCGCGGAGCGCAGGGCGACCGGGTCGGGGTAGGACGGCTGCTGCGCGGCGGGCAGCAGCCGCCAGGAGTCGACGGCCGTGGTGTGCGTGGCGAGGGTCATGGTGGCTGGGACCTCGATCGGTTTCGTTCGGAAAGGGAAGAGGTGTGGGCCTGCCGCCGAGCGGAGTGCCGGACCGGGGTGGCGGAAGACCGTACGGCCGGCCGTGCGCTCCCTGGGCAGGCGCTGCCGTTGCTGGAGCCCGTCTTGCCGGGCTAGACCGGCTCGCGCACCTCGGCGGCCGCGGGCGCCCGGGCGCCGGTCTCCGCACCGGCGGCCCGGGGGCCCGTGGTGAGGCTGAAGGAGAGCAGACCGCCGATGCCGAGGACGGCGATGACGATGCCCATCGGAACCGCGCTGTCCTCGCCGGCGAGGCCGACGAGCGGGACCACGGCCGCACCGATCAGATGCTGGGACAGGCCCAGCAGCGCGGCGGCCGAGCCGGCCACGTCGCCGTGGTCCTGCAGGGCCAGCGCGAAGGAGTTCGGCAGGACGAGCCCGACACTGGAGACGACCAGGAACAGCGCGACGAGCAGCGGGGCCGGGCCGGCGTCCGCGAGGACGACGGCGAGCAGCGCGAGGCCGCCGACCGCGGAGACGAGCAGACCGGCCGCGAGCAGGGCCCGCGGGCCGGTCCGGTGCACGATGCGGCCGCTGACCTGCGCGGCGATGACCAGGCCGAGGGCGTTGACGCCGAAGACGACGCTGTAGCCCTGCGGGGACATCCCGTGGATGGACTGGAGCACGAAGGTCGAGCCGGAGATGTACGCGAACATCGCGGCGAAGGCGAAGCCGCAGGCCAGGTTGTAGCCGACGAACACCCGGTCGCCGAGCAGCCGGCGGAAGATCGGGCCGGTGGCCTTGAGGCCGCCGCTCACGCGCCGTTCGGCGGGGTGCGTCTCCGGCAGTGCGCCGGCGACGCCGAAGAGCATCAGGGCGCCGATGATGGCGAGGGCGATGAAGATGCCCTTCCACGAGGTGACGAGCATCAGCTGGCCGCCGAGGACGGGGGCCAGGATCGGCGCGATGCCGGTGATGAGCATCAGCATCGCGAAGAACCGGGCCGCGGCGGGACCGGTGTGCCGGTCGCGCACGACCGCGGAGGCGATGACGATGCCGGTGGCGCCGCCGAGGCCCTGGAGGGCGCGCAGCCCGACCAGCGTCCAGATGTCGGACGCGAAGGCGCACAGCAGCGCGGTGACGGCGAACAGCGCCAGACCGGCGATGAGCGGACGGCGGCGGCCGAGCGCGTCACTGACGGGTCCGGCGATGAGCTGGCCGATGCCCAGGCCGAGCAGACAGGCGGTGAGGCTGAGCTGAGCCGCCGAGGCGCTCGTGTTCAGGTCCTCGGCGATCTGCGGAAGGCCCGGCATGTAGGCGTCGTTGGCCAGCGGGCCGAGAGCGGTGAGTGCGCCCAGGATGATGACGTACCGGACGAGCCCTGCGCCCTTCGGTGTCGCGGGTGAAGCCATGGTCGGATCCCCTCCGGGGAACGCGGAATCAGTAGGCGACGGTGATGCGGGACCGGATCGCGTCACCGCGCTCCAGTACGTCCGCGAAGGCGACCGCGTAGTCCGCGATGCTGATGCGGCTGTGGCCTTCGGCGTCCACCACGAGCTGGTCACCGCCGACCCGGTAGGTTCCGGTGCGCTCACCGGGCTCGATCCGGGCGGCCGGGGAGACGAACGTCCAGTCCAGGGTGTCGGCCTGGCGGTAGAGGTCCAGGGCTTCGCTCTGGGCGAGCGCGTTCTGCTTCCAGACGGCCGGGAAGTCCGGGTCGTCGATGACCTTGACGCCCGGGGACACCTCCAGGCTGCCGGCGCCGCCGAGGACCACGACACGGCGTACGCCGCTGCGGGTCAGGCCCTCGATGAGCGCGTTGGCCGCACCGACGATGATCTTGTGGTCGTCGTCGAAGCCCAGCTTGGGACCGACGGCCGAGGCCACCGCGTCGTAGCCCCGTGCGGACAGTTCGGCCACGGTGTCGGCGCTGGTGGCGTCACCGGCGACGACGGTCAGGTCCTCGTGGCTCTTGCCCGCGATCGCACCGGTGCGGGTGGCGCCGGTGACGGAGTGCCCGCGGGAGAGCAGCTCACCGGCGATGGCCCTGCCGATGTGTCCGCTCGCGCCGAAAAGAAGGATGTTCATGGCGTGCCTCTTCCTGGGTGCTTCTCGCGCGGTGTCGCCGGACGCGAGACGAGTGCGGGCTAGTCCTCTTCCAGGAAGTCGGGCTGCTCGCGGACGATCTCGTCCCAGAGCAGCTGGAAGCTGAACCAGCCCAGCTGCTCGTTGCCGAACCCGTCCCCCGCGGCCACGGCCTGCTCGTGGGTGAAGCTCTTGGGCGTGCCCGCCGCCCGGGCGAGCAGCTGCACCTGGGCGCAGCTGTCATAGGTGAAGAACCAGTGCACGGCCTCATCGAGCGATCCGCCGACGGTTATCAGGCCGTGGTGGCGCAGGAGGATCGCGCGGTTGTCGCCGAGCTTCTCCGCGATGTCGCGGCCGAGTTCGGCGGAGACCGAGGGGCCCTCGTACTCCTCGTAGAGGACCTGGCGGTTGTAGAAGGCGGCGGACTCCTGGTCGATGGGGTCCAGCAGCCGGCCCAGGGCGCCCAGCGCGCGGGAGTGCGCGGTGTGGCCGTGGGCGGCCGCCGTGGCGCCCGGCTGCATCTCGTGGATGGCCGAGTGGATGACGAAGGCACTGGGGTTGACCCGGTGCTTGCCCTCCACGACGTTGCCGGCGGAGTCGACGCAGATGAGGTCGGCGACACGGACCAGGTTGAAGGAGACGCCGAAGGGGTTCACCCAGAAGCGGTCCTCGTGCTCCGGGTCGCGGACCGAGATGTGGCCCGAGATGCCCTCACCGAAGCCGTACTTGCCGAACAGCCGCAGGGCGGCGGCGAGCCGCTGCTTGCGGTGGCGGCGCGTCTCCTCGTGGGTGGTGAAGACCGGCTCGCCGGGGATCGGCAGGCCGGTGTGCGTGTCCGCCAGGTAGGCGGGCCGATCGGTCTCGGTGACGCTCATGCTCGGGGTCCTCATCTCCGGATCGTTCTCCGGTAGTGGTACGGATACGGGTGCGTGCGGCGGCCAGGCCCTGAGCGGGACCAGGCCGTGCGCGGAGCCAGGCCCTGAGCGGGGCCAGGCCGTGCGCGGGGCTAGACCGTGAGCAGGACTTCCTCGTTCTCCCGGCTCGCGGCCGTGACGGTCTCGGCGTGCTGCAGGATCGCGCCGACGATGTCCTGGCTGCGGTCGACCAGCGAGGGGATGCCGAAGGTGAAGAAGAGCGAACCCGCGGCGATGTTGCCGAGCCCGTACAGGCGCGGGTCGGATCTGCCGTTGGTCGTCAGCTGGCTGGTCGGACGGGCTATGTGCAGGCCGCCGTGGGGGTGCCGGCTGGCGACGCGGCTGCGCATGAGCGAGGTGACCAGGGGCGCGGCGCTGGTGGGGATGCGCCCCTCGGAGGCGTTCACGGCACTGACGACACGGTCGGCCGTGAAGTTGTGGCCCTCGGCGGTGACGACGTCGAACCCCGCCTCGGGGTTCGGGGTGATGTTCTGCAGACCGGAGACGATGTCGAGTTTGCCCGCCTCGACGAGCTCGAGGAGGACTCCGGCGCTGCCCGGCGGCATGGGGCAGCACAGGCTCATGATCGTGCGGTAATGGGCGCGCAGAAGCTGGACCTTGTCCTGTTCGCGCAGCATCGGCCAGACGTCGGGCCCGGTCTCGGGGACGGCGCGCTGGAGGATGCGCAGGCCCATGTGAGGGGAGTCCACCTCTTCGATCTGCCGGCGCAGCCGGTCGACCGGGTTCTCCAGGTCGACCCGGATGATCTCCTCGACGGTCGCGTCGAGGTCGGCACCGATGTCGCGGAACTCGGCCCGCATGACGGTGGCGATGTCCTCGAGGGTGACCTCGGGGTGGGTCGCGGCCAGCGTCTCCATCCGGTGCGGGGTGAAGTGGCGCAGCTCGAAGGGGACCGCCTTCTGCCGCACACCGGGCAGGACGCCACGGCGGGACATCAGGCTGATGCGGCCCTGGTGGCCCTGGGCGGCCAGGGACAGGATGATGTCGATGGCGGTCAGGCCGCTGCCGATGACGGCGACGTGGTCGTTCTCGCCGACGTCCGCCAGCTTGCTGACGATCGGGTACGGGTCCCCGACGAAGCCCTCGGTGCCGGACAGTCCGTAGACGTCCTTGGGACTGTCGCCTCCGACGCACAGGATGGCGTAGTCGAAGGCGCGGGCGCGGCCGCTGCCGGTGCGCAGCAGCACCCGGTTGGCGGCCCGGCTGGCGGAGGTGACGCCCTCGCCGACGAGGTCGACGCGCCAGCCCTGGCGGCGCAGTTCGCCGAGCGCGGCGTACGCCGTCTGCTCCAGGTACTCGCCGTAGACCGTGCGGGGCGCGAAGCGGCTCCCGGACCACCGGTCGACTCCGGTGCGGACGCCGGCGACCTTGTCCCTCGTATCCAGCCAGTTCTCGAAATGCTGGAGGTCGCCTGCGCGCACGGACATGTCGTCGGGTGTCGCGTTGACCTTGAGGGTCTCGGTGTCCACCTGGTATGCGCGGCCGCGCCACAGGTGCGGTGACGGTTCGAAGACCGTGAGGCTGCCTGGTTCACTATCTGTTCGGGACAACGCGTCGATCAAGCAGACTGCAGCCGCGCCTCCTCCGACGATACCGATCGAGAATCCACGGGACATGTGTCAGTCACCTATCAATTCGTGGAAGGCGCTGGGTCGTCGTGCGCCGGCCTTGCTTTCCGTTGTCACGGGGCCCTCCTCGCCTACTCCGGGGATTCGGTGGAAGCCGCCGGCCCACCCCCGGTGCGGAGGAGGTGAAGCCGGTCGGCCAATGGGTGGGGCACTCCGGCTCAGGCGGCGGAGTTCTTACGGTCACGCATCGAGCCGGCCCCGGCGGCTCGGCGGCTTCTTCGCCCGCACGTCACACCTGTTCCAGTTCGAATCTGTGGAATCCGCCCTGAAGGAAGATCAGGGGGGTCTGGGCCTCACGGGCCCCCATGGCGAGGACTTCGCCGATAACCATGACGTGGTCACCCGCCACCACGTGGTCGCGGAGGCTGCACTCCATCCAAGCCGCCGCGTCGAACAGCAGCGTCCCGGTGGCCTCGCCCGGTACTCCGGCCACCTCGGACAGCGCCCGGTCGCGCTCGGGCCGCCGGCGTGCGAACGCGCGGGCGGTGGACTCGCCCTCGGCGCCGAGGATCGAGATCCCGACGACGCCGGTGCGCATCAGCTCCGCGAAGAACTCCGAGTCGTGACGGAAGCTCAGGGAAACCAGCGGCGGTTCCAGTGAGACGGAGGTGAGTGAGTTGACGGTGATCGCGTTGTGAGTGCGTACGCCGTCTCTCTCGGTGTACGTGCTGACGATGCAGACCCCGGTGGCGAAGGAGCGCATCACATCGCGCAGGTCGTGGTTCATGCCGGGCCTCTCTGCTGGGCGCGGACGGGTGCGCTCGGCGTCTGGGCCGATGGCACGCGTCCGTACGCGGGCTGACTGGTCAGTTCTCTTGGGCCCAGCGGCCGCGGGTCCAGCCGTCGAGGTCGTAGTCGTCCATGGCCTTCTGGACGAGGTCGCCGTAGGTGTCGAGCAGACCGGCGTCGCGGGACCAGTTCAGGGTGTCGAGACGCACCTGGTCGGGGCGGTCGGCGGAATTGAGGTCGTACAGCTCGTGGCGGGCGCCGAACTCGGTGCCGATCGCGTCCCAGGCCAGCTTGAACAGCTTGGTCCGCTCCTCGGCGGTGGCGCCCGTGCCGCGGTAGTAGCGGTCGAGCAGCGGGCGCAGCTCCGGGTTCTGCAGGTCCTTGCCGCTGGAGGGGGTCATCAGCAGCGCGCCCGCGAGGTGCTCCTCGAAGAAGCGGTGCGTGCGCTCCCAGCTGAGCGGGGCGAGCGCCCGGTAGCCGGCCGCGTAGTCCATGCGCGGCAGGACCGTGCCGCCCGGGCCGTACTCCGGGTCCAGGGCCATGGCACTGGTGACGGCCCAGGTCTGGTGGCGCCAGGCGAGCAGCTCGCCGAGGCCGGCCTGGACGTCGCGGAAGCCGTCCGTGCCGTAGATGCGCGTGCCCCGGTCGAGGATGCCCGCCATGAACTGGAGCTTGACCGACCTGCGGATCGCGCCCTGGAAGAAGCCGCGGGAGAGCAGGCCGGAGCGCGGGAAGCACTGGTGGATCTTCTCGGTGTCCCGGTGGATCAGGACGCTCTCCCACGGGATGAACACCTTGTCGAAGACCAGGACCGCGTCGTTCTCGTCGAACCGGCTGGAGAGCGGGTTGTCGAACGGGCTGGTGGCCTTGGACTCGTAGGAGGTGCGGCAGACGACCTTCATGCCGGGGGTGTTCAGCGGGGCCATGAAGGCCAGCGCCATGTCGTCGGCCTTGCCGGCGTCCGGGTCGGACAGGTGGCTCTGGCCGACGAAGGCGACGTTGGCCAGAGCCGAGGCGGTGGCCATGAGCTTGGCCCCCTCGACGACGATGCCGTCCACGCGCTCCTCGACGACCTTCAGGTGGACGTCGCGGATCTCGTGCGAGGACTTGGTGCGGTCGGCGGGCGGGTTGACGATCGCGTGGCTGATCGAGAGACCCTGGCGAGCGTACTTCTCGTACCAGGCACGGGCGTTGTCGCCGAAGGGTTCGTAGAAGTCGTGGGTGACCGCGAGGCCGGCCATGAACGACGCGTTGTAGTCGGGCGTGCGGTTCATGAAGCCGTAGCCCAGGCGGGCCCAGTGCTCGATGGCGTCACGTGCCTTGAGGAGCTCCTCCGGCGAGTGCGCCGGGGTGAAGAAGCGGTGGACGCGGTAGCCCGTGTACCGGTCGACCGTTGTCATCAGGTCCTTGGTGTCCGGGTGGTGGAGTGCGTCGTAGAGGTGCGCGATCGACCTCGCGGCGTTGGCGAAGGCCGGGTGCGTCGTCACGTCCTTCACGAACTCGCCGTCCACGAAGACCTGGCGACCGTCACGCAGGCTCTCCAGGTAGGAGTCGCCCGTCATGAGGTCGTTCGGCGCCCCGTCGGCCGGCTGATCCACTATCGGGGCCTGACCCATTTCGGTCTCCTCTCCAGTTACTACGAGCGACCGCTGCCGGGCGCACAGTTCGATTGATCCGAGCGTAGGTTCGGACGCCCATCCGCTCTTGCGGGGCCGCGCACGAACAATTGCCCATCCACGCCAACCCTGGCGCCATCACGTTTCTGGACGGCACGTCAACGGCTAGGAGAAAAGACTCGGTCGACATTGCCGAGAAGGGGGCGGTCAGGTGTCTCGATATGACGGAACAATGAATTCCGAAGACCCCCGGACATAACTACGGCCCGACCTCGATCCAGGTGATGTGGATACGCGGTCGGGCCGAATGAAAAAGCAAAATGAGACGTACGGTGGCCGGTCAGGCGGCGGGGCGGGTACCGCCAGCGGAGGCAGCGTCGATGCAGGCGGCCTCGGCGATCAGGATGATCTTCTCGACGTGTGGCAGCAGTCGCATGCCCGCCTCGGTGAGCTGGACACGGCCGCCGGCGCGATGGAACAGCTCGGCCCCGATGTAGTCCTCGAGGTTCTTGATGTGGGCGGTGACGCTGGGTTGCGAGTAATGAAGGTTTCGGGCGGCTCGAGTGAAGCTCATCTCGGCGGCCACTTCTCGGAACGAGCGTAACTGCTGGAACTGCACGGCAGGGGCTCCCTTCTACGAGACTCAAAGCCCCGGAGGTTAGAAACATACCACGGTGCAGGTATAAATGCAGTGCGAGGGGCTGCCGTTCAGCCCGCGTACGGTAGCCGACATACCTGTGGCCATGCCCAGGGAGGGCATGGCCACAGGTCAGCCGCCGCTTCGCGCCGACAGCGGGTCGGTCGTTCGGAGTGGACTAGTCGTGGACTAGTCGGACATCTCCATCGGTGAGAGGAGGTCCCGGGCGATCTGCGGGAGCAGACGGTCGATCAGGACCCCCGTGCGCGCGGATCCGTCGGCGGCCCGCGGGATCGCGTCGACGGCCACCGCGTGCGAGAGCACCCACGGCATGCGCCGCTCGCAGGCGGCCAGCGCGGCCTGACGCCCGCCGGCCTCCTGGTCCTCCTCGGGGAGCGGTACGAAGGCCACCACCAGCGTCTCGCCCACCTCGGGCAGCCGGGTGCGCATCACCGCCACGTCCCTCACGCAGGGCAGGTCGAGGAGTTCGAGTTCGAGTGCGAAGAAGGCCGTCTCGAAGTCCTCCACCAGCAGTTCGTCGTACGGCTGGTCGTCGAAGGAGGGAAGGTTCACGCGGACATCTCCTGTTGCATCGACTGCTCAAGCTGGAGGTTCAGAGTGATGATGGGCAGCACCGCGTCGAGGAGGTCCCCGGTGCGGATCCGGCCCGTCGGGCTGTACGGGATGGTGTCGACCGCGATGACGTGCGCGGGCAGCGACGGCACCCGGCGGGCACAGGCCGCACTGAGCGACTTGTACCCAGTGACCTCGCGGTCGACCGCCACGGCGATGAAGGGCACCACGATCGCGTCGCCCAGCACCGCGTTGCTGACCCGCATGACGGCGGTGTCGCGCAGGCAGGGCAGGTTGAGCAGGTCCGACTCCAGCCGGAACAACTCGGTGTCGACCGCCGAATCGCGGACCACCACGGGCACTTCGGTGACCCGCCCGGTGACCAGCAGCCGGCCGGTCTCGTCCACGTACCCGGAGTCGTCGGTGACGAGGAAGCGCTCCGTGCCCCAGCCGAGGTCCAGCTCCGCGACCTGGGTCTCGCCGTCCAGGTAGCCGTCCATGACCTGGTGGCCCGCGAAGGCGAGGCGGCCGCTCTCGCCCTGCCCCACCGGCTGCCCGTCCTCGCCGAGAACGGCGACGGTGGTGCCGAGCGTGGTGTGTCCCGAGCGCGGCGGCGAGACCAGCAGCTCCTCGGGGCCCATGACGGCGGTCAGCCCGGTCTCCGCGCTGCCGAGCGCGGTGTGCAGCACCGGGCCGAGCCGCTCCCAGGCCGTGTTGACGGTCCATCGGCCCAGGTGGGCGCCGGGGGTGAGGAGGAACCGCAGGTGGCGGGTGCGCGGCGAGGGCTCGGCGCTCTCCGGGAGTCCGAGCAGGCCGTGCAGGGCGGAGGGGGTGATCACGCCGGTGCTGACGCGCTCGGCGACGAGCAGGGCGGCCAGGGTCTCGGGGCCGGCCCCGTCCGCGAGTACGACGGTGGCGCCGATGCCGAGCATCGTGCGGGTCAGGGCAAGGGCCGTGGACTCGGTCGGCGGGGCGGAGGCCAGGTGGACGTCGTCCCGGTTGAGCCCGAACTCGTCGACGAGGTCGACCAGGTGGCGGCCCTCGGAGGGGGTGCGGCGCACGGCGATCCGGGAGGGCCCCTCACTGCGCGCGCTGACCGCGAAGGACTCGTACGGCCGGGGCGCCGGCAGGGTGCGCAGGGGTTCGGCCGACGTCAGCAGGTCGAAGTTGAGCGCCTGGTGCTTGCCGGGTGCGGCCGGTGCGCCGGGGGCCGTGATCCCGTCCAGGAGGACGTGCACGGCCTGCGGCCCGCTGGGCCATACGAGCTGGTCGAGGGTGGCGCGGTGCTCCGAGGCCACGAAGACCACGGAAGGCTCCAGCCAGGAAAGCACCTGGCCGAGATCGTCCGTGCCGCTCTGCGGGTCGAGACCGGTGCAGGAGACGCCGAGGGTGGCGCAGGCGCTCATGGCGACGGTGAGCTGCCAGCTGTTCCCGGCGAGGAAGACCGCCCGAACCGCGCCCTCTTGGGGCAGGTGCTCTGCGAGTCCGGCCGCCGTCCGCTCCACGGTCTCGGCGTACTGGCCCCAGGTCAGCCGCACCTGGCCGTCGACCAAGGCATCCCGCGTCACGCCGCCCGCCGCATGCCGGCGGATGTCATCGAGCTTGATCATGTGGGTTCTCCGTGGTCGGTCAAGAGCCTCGTATGTGGCTCGGGGCCGCACCCATGGAAACAAACCTGCATGAAGGTAGGCAACCGTCATCGGAAGATCTGATGTCGTCGCCCGAAGCACCGAATCGGTTGCGGAAAACCCTCCGCCGGGCGTCGAGGACGCCCGGCGGAGGGAAGTGGGGGAAAGCGTGCGTTCCACAGGACGCATCGTCCTGCGGGAGGTACTAGTCCTGGAGCTCGTCCGGCTCGACGAGTTCGGTCTCGGCCCGCTCGCGCAGATGCTTCTCCAGGTCGGCGATGACCCGCTCGGCACGGCCCGGAGCCATGTCCAGTTCGGCCAGTACCGTCGGCAGGGCGATGATCGGCATGATGTGCCTGAGCAGCACGGATACCCGTACTTCCAGGTCCTCCCAGTCGGTCAGCACCTCCGAGAGCACCTGCACTCCGGTGAAGGCGCCGACGAAGAGGTTGGCGACCGCGTCCAGGTCCACGTGCGCGTGGAGTTCACCGCACTCCCGGGCCAGCCCGAGTGCGAAACGGTTGTGCTCGATCCAGTCCTGGTAGGGACGCAAGCGGTCCGCGTGGTGACTTCCGCGCTCCAGGGAGAGCCTCAGGCTGCCCTGCACGATCGGATCACTGCGGATCTGAACGGCGAAGAGCATGCCCTTGTCGATCAGCTCCTGGAGCCGGGTGCTCCGCGGTACGAGCGGGAAGCCGAGCGTGTCGATCTGGCTGGCCAGAACGGCCTGGGCCAGCTCTTCTTTGCCCTTGAAGTAGTAGTAGAAGGCGCCCTTGGTGAGGCCGAGCCGCTGGTACACGTCCGCGATCGTGGCCCCGTTGAAGCCCTTCTCCGCGAATACGGCGCCGGCCGCCTCGACGATGAGCTGCCGGGTGCGCCGAGAAGCCTCCCTCTGAGACACCCTCGCTCCTTCCACGATGCTGGCGGCCAATCATGCACCTCCTCGAGGGTACGAGCATGTCACCGAAAACAGCCGTTGCAAATTATACCAGGCAGCACGTATCTTGCGGCGACCGGGACATACCATCAGCGGCTCGAATCTGCCTTGGAGCCCGAGGGGGAGTTCATGTTAATAACGTCATATCAGACCAAAAACGCCCAAAGACCATCGGTCGGGGTCTCAGTTGCAAGGCCTCCGGCCGTACCGAACTGGCTTGTACACCGCCCTGACACCTCCGAGGTGTTCCTGTCCGACTGGGAACGAACCGGTACCGACCGGTTCAATGTTTCCCTGCGCTGGCCGAAAAACCATCCTTTCCATACCGCCCTCCATGGTTTTCGTGCCCCCGCCGTCATCGCGGAAGCCATTCGCCAGACGGGCATCCTGCTCTCCCACGCCGAGTACGGCGTCCCGCTCGGGCACCAGTTCCTCATGTCCGACATCCACTACCGGATCGATCCCGAACTCCTGGGAACGGACGGCGACTCCCCCATCCACATGGACGTGACCTGCACGGACCTCAAGCGCCGGGGCAACCGGTTCTCCGGCATGGTCTGCCACATGACCGTGGTGCGGGACGGCCAAGTCATCGCCACCGGCGGCGGCAGTCTGACGTGCACCTCTCCCGGCGCCTACCGCCGGATGCGGGGCGAGCAGGCCGACGCCCGGCCGCTCCTGCCCGTGCCGGAACCTGTGCACCCCGCCCTGGTACTGCGGACCGACCCCGCCCACGTCCTGCTGGCTCCCACCAGGGATCCCCGGTGCTGGACCCTGCGGCCGCACACCACGAGCAGGACGCTGTTCGCACACGAAAACGATCATGTGCCCGGCATGGTCCTCCTGGAGGCCTCCCACCAGGCCTTCTTCGCCGTCGCCGGCACGACCCGGATGTACCCCACCGCGCTCCGCCTGACCTTCGACCGGTACGCGGAGTTCAACACCCCCTGCCTGGTTCAGGCACAGCCGGTGACCCGGAACCGGGACAACACCGTCTCCCTGAGTGTCACCGGCCACCAGAGCGGCCGACGCGTCTTCCTCGCCCTGCTCGAAGCAATTCCCGTTTCCGCCTGATCTCCTCCCTTTCCAGCGAAATGGGAACCGGTTTCTGGTGATCCACTGTGCGAGACACCCACGCTCGAAGTGGCGGCAAGGGCTGCGACATGCCAGCCTGTGACGTCACCCGACTCACCGTCACCAGCAGTTGTAGGGGGGATACTCCTGTGAGCAGGCAGTGCCCGTTCGTCATCGATCCGCTCGGCCAGGACATTCACGGAGAAATCAAGGAAATACGCTCCCGCGGGCGCGCCGTCGAAATCGTGCTCCCCGGTGGCGTGGAGGCGTGGTCCGTCACTGACTACGCGCTCGTGAAACGCCTGCTCACCGATCCCCGGGTGTCGAAGGACGCCTACCGGCACTGGCCGGCGTGGATCAGCGGAGAAGTCGACCAGGAGTGGCCGCTGGCCATTTGGGTCTCGGTGCAGAACATGGTCACCGCCTACGGCGACGAGCACGCGCGCCTGCGCAAGCCGGTGGCGGGGGAGTTCACCATGCGCCGGGTGGCCGCCCTCCGGCCGCGGGTCGAGGAGATCGCCGACGAGTTGCTGGACCGCCTGGAACAGGTCCCGGCGGAACAGTCCGTGGACCTCCGCAAGGAATTCGCCCACGTACTGCCGCACGCGGTCGTCTGCGAGCTTTTCGGAATTCCGCATTCCGCGCGTGATCCGCTCCAGACGATCATCGACAGTTTCTTCGCCACCTCGATCACCCCCGAGGACGCGATGGCGAATGGCATAGCCATGTACGAGATCCTGAACGAAGTCGTCGCGCACAAGAGGGAGAATCCTGCCGACGACCTGACCTCGGGACTCGTCGCCGCGCGCGACTCGGGCGCGGCGGACATGAGCGAGAAGGAACTGCTCGACAATCTCATCCTCCTCTTCACCGCCGGGTACGAGACGACGGTGAACCTCATCGACAATGCTGTCGTCTCCCTGCTCACGCACCCCGAGCAGCTCGAACTCGTACGGGCAGGCAAGGCCTCGTGGGAGGACGTGATCGACGAGTCCCTGCGCGTGGACCCGCCCGGCGCGCACAGCATCCTGCGCTACGCCGTCGAGGACATCGAGATCGACGACGACGTGCGGATCCCGCAGGGCGACCCGATCGTCATCTGCTTCGCCGGAGCGGGCCGCGATCCCCTCCACCACGGGGCCGGGGCGGACCTCTTCGACATCACCCGCGACACCCGCGCCGATCACGTCTCGTTCGGGTACGGAGCCCACCACTGTCTCGGCGTGAACCTGGCCCGGATGGAGGTCGCCATCGCGCTGTCGGCGCTCTTCGAGCGGTTCCCCGACGCCGCCCTGGCCGTACCGGCCTCAGAGCTCCGGCCGAAGTTCTCGTTCGTCTCGAACGGTCACCGGACGGTTCCCGTGATCCTGGGCCCGCCCGGCCCCCGCAATGGGTCTGTTTTCGGCCAATAGTGCCGGGACGACCCCTCCCTGAAGACCCCCGCCGGACCGCGGCAGACGAAAGACTCACCATGATGGAAAAGACCGGCCTCCTCACGGGCAGGCGCGCCCTGATCACCGGCGCCAGCAGCGGCATCGGGGCGGCCGCCGCCCGGGTGTTCTGCGAGAACGGGGCCTCGGTCCTGCTCACCGCCCGGCGCGAGAAGGAACTGGCCACGCTCACCCGCGAACTGACGGACCAGGGTTTCACCGCCGCCTACGCCGTCGTCGACGTGGCCAACGCCGAAGAGGTCAAGGCGGCGGTGGACAAGGCGGTGGAGCTCTTCGGGGGCCTGGACGCCGCCTTCAACAACGCGGGGCTGGGTACCGTGCCCGCGCCGCTGCACCTCACCGAGGACGCGGACTTCGAGGCCGTCATGGCCACCAATGTCCGCGGCACGTGGAACTGCATGAAGTACGAGATCGCCGCGATGCTGCCGAACGGCGGGGCGATCGTGAACAACAGCAGCGTCGCGGGCCTGGTCAGCACTCTGGCGGGGGCCGCGTACATCGCCTCGAAGCACGCGATCATCGGACTGACGAAGGCCGCCGCCGAGTACTCCGCCCAGGGCGTCCGGGTCAACGCCATCGCTCCCGGCACGACGCGCAGCGAGATGATGGCCCAGTGGTTCGACCTGAACCCCGGCATCGAGGAGCAGCTGCACGCCATGGCACCGCTGCCGCGTACGGCGGATCCGCGCGAGATCGCGCACGCGGCCGCATGGCTGCTGAGCGACCAGGCGTCCTTCGTGGTCGGCGCGACCGTCCCGGTGGACGGCGGCTGGACCGCCCGCTGACGCCTCCGCACGACTGCGTCGGCCCGCGCAACGGGAACTCGGCGGAACATGACGGAACCCCGCGGCGAAGAAGAGAAGAAGAGCCGTACGGGCCCGTCGGAGCCCCCGTCCGGGCCGGGCCCACGCCGATAAAGTCACCCCATGCAGATAACCGAGAGACACAGGGTGATCGTCCTGACGGGAGCCACCGGTTTCATCGGCTCGGCCGCACTAGACGCCCTGGCCCGTCATCCCGGCGTCCTGGTGCGGGCGCTCGCCCGCACTCCCGGTGCGGAGCGCGAAGGCGTGGAGTGGGTCCGTGCGGACCTGGGCGACCCCGGCTCGCTGCGCGGGGTCTGCGAGGGCGCGGCCGTGCTGGTGAACCTGGCCTCCTACATCGGGCGGGACGAGGAGCGCTGCCACACGGTCAACGTCCTGGGCGGCGCGGCCCTCCTCGCGGAGGCCGCGCGGGCGGGGGTGCGCCGGATCGTCCACCTGTCCACGGCCGCGGTCTACGGGAGCCTCCCGCACCGGGGGATCGAGGTCGACGAGGTGGCCCCGGATCCGGTGTCCGCCGCGAGCCGCACCCGGCTTGCGGCGGAAGCCCCGGTGCTGGCCGCCGGCGGCACCGTCCTGCGGCCGGGGCTGGTGCTGGGCGCCGGTGACCGCTGGGTGGTCCCGGCCCTCGCCGAGCTGATCGACCGGGTCCCGGCCAGCTGGGACGGCGGCCGCGCGCTGCTGTCCGTGGTCGACGTCGGCGAGCTGGCCCGCCTGATCGACGCCCTGGCCACGGCCCCGGGCCCCGTCGCGGGCGGTATCCACCACGCGAGCCACCCCGCCGCGGTGACCAGCGCCGACCTCGTGTCGGCCCTGGCCGATGAAGGGATCCTGCCGGCGGTGCGGGAGGAGTGGTCGTGGGCCCGCTGCCTGGAACAACTCCGGAGGCGTCCGGGCCGGGTGACGGAGCGGCAGTTCTCCCTGCTGGCCCGCGACTACCACCAGCGCGCCGACCCCATCTGGCGCCTGACCCGCCTGCGCCCCACCCCCACGCCCCTCTCCCTGCTGCCCTCCGCCGCCCCCTGGTACCGCGCCCACCTGGCCGGCGCCTGAGAACTCCGCCGACCACCGGGATCAGCGAGCGTCCCCGCCCTCCCCATGGAGGATCCGAAAGCGACCTACGAGCTCCACCGGATCCCGGTCGACGACACGCACGGGTGCCCAGGCCCACTGCCAGACGCCGATCCCCGGCATCCGGGAGAACCGGATCGGCCCACGGGTGCCCTCGACCTCCACCCGCGGCCACGCCCCGGCGACGGCCGCCCGGTCCGTGCCGTACGAACGCAGCACCTCGGCGAGGACGGTGACGCTGTCCCAGCCCTCGAAGGCCACGAACGAGGGCTCCTCGCCGAGCTGCTCGCGGAGCTCCTTCCCCACCCGCTCGCCGAGCGGCCCGAGCCCCTCGGGCAGGTAGCGCAGGAACGGGATCCCGGCGCCGTCCTCTCCCAGCGCCGCGGCCCATCCGGCGAACTCCGGTTGTCCGGCCGGAGCCCCGATCAGGACCTCCCCGAGGCGCCGGTCGCCCCGTACGGCCCTGACGATCGCCGCCGCCGGCTCCGGATACCCGACCAGCAGGAGGAGCGCGGTGGCCCCCTCCGCCACGAGCGTGTCGCACAGCTCCTCGGCAGTGACCCCCTGGGCGTCGATCTCAACGAGGTCACCGCCGCGGGCGGCGAAGCACTCCCGCAGGATGGCGGTCCCGGAAGCCCAGTACACGCTCGGCTGGGTCGCCACGGCGATCCGACGATGCCCCGCCCCCAGCAGGAACTCCGCGTACGTCCGCCAACCACGGGACTGGGCCGGGGCCAGCCGCGCGACCCACTCGGTCGGCTCCTCGACGAGCGCGTCGAGCACCGCGGAGGAGCAGAGGAACGGCACGCCGAGCGCATCGGCCCGCGCGGCCGCCGCCCGGGCGACGACACTGTGGTACTCCCCCACCACGGCGGCCACACCCAGACCGGCGAGTTCCTCCACGGCCGCCGCGGCCCGCTCCGGATCGGCCGCGGTGTCCCGGACCAGGAGCTCCAGCGGCCGCCCACCGATCCCGCCCGCGTCATTGACCTCGCGCACGGCCAGCTCGAGCCCCGCGAGCAACTGCCGCCCCGCGTCGACCCACCCTGGCCGCGTCAACGGCACAAGAGCCCCCAGCCCCACGACCGACCTCCCAGCCGCTGACGACGGCAATGCCGAGGCATTCACAGTGCAACGCTCCTCAGTCCCCACGCCGACACACCCAAAGCCCGCCGACGCCCCCAATGATCATCCCGCCCATTGGACCCACCCCCACCACCCCAAGGCAACCGCCTACCCCACCCACACACCCCCAACAAGCCCAGACACCAAACCCCAACGCCCCCCGGGCGCAACCCCACCGCCTCCGGGCCCCCACTCCCTCACGGACCCGATGCACACCCCCCAGCGGACCCGGGCACAGCCTCACTTGACCCGGACGCCCCCTCACGGACCCGATGCGCACCCCCAACGACCCCCGGGCGCAGCCCCACCAGACCCGGACGCCCCCAACGGGGCCCGGGGCAGAGCCCCGGTTTCGGGAAGGGGCGGGGTGGGGGAGCGGCCCCGCAGGGCCCCCGCCCCCGACGCACACCAGGCGGGAACCGGTTCCCCACCCCCAACGTCGTCGTACCAGCGACACCACGCACTCCCCACAGAACAGGCAGGAACGGCCCCATGACCCAGGAAAGCGCGGGCCCGCCCCCCAGCCCAACCCCGGGCCCGACCGCCCGACCCCACTCCCTCCGCCCTCGCCCTCGCCCTCGCCCTCGCCCTCGCCCTCGCCCCGGCCACCTCGCCTGGCCCACCGCCAGCCCCACGGCCCGACCCCGCCCCCTTCTCCCTCACCCCCGCGCTCTCCCCTGGCCCACCGCCCTCCCCGTCCTCTCCGCCGTCCTACTCGCCGCGCTCCTCACCCGCCCCTCCCTCGTCCCCAACACCCCCGGCCACCCCGGCAGCTTGCTGGAAACCTTCCTCCCCTGGCTCGGCCTGGCCGTCCCCCTGCTCCTCGCCCTGGCCCTAAGACGCCGCTCCGCGGCCACAGCCCTGGCCCTCCTACTCCCCACCGCCGCCTGGCTGTGCCAGTTCGGCACCTTCCTCCCCCACACCGCCACCCCCACCCCCACGCCCACCACCCACTCAACCCACCCCACCCTCACCACCGTCCAGCACAACATCAGCGACGAGAACCAGACCCCCTCCCGCACCGCCAAGGCCCTCGCCGCCCCGCACCCCGCCCTCATCGCCGTCGAGGAACTGACCCCCGGCGCCATCACCGCCTTCACCGCCACCCTCGGCGCCGACTACCCCCACCACGCCACCCACGGCACGGTCGGCCTCTGGTCGACGTACCCGCTCACCGACGTCCGCCCCGTCGACATCAAACCGTCGGCCCTCGCCGGCGACCCGCACTGGAACCGCGCCCTGCGCGCCACCGCCGCCACCCCCGGCGGGCCCGTCGCCGTCTACGTCGTCCACCTGCCCTCCCTTCGCCTCGGCGCCTCCGGCTTCGGCTCCGCCCGCCGCGACGAAAGCGCCGTCCTCCTCGGCTCCGCCCTCGCTGCGGAACCCGCCGACCGCGTCGTCCTGCTCGGGGACCTCAACGGCACCGCCGACGACCGCGGCCTGGCCCCCATCCGCACCGCCCTGGCGGCGAAGCCGACACCCACCCCGGCCGCGGCCGAAGCCGCCGCCCAAGCCCCCGCCCCCACCGCCGGCTTCGCCTTCACCTGGCCCGCGGCCTTCCCCCTGGCCCGGATCGACCAGATCCTGGCCCGCTCGGGCACCGTCACCCGCGTCCGAACGCTCCCCGCCACCTCCAGCGATCACCTGCCCCTCACCGCCGACATCCAGTTCGATTAACGTACGGTCATGACTGACTTCGTACTCGTGGCAGGCGCCTGGCTGGGAGCAGCGGCATGGGACGAGGTGGCCGCCGAACTCCGCACCGCACTGCGCAGCACGGACGGCGACCACGAGATCCACGCCCTGACCCTGTCCGGCCTCGCGGACAAGCAGGGCATCCCAGCCGGCCAGCAGACTCACGTCACGGACATAGTCGACGCCATCGACGAGCTCGGCCTGCGCGATGTGGTCCTCGTGGGCCACAGCTACTCCGGCATCCCGGTCGGTCAGGCCGCAGAGCGGATCGGCGCCCGCCTGAACCGGGTGGTCTTCGTCGACGCCAACGTCCCCACCCCCAACGGGTCCTTCGTCTCCAGCTGGCCCGACGGCCGCTCCGCCGTAGAGGCCTCGATCGCCGTGAACGACGGTTTCTGGCCTCCCCTGCAGGCCGCCGACTGCGAGGGCCAGGGCCTCACGGACGAGCAGACCGCCCGGCTCCTCGCCGGTGCGACCCCGCACCCGGGCGCCACGCTGACCGAACCGGCCGTACTGACCCACCCCCTCGCCGAGCTCCCCGCGACCTACGTCAAATGCCTGCTGGACGGCGCCGAACCCCACCCCGACGTGGCGAAGCTCCTGGCCACCGGCCCGGACTGGCAGTGGGTCACCCTGGACACGGGCCACTGGCCGATGTTCTCCGCCCCGTCCGCCCTGGCCCGCATCCTCCTCGACGCCGCCGCGCAGGACACCCCGCCGCCTCCTTCCGGTCTTCGCATCCACGCAGTGGACACCACCTCCGAAGCAGCCCTGAGCGACTGGCAGCACGTCCACAACACGGTCATCCCGACGGCCCTCCTCTCCCTGGAGGACGTACGGGAGCGCTCCGCGCGCCATGTCCTGCACATCGCCCACCTCGGCGACGCCCTCGTCGGATGCACGACGCTGCGGGTCCCCGCCGCCGGCTCCACGACCGCCACCGTGATCGCGCGCGTCCTGCCCGCGTACCGGGGACGGGGTTTCGGACGCGAGCTGTACTCCCACGCACTCGCCCAGGCACGGTCCCTCGGCGCCGAGGTGATCGAGACCGTGGTCCTCGCGTCCAACCCGGAGGGCCTGAGCTTTGCGCACCGAGCGGGCTTCATCGAGTTCGACCGCTACGTCCTCCCCGGCGACACCGTGCCCTTCGTAGACCTGCGCCTCGCGTGAGCGTCCCCTGGGTCCGCTTTGACGACAGGCCCTAGGCCGGACTCCGCCGTTTCCGGGAGACCGCGACCCCGGCCAGGCAGACCGCGCCGCCGAGCAGGGTCAGTGCGGCCGGGACCTCGTCGAGGGCGATCCACGCGATGAGCACCACGACGGCGGGCACCGCGTAGGTGGTCGCGCCCATCTTCCCCGCGGTGGTCCGCGACAGCGCGTACGTCCAGGTGGTGAAGGCGAGCGCGGTCGGGAAGAGCCCCAGGTAGAGCATGTTGAGGACGGCGGCGAGCGGAGCCCCGGGAAGCTGGTCGACGAGCTGCCCGACGAAGGGCAGGGTGACGGCCGTACCGACGAAGCAGCCGTACGTGGTCACCTGGATCGGGCTCGCGTACGCCAGCGCCGGCTTCTGCGCGACCACCCCGGCCCCGTACGTGAGCGCGGCGACCAGGCAGAGCAGGACCCCTCCCAGCGAGGCCGACCCGCCGTTCGAGGTGGACAGTCCGACCAGCACCGCTCCGGCGAAGGAGACCGCCATGCCCGCCAACAGCAGGGGCGGGAAGCCCTCCTTCAGCAGCCAGCCGCTGAGCAGCGCGATCACGATCGGGCCGATGTTGACGATCATGGCCGCGGTACCGGCGTCCACGAGCTGCTCGCCCCAGTTCAGCGTCACCATGTAGAGCCCGAACCAGAGCACACCGGAGACCAGGATCCCGGGCCACGCCTGCCTCGGAGGCGGCGGCACCCGCTTGACGACCAGAACCAGCCCGAGCGCGACCGAGGCGGTCAGCAAGCGTCCGAACGCGAGCGCTCCGGGCCCGAAGTGCGCGGCCGCCGAGCGGATCGAAACGAACGCGGAAGCCCACAGCACGACGGTCACTCCGGCGGCTATCAGAGCCCGCCGATCGGTCCTGACCTGATCAGACGTCTTGTCCATGCGAGCAAGCTACCTGCCCCACCCGAAAGCCCCGTTGCCCTTTTCCCGCGCGCCTACGCTCCCGCCGGTGCCAGCAGGCTGCGCAGCCGCTCCGCGTAGCCCCGGGGGTGCGTGGTGTTGCCGATGTGGCCCCCGGGGAAGACCCGTATCTCCGTGTCCAGGAGGGCGGACGGGGTGGCGGTGCCCAGCGCCGGGATGATGCGCGTCGGGGTCCGGGGCAGGGCGTCCACATCGAGGGTGTCCTCGCCCGTGCCCTCGGCGAGACCGAAGCAGAACGACTGCCGGAGCTGACCCACGCACTGGAGGTCCTGGCCCGCCACCTGGTGCCCCGCGGCACGCCCTGACCACGCACCGTCAGGCGTCGCCCAGCAGCAGCTTCTTCTGCGGCTTGCCCATCGCGTTGCGCGGGATCGCCGCCACGAACCGCACCTCGCGCGGCCGCTTGTGCACCGACAGGTGCGCGGCGACGAAGTCCGTCAGTTCCGGCCCGGTGACGCCCTCGGCCACCACGAAGGCCACGATCCGCTGCCCGAGATCCGCGTCCGGGAGCCCCACCACCGCCGCCTCGCTCACCTTGGGGTGGTCCAGCAGCGCGTTTTCGATCTCACCGGCGCCGATCCGGTAGCCCCCCGACTTGATCATGTCGATGGAGGCCCGGCCGACGATCCGGTGGACCCCGTCGGCCTCGTCGACGGCCGCGATATCGCCCGTGCGGAACCACCCGTCCTCGGTGTAGGCGGCGGCCGTGGCCTCGGGCCGGCCCAGGTACCCGGAGAACAGCGTCGGCCCGGTGAGCTGGAGCTCGCCGATCTCCGCGCCGTCCTCCGCCGCGATCCGCGTACGGATCCCCCGGAGCGGGGTGCCGACCGTACCGGGCCGCACCTCCCCGCCCGCGCGCCCGCTCACGGTGATCAGCGTCTCGGTCATCCCGTACCGCTCCACGGGCCGCAGCCCGGTCAGCCGCTCCAGGTCCCGGAAGACCGGCGCGGGCAGCGCGGCACTGCCGGAGACGAGCAACCGGGCCCCGCCCAGCGCGGCGGCCGCCGCCGGCGCCCCCGCGATACGGGACCACACGGTCGGCACCCCGAAGTACAGGCTGCCCCCGGCCTCCGCGTAGGCCTCCGGGGTGGGCCGCCCGGTGTGCACGAGACGGCTGCCGGTACGCAGGGCGCCGAGCACCCCGAGGACGAGGCCGTGCACGTGGAACAGCGGCAGCCCGTGCACGAGGGTGTCCTCGGCGCTCCACTGCCAGGCCTCGGCGAGGGCGTCGAGATCGGCGGCCACGGCCTCGGCGGTGAGCACGACCCCCTTGGGCGGGCCGGTGGTCCCTGAGGTGTAGAGAATCAGCGCCGGCCGCCCGGGCCCGGCCGCCGCCCCGTCCAGATCCCCGCCCCCGCCCCCGCCACGCCGTGCGAAGTCCACGTCGACGAGCACCGCGCCGGAGTCCCGCAGGATGTGCTCCCGCTCGGCGGGCCCCGCATCGGGCGGCAGCGGTACGAAGGGCACCCCGGCCAGCATCCCGCCGACGACGGCGGCGACGGTCTCCAGCGAGGCCGTCGCGGTCACCGCGAAGGCGGGCGCCCCGGCGACATCGCCGGCCACGGCACGAGCCGCGCCGAGCAGTTCCTCATAGGAGGCCACCCGCCCGGCCACCCGCAGGGCATCGGGCCGGTCTCCGTACACCCCGGTGAGCGCGGTCAGCACTGATCCCCCCAAGCAGTCCGATCACATCCAACCGCCCCACCCTACGACCGACCCACGCCCCCCCCCACCCAGCCCGGACCGGCCCCCACCCCACAACCCCGCCGCCGTTCAAGGCGCGCGGTCCGGGGCGGCCCCCACCCCCACAGCCCCGCCGGCGTTTGAGGCGCGCGGTCCGGGGCGGAGCCCCGGGGAACGGAGGAAGGGCGGGTCGGGGACAACCTCACGCAGCGCCACCCACGACCGGCACCCCGTACCCCGCCCCGCCCCACCCCTCAGCGCGTCAACGCGTCAACGCGTCAACGCGTCAAATCAGCCCCTGCGCCAGCATCGCGTCCGCCACCCGCTCGAACCCCGCGATGTTCGCCCCGGTCACATAGTCCCCGGCGGAGCCGTACCGCTCGGCGGTCGCGTACGACACCGCGTGGATGTCCCGCATGATCCCCGCCAGCTCCGCCTCGACCCGCTCCGCGCTCCACGCCACGCGCCCCGCGTTCTGCGCCATCTCCAGCGCGCTGACCGCGACCCCGCCCGCGTTCGCCGCCTTGCCCGGCCCGAAGGACACCCCGGCCGCCTGCAGCAGGTGCACCGCCTCCCGCGTGGTCGGCATGTTCGCGCCCTCCGACACCGCCTTGACCCCGTTCGCGATCAGCGTCCGCGCGTCATCGGCGGTCAGCTCGTTCTGCGTGGCCGACGGGAAGGCGACCTCCGCCGCCACGTCCCAGACGCGCCCGCCCGGCACGAACCGCGCCGACGGCCCGCGACGCTGCGCGTACTCGCTCACGCGCCCGCGCTCGACCTCCTTGATCTGCTTCAGCAGCGCGAGGTCGATGCCCTTCTCATCGACCACGTACCCCTGGGAGTCGGACGCCGTCAGCGGGTTCGCCCCCAGCTGCTGCAGCTTCTCGATCGTGTACAGCGCGACGTTGCCCGAGCCGGAGACGACCGCCGTCAGCCCGTCCAGCGCCAGCCCCTTGACCGCCAGCATCTCGGCGGCGAACAGCACGCTGCCGTAGCCCGTGGCCTCCGGACGGATCAGCGAGCCGCCCCAGCCCTGGCCCTTGCCGGTCAGGACGCCGGCCTCCCAGCGGTTGGTGATGCGCCGGTACTGCCCGAACAGGTAGCCGATCTCACGCCCGCCCACACCGATGTCGCCCGCCGGCACATCCGTGTGCTCACCGATGTGACGGTAGAGCTCGGTCATGAAGGACTGGCAGAAGCGCATGACCTCGGCGTCCGACCGCCCGTGCGGGTCGAAGTCGCTGCCGCCCTTGCCGCCGCCGATGCCGAGCCCGGTCAGCGCGTTCTTGAAGATCTGCTCGAAGCCGAGGAACTTCACCACGCCGATGTCCACGGACGGGTGAAAGCGCAGGCCGCCCTTGTACGGGCCGAGCGCGCTGTTGAATTCGACGCGGTAGCCGCGATTGACGTGGACGCGACCACGGTCATCGGTCCACGGCACCCGGAAGATGATCTGCCGCTCCGGCTCGACGAGCCGCTCCAGCAGGGCCACACCCGGTTCCGCGTACTCGGGACGCGCCGCGAACACGGGGGCCAGGGTGTCCAGGACCTCCCGTACGGCCTGGTGGAACTCGGGCTGGGCGGGGTTCCGGCGCTCGATGTCGGCGCGCAGCGCGTCCAGCCGGCCCTGCGGGTCCTTGGGGTCCGTCACGGTCTGTTCCTCCAGGTCTCGATGTGGGGACCGGCCCCGAGATGCGGCTCGAAGCTGCCGGACCAGAATTCCGCATGGCGGAAACCAACATCCGAACACAGTCCCCAGCCGGAGGGTACCCCTCCAGCCGACCACGGCCACGAGCCTTTCCGGCCTGCTCTCATCGGCGCCCACTCCACCATGGATGACTCGACGCCCGCTCCACCATGGACAGAACCACGGGGCAGGACATAGACAGGCCATATGGACATCGCACGGGTCGCCGCCCTCGTCGCCGCGACGCTCACCACAGGCCTCATGGCGGGCCTCTTCTTCGCTTTCGACGTCTCGGTGATGCCGGCGCTGAAGCGCTCCGACGACCGGACCCTCATCTCCGTGATGCAGCGCGTGAACACGTCCATCATCAATGGCTGGTTCATGCTGGCGTTCCTGGGCGCGCTCCTGTTCACCGGCCTCGCCCTGGCCCTGCACCTGACCGCCGGCGAGCACGCGCCGCTGCCCGCGCTGACGGGCGCCCTCGTCCTCTACGTGCTCGCCGTCGCGGTCACCAGCCGGGTGAACATCCCCCTCAACAACGCGCTGGAGGCGGCCGGCCCCGCCGAGCGGATCACGGATCCGGCCGCCGTGCGCACGGCGTTCGAGAAGAAGTGGGTACCCGCCAACCGCTGGCGTACCGCCCTGTGCACGGCCGCCCTGGCCTGCCAGTCCTGGGCCCTCCTCGTGGCGGCCTAGCCGACCAGCGGCCTAGGGCCTGTCGTCAGCGACCGCGCCCGGACGCCACCGCTCCCACCGCTCCCGCCGCCCGCCCGTACAGTACGAGCGCCCGCGCCAGGGCGGTCAGCGCCGCCGCGCAGAGCAGGGTGCGCACGATGTTCGCCGTCTCCCAGGTGCCCTTGAACTTCTCGACGATCGAGAAGTCGGTCAGCTTCGCGGCGTCACCCAGGTCGGCGAGTTCATTGTTGAGCGGGATGTTGACCGCGAAGGTGACGACGAGCACGACGAGGTACGCCGCCGCGGCCACCGCGGCCCACAGCGCGACCGTACGGCGCCCGGCGCGCGCCTCGACGAACGCCGCGGCGAAGGCGGCGAGGAGCGCGACGACGAAGACCGTCCCGAAGAGCGGGTTGCCGTCGATGACGGCGTTGAAGCTCTGCATCGCCGTGACGTACGTACGGTCGTCGGTCTTCGCCAGTCCCGGCATCACCGAGACGTCGAAGGCGAAGAACAGCCCCGCCATCAGGCCGACCAGGACGGTCGACAGGACGAGCAGTGCGGTGGAGAGTCTCGTACCGGTGGTTCCCATCAGTGTGCCCCCGTATATGAGTCGAAATCCCAATCCGGGAGGCTCCCACCGCCCCCCGACGGCTGTTGATCGTGCCATCACGGGCGCCGTCCGGCCAGTGAATCTTCCGTGCCGCACGGCCGCCGCCAACTCGCATGTAGCGCACACGTAGGCTGCACGGATGAGCACATCCGCCGCCTCCCTCCGCCTCGCACCGGTCACCCCCGACAACTTCGCCGCCGTCTGCGCGCTGTCGGTCCGCCCCGACCAGGAGCACCTCGTCTCCTCGGTCGTGAAGTCGCTGGCCGAGGCCTACGTCCACGGCGAGACGGCCTGGCCCAGGGCGATCGTCGACGGCGACGAGGTCGTCGGCTTCGTGATGGCCTTCCTGGACATCGCCTGGGATCCGGCCAAGGACCCCCACGACATCCGCTCCGGCCTCTGGCGCCTGAACATCTCGGCCGCCCACCAGTCCAAGGGCTACGGCCGCTTCGCGGTCACGGCGGTCACCGCCGAACTCCGCCGCCGGGGCGCCTCCCACGCCTACGTCACCTGGCACCCGGGCCCCGGCACCCCCGAACCCTTCTACCTCTCCCTCGGCTTCCGCCCGACGGGCGAACAGAGCGACGGCGAAACCGTGGCCGTTCTGGACCTCGCCAACCTGTAGTCCCCTGCCCCCGCCACGCCCCACCCCCTACCCCGCGGGGGCGGCCGAGGCCGTCCCCGCCCGGTACTCCCGCGGGCTGACCCCCCGTACCCGCTTGAAGGCCGTCGAGAGGGCGAACGCCGAGCCGTAGCCGACCCGGTGGGCAACTGAGGCGAGCGTCATGGACGGGTCGCGCAGCAGGTCCGCCGCCAGCGCCAGCCGCCACCCCGCCAGATAGGACATCGGCGGCTCGCCGACCAGTTCGGTGAAGCGGCGGGCCAACGCGGCCCGCGAGACGCCGACTTTGCGGGCCAGCGACTCCACGGTCCAGCCGTGGGCCGGGTTCTCGTGCAGGAGCCGCAGTGCCGGGCCGGTGACCGGGTCGTTCTCGGCGCCGCCGCGCTCCGCGAGCCAGCCGCGTACGACGCCGATCAGCAGCAGGTCCAGGATCCGGTTCAGGACGAGTTCCTGGGCCGGCTCCGTACGGGAGATCTCCATGCCCAACAACCCGACCAGCGTGGGGTCCACCGGGCCGACCAGCACCCGCGGCAGCGCGGTGAGCAGGCGGCTGCCGATCTCGCCCGGGTCCTGGTAGGTGCCGCTCAGCAGTACCGCCGAGCCTTCCGCCGCGCCCCAGGTCCGTACCCCGAGGGCCATGGAGTCCGACACGTCCTCCCCGCCGTTCACCCTGCTGCACCGCTGGTCAGGTCCCACCCTGATCTGCGGGGGCGTGTCCTTGGCATCGGCGAGGGTGTACGGCAGCGGTCCCCGTACGAGGGCCGCCTCCCCCGGCGAGACGAGCACCGGCTCGCCCCCGTCGGGCAGCAGCCAGGCCGACCCGTGCACCATCGCCATCACCGAAAGGGGGGCCCGGTCCTCGATCCGGACCGACCAGGGCGGGTTGAACACGCATTTGATGAGGAAGGCCGATGTGGCCTTGGGGCCTTCGAGCAGAGCCGTCAGCGTATCCATCGGCCCATTCTCCCCACCCGCTCCCCGACCACCAGGTGCGCGTTGCGCCCGTCCTCCCGACCGGCCCGCTCCCCGCCCGCCCGCTCCCCGCCCGCCCACTCCCTACACGTCCCAGACGCCGCGGGCCGCCGCCTCCCGCGCGAAGTCCGAGAAGTCCCGCGGCTTGCGGCCCAGCACTTCCTCGACCCCGTCCACCAGGTGCGCGTTGCGGCCGTCCGTGATCAGCGTGAACAGATCACCGAACTCCTCCGGCAGCCCGTTCTCCCGCAGCACCGCCCGGTAGGCCTCGTCCGAGACCGGGACGTACGCGATCTCGCGCCCGGTCGCCTTCGACAGCTCGGCCGCGACGTCGGCGAAGCTGAGCAGCCGCGGGCCGGAGAGCTCGTACGTACGGCCGATGTGCCGGTCCTCGGTCAGCGCGGCCACCACCACGTCGGCGACGTCCTCGGTGTCGACGAACGGCTCGACGGCGTCGGCCGTCGGCAGGGCGATCTCGCCGGCGAGCACCGGCTCCAGGAAGAAGCTCTCGTCGAAGTTCTGGTTGAACCAGGCGGCGCGCACCACCGTCCAGTCGGCCCCGGACTCCTTCAGCGCCTCCTCGCTCCGCTGCGCCGCCTCCTCGCCGCGGCCCGAGAGCAGCACGAGCCGGCGGACCCCGGCGGCGACCGCCGCCCGGGCGAAGGCTCCGATGTGCTCGGCGGCGCCGGGGAAGCCGAGGTCGGGGTAGTAGGTGACGTACGCCCGGTCCACGCCCTCCAGGGCCGGTCCCCAGCTCGCGGGCTCGTTCCAGTCGAAGGCCGGCTCACCGGAGCGCGACCCGATGCGGACGGGACGGCCGAGCCCGGTGAGCTTCTCTGCCACGCGCCGGCCCGTCTTGCCGGTGCCGCCGATGACCAGCGTGCGGAGGGTGGTGTCGGTCTGCGTCTGCTGCGTTGTCTTCGTCATGGGAACCAGTCAACGCCCCACGCCTGAGACGGAACATCGCCGAGAAGCTCAACCGCATACGCCTGCGTCCACGGCTGCGGCTACTTCTCGGTGAGCGCGTGCTTCACGAGCGCGTTGGCGTGCCCGTGCCCGATCCCGTGCTCGCTCTTGAGCCAGCCGACGAGCTCCATGTGCTTGGTCAGCGGCGAGGCACGGATGAGCTCCTGCCACTCCGCGATCGGACGGCCGTACTTCTTCTCGATGGAAGGGAAGTAGCTGGCGGGGCCCTTCACCGGCTCGGTCATGACGATCCTCTTTCCTTCTGCTGCACACGATGCGACGTACGAGGGGTAGACCGATGCCCCCGCGAAAACTCATCGGCCCCACCACAGAAGAATGTCGGATGATCTCTGCATGATGTGGACCGAACGCACCGTCACCCGAGCCGGCACCCGTCTGAGCTGCCGTGATTGGGACTCCCACCACCCCGGCTCCGCCACCCCCGTCGTCCTCCTCCACGGCCTCGCGGGCCACGCGGGCGAATGGGACGCGGCCGCAGCGCACCTGGCCCCGCACCACCGCGTGGTGGCGGTGGACCAGCGCGGCCACGGAGCCAGCGAGCGCCGCCCCGCGGACGTCTCCCGCGCCGCGTACGTCGCGGACGTGCGGGCCGTCTGCGAGCAGCTCGGCCTGCACCGCCCGGTCCTGGTGGGCCAGTCGCTCGGCGGCCACACCGCGATGCTCACCGCCGCCGCCCATCCGGACCTCGTACGGGGCCTCGTGCTGGTCGACGCCGGGGCGGCCCAGTCGGACCCGGGCACCCCGGAGCAGATCGGCGGCTGGCTGGACTCCTGGCCGCTCCCGTTCCCCACCCTGGCCGAGGCGCGCACCTTCCTCACCGGTCAGGGGCTGAACGGCGAGGCCTGGGCTGCCGGCCTGGAGCAGCGCGCGGACGGCTGGCACCCGCGCTTCGAGCGCTCGGTGATGGTCGCGGCCATCACCGAAGCGGTGTCACTCGGTGCGGGCACCCGCGCGTGGTGGCCGGAGTGGCAAGCGGTCCGGTGTCCCACGCTGCTGATCATCGGGGAGAAGGGCATCATGCCGCCCGAGGAATCCGTCCGGATGCTCGACTCGGCCGACCCGTCCACCATGGCGACGGGGGTCTCCGTCCCCGGCTCCGGCCACGACGTCCACCTGGACCGGCCCGCCGTCGTGCACTCCCTGCTGTCCGCCTTCCTCACGGAACTCCGGGCCCAGGCCGTCTAGGTGGCTCCGGCAACCGGGTGGCCGTGGTGACCCCCGTACGACCACGTCGTTCACCAGGTCATGATCAAGCGCATCGTCACCACGGCCCTCATCGCCGGTACCGCGGCCCTCGCCGTCGCCGCCCCCGCCATGGCCGTCGAGCCGCCGCTCGCCGACTCCGTCGCCGGCACCGTCGCAGACGCCCCCCAGGACTTCGCGGGCCTGGTCCCCGGCCAGGCCGGCAAGGACCTGACCGACTTCTCCGGCGCGTTCGACGCGTTCACCGCGGGCAGCGCCCGGCAGACCGTCTCCAACGGCTGACCCGCACGCTCACCCCGAACCCCGAACCCCCGAGCCGAACCGGCCCGGGGGTTCGTCACGTCCGGCCGCGACCTGGGTCAACCACAGGTAGAGCAATATGATCACATTGCGGTATGACCACGACGAAGACCCTCTACCTGCTCTGCTCCGCCGCCCCGCCCGTCTTCGACGTGGCCCATGTCATCGAGGACGCCCAGTCCCGGGGCTGGGACGTCTGCCTCGGCCTCACCCCCACCGCCGCCCACTGGCTGTCCGGCAGCCTCGACGGTCTCGCCGCGCTCACCGGTCACCCCGTCCGCTGGCAGTACAAGCTGCCCGGCGAGCCCGACGTGTGGCCGACGGCCGACGCCCTGCTCTTCGCCCCGGCCACGTTCAACTCCGTCAACGCCTGGGCCCTCGGCCTGACCGACCGCTTCGTCGTCGGGGTCGCCGCCGAGGCCGTCGGAAAGGGCACCCCCGTCGTCACCATGCCCTGCACGAACGCCGCCCTCGCCGCCCACCCGCAGTTCGACCAGTCCCTGGCCGTCCTGCGCGGCGCCGGTGCCAAGGTTCTGTTCGGCGAGGGCGGATTCGTCCCCGGCCCGGCCGGCCCGGACGCCCCGGAGCACTTCCCCTGGGCGGCAGCCCTGGACGAGGTGGACCGCACGACGGCATCCGCCGTCTAGCCCACCCGGGCACCGGCCCCCGGCCCCAGCCCCCCGCGGCGGCGGCCCTACTCCCCCGTGGCCCCGTCGATCGCCTCGCGCAGCAGGTCGGCGTGCCCGTTGTGCCGGGCGTACTCCTCGATCATGTGGGCCAGTACGTAGTGCAGGGAGTACGCCTCACCGTCGGCGGAGCCGGTCACGTCCAGGGACTCGGCCGCGTCCACGATCGCCCGCGAGCGCGCACAGGCGTCCTCCCAGATCTTGAACGAGCCGGCGACGTCCGCATCGTCCACGTGGAACTCCCTCCACTCCCCGGCCTCGTTCTTCCCGAAGTACCCGCGCACGTCCTCGCCGCCCACGACATTGCGGAACCAGCCGCGTTCGACCTCCGCGAGATGCCGTACCAGCCCGAGCAGGCTCAGCCCCGACGGAGCCACCGCCCTGCGCCGCAGCTGCTCGTCCGACAACCCGGCGCACTTCATCATCAGTGTGTCCCGCTGCCACTGGAGAACGCTGGTGAGGGTGGCACGCTCGTCGCCCACCAGCACGGGCCGGGTCCGCTGTTCATCGATCATCGGACGATGATCACAGCCCTACGGCACCCCCCACCGCCGGATTTCACATGCCGGACGCTCCTGACGCGAGCCCCTCCGCTCCCCAGCCCGCCAGGCCCGCCAGCTTCTCCGGATTCACCTGCAACCGCAGGTTCACGACCCGCCCGTCCCCCGCGTCCAGGTCGTAGGTCAGCGCCGCACACGCGGCTCCCTGGTACACGAACACCACCGACTCCTCCCCGTTGACCCGCGCGGACTCCAGGGTCACCGCCTGCAGCGAGGGCTTGGCCAGCATCCCCAGCAGCCAGCGCGCCACGTGGTCGGCCCCGTAGAGCGGCCGCCGGGCCGCCGTCACCTTGCCGCCGCCGTCCGACCAGGCCGTCACCTCGGGGGCGAGCAGTTCCATCACCGCGTTCAGGTCACCGCCCGCGCACGCGGCCAGGAACCGCCGGGTCACCTCGCCGCGCTGCCCCGGTTCGGTGGCGAACCGCGGCCGCCGCGCCTGTACGTGAGCGCGGGCCCGATGCCCGGTCTGCCGTACGGCCGCCTCCGCGCGGCCCAGCACCTCGGCGATCTCCGCGTACGAGTACCCGAACACCTCCCGCAGCACGAACACGGCGCGCTCCAGCGGGCTCAGGCTCTCCAGCACCACCAGCATCGCGGTCGACACCGTCTCGGCCATCTCCACCTCCTGCGCACCATCGGGCACGGTCGGCAAGGACTCGGTCAGGAGCGGCTCCGGCAGCCACGGCCCGATGTAGGTCTCACGGGTGGCACGGGCCGAGGTGAGCCGGTTCAACGACAGGTTGGTGACCGTGCGCACCAGGTAGGCCCGCGGGTTGAGGACCGCGGACCGGTCCGCGCGGTCCCAGCTCAGCCACGCGTCCTGGAGCACGTCCTCTGCGTCGACGACGCTGCCGAGCATCCGGTAGGCGACCCCGAAGAGCAGCCGGCGGTGGGCGGTGAAGGGACCGAGGGCATCCATATCGGCTCCCGGGAGGGACTCAGCAGGGGTCACGAACGATCATGCTGCCGCCACCCCCGCGCCCTCCGCAAGCGCACCCGCCCCTGCCGCGCTGCTCGCGCAGGTCGGCGCCCAGCCCAGCTCACGCCCCGCCTTGGCGTTCGACAGCCGCAGATCCGTCCTCATGATGGTGTGCGCGAGCGGAGCCGGCTTCAGCACCCACAGCGGTACGGTCATCGGCGCGGGCGCCCCGAACGCCGCGGCCACCGCCCGCATGTGCGCGTCCCAGCCCAGCGGTTCGTCGTCGGCGATGTTGTACGCCTGCCCGGGCCGCCCCGACTCCACGCCGGCGACCACGGCGTTCGCCGCGTCGGCCACGTCGACCCAGCTCAGCGCCCGCCCCTTGGCCGCCACCACGGGCAGGGCCCGCTTGCGCAGCATCGGGACCACGTGAACGTCCGTCACACCGGCCCCGTAGAACAGCCCGAAGCGCAAGCTCACCCCCTCGATCCCGTCGGCGGTGAAGGCCAGCTCCTCCTTGGTCCGCATCGCGCCCACGTGCCGCTCCAGCCAGAGGTTCGCCCCCTGCGGCCCGAAGCCGTCGTCCTCGCCGAGCACGGCCCCGCCGTGGTCCCCGTACCCGTAGCCGAACATCATCGACTCCACGACGAACCGCCGCGCCCCGGTCTCCCGCGCGGCGGCCAACAGGTTGACGGTGCCCTCGGTGCGCAGCGCGTTCGTCCCCGCCATGTCCTGGTGGCGGGCCATGGTCTTCCCCGACAGCGCCGTGGCCGCGTGCACCACCACGTCGAAGCCGAGCCCGTCCACGGCGCGCAGCAGGCCCTCACGGTCGAGCAGGTCGGCCCGGACCTCCATCCCGGCGCCCCGGCCGAGACCGGCGACCTCGTGCCCGGCCGCGCGCAGGGCCCGTACCGCCCGCTGTCCCAGAACCCCGCTCGCACCCGCCAGCAGAACCTTCATGGCCGTCTCCTTCTCCGCTCACCCTTCGCGCTGTCATCCATGGGACCGACGAGCGGCCCGGAACGTGACACGGAGCAAAAGCGACCTGGCTCACAAGGCCCGGAAGAAGGCCCGGACGTCACCCACCAGCAGCTCCGGAACCTCCATCGCGGGGAAGTGCCCGCCCTTCTCGTACGAGGTCCAGCGCACGATGCGGTCGGTCCGCGCGGCGATGTGCCGCAGCGGCACGAAGTTGTCCCGGGGGAAGTCGGCGAGCGCGGTCGGGGTGCTCGACACCTCGGCCGGCGCGCCCTGGTAGTCGGCGTGGGCACGCTCGTAGTAGATGCGGGCGGCAGAACCCGCGGTCCCCGTCAGCCAGTACAACGTCACGTTGGTCAGCATCTGATCGCGATCCACGGGGCAGCGCGGGTCCGCCCACTCCGCGAACTTCTCGCCGATCCAGGCGAGCAGCCCGACCGGCGAGTCGTTCAGCCCGTACGCGAGCGTCTGCGGCCGGGTCGCCTGGATGTCGGCGTATCCCTGCCGCTCGCGCGCCCAGACCCGGTACCGCTCCCAGGAGGCGAGCGTGCGCTCCCGCTCGGCCGGGCTCAGCGGGGCCAGCTCCTCCGGCCGGGGCTCGGCGGTGGCACCGCCGCCCGGGAGCAGGTTCAGGTGCACCCCGCGCACGTTCCCGGGCCGGATCCGCCCCAGCTCCCGCGAGACGGCGGCGCCCCAGTCACCGCCCTGGACCCCGTACTCCTCGTAGCCGAGCCTCTCCATCAGCACGCCGAAGGCCCGAGCGACCCGCTTGAACTCCCACCCCCGCTCGGTGGTCGGCCCGGACAGGGCGAAGCCGGGGATGTGCGGCAGCACCAGATGGAAGGCATCACCCGGATCCCCGCCGTGCGCCCGCGGATCCGTCAACGGACCGGCGACCTTCTGGAACTCCACGAACGAACCCGGCCACCCGTGGGTCATGAGCAGCGGCGTCGCGTCCGGCTCGGGCGACCGCAGGTGCGCGAAGTGCACCCGAGCCCCGTCAATGACGGTGGTGTACTGCGGCCATTCGTTCAACCGCGCCTCGGCGGCCCGCCAGTCGTAGCCGGTACGCCAGTACCCCGCGAGGTCACGGAGCTCCCCCAGCGGCATCCCGTACGCCCGGCCCGCCCCCGGCACCTCATCGGGCCACCGCGCCAGCTCCAGCCGCCGCCCCAGATCGTCCAACTCGGCCTGCGCCACCTCCAGCCGGAACGGCACCGCCCACTGCTCCACGTCACCCATGCCCTCGCACCTTCCACCCACTACCGACCCCACCAACGCCCCCGAGCCCCCTCACCGTTAACGCCGTTAATCCCCGCCCCACGACCACGCACCGAGCGTTAACGCCGTTAATGCCCAGCCCCACCACCACACCCCACCCCCCTCGGGCGTTAACGCCGTTAATGCCGCCCACCCATCACAGCGAGCCCCCTCACCGTTAACGCCGTTAATGCCCACCCGCCCCCAAGCACTGGCCACCCCGGGCGTTAACGCCGTTAATGCCTCCCGCCCCACCCTCGCCCCGCTCGCCCCACGACCAAGACCACGAGGACCCCCACCCCACCCCGGCGTTAACGCCGTTAATGCCTAAGCCCGCCCACCCACCCGCTCCGCCACCAGCAGCCCGAGCCCGTCGAGGATCCGCTCCAACCCGAAGTCCAGCGCCTGGTCCTGCCCCCCGGCCTCCGCCACGGAGGCCAGCGCGGCCCCGAGCGCCGGGTACTTCTCCCCGTGCACCCGCATCACCTCCCCGAGCACCGACGTCAGCTGCGCGTCCGGCCCCTCCCCCACGGCCCCGCCCGCCATCGCCCGCTCCTGCTCCGCGATCCCGCGCACGTGCCCCGACACCAGCACCACCGCGTCGATCGACTCGGCCCCCGTCAGCCCGCACCCGTCGAGCGCGGCGAGTGCCCGCTCCATCCACCCGACCTCGACCGGCCCCATCACCCGCGCCCCGACCGTCGCCTCCAACAGCCACGGATGCGCCCGGAATCCGGCGAGCAGCTCCCGCGCCCACGCCTCCAGCCGCTCACGCCAGCCCTCCCCCACCAGACGGCCGTCCAGGACCGAGGGGTCCGGCATGGCGGCTTCCACCATCAGCGAGACGAGCTCCGCCTTGCCCGGCACGTACCGGTACAGCGCCATCTTCGTGACGGCCAGCCGCCCGGCCACTCCCTGCATCGATACGCCGGCCAGCCCCTCGGCGTCCGCGAGGACGACCCCCGCAGCGGCGATCCCCTCCAGCGTGAGCCCCCTCTTGGGCCCGCGCGCCGGCTTCACCGGCGGCCCCCAGAGCAGCCGAACGGCCGCGCCCCACTGCTCGTCCGCGTCCGTCATCGGATCCCCTCGTACTCCGCCCGCCATTAAACTGCGTCTACCGTACACGTTAACGGCGTTAATGCCCGTCCCGGCGTTAACGCCACCCACCTCCCCCCTCCGCGTTAACGCCGTTAATGATCCACTTCTCCAATAGGTACTGGCCGACTGGTTTCTTCACGCACCTCTGCCTAGATTGCCCCCGGCCGAGCCACGGTGCCGACCTCCCCGGTTCCGCCCAACCACCGCAACCCCAGGGGCTCCGCTCCAACGTCCGGATCCGTGCCGGGATCCGCCTGGTCATCGGCGACCTGTGGAACATCCCGCTCCCGGGGATCGTGCCCGCGGAGCGCATCTCCCGCTTCGACCCGGCCGGATCGCCCGAGTTCTGGTCCGAGCTGGGGCCGCCGGTCCCGGACTCCTCTCCGCCCGCGGCCGGCTGACGACACGTGAGTTCTGGTCCGAGCGGCCACCGCCCGCGGCCGGCTGACGACACGTCCAGGCGGCCATTCCCGGCCGATCCTCACCACTTCGTTAGCAAAACTCAAGCGTGGCGCCCACGAACACCCTTGAACGTTAGTAAAGTCCCTCGCATGACTTCGCCCTCGTCTCCGAGCGACCGTGAGAAGGTCGTCTCCAAACTCCCTCCGTGGCTGCGCCAGGAGCTCAAGATCCGCACCGCCCAGCTGCGGGTGGACATCCAGGACGCCGTCCACCAGGGCATCGCCCACTGGAGCGCGCTCGCCTCCTCCCCCTCCCCCGTCGACACCTCCGGCGCCGAGTCCTTCTCCACCTGGCTGCCCGCCGGCCAGTGGGAGTCCTTCCGTACCGGCTCCAAGGACCGCGGCGTCTCCCTCATCCAGGGACTCGCCCAAGCCGTCTCCCTCTGGCTGGAGATGAACCCGGCCCCCACCGTGAAGCGGCCCGCGGTCGTACGGCGCATCGTGGTGTGCAACCAGAAGGGCGGTGTCGGCAAGACCGCCATCACCGCCGGCACCGCCGAAGCCCTCGCGGAGGACCCCGACACCCTCCACCCGGTCCGCGTGGCCCGCCAACTGGCCCGTCTCTCGGCCGTCGAGGACGGCGACCAGACGACCCCGGAGGCCATCGCGTCCGCCCCGCCGGTCGACCTCGAAGACCTGCCCGGCCTCGGCATGCGCGTCCTGCTCGTCGACTTCGACCCGCAGGGCCACCTCACCAAGCAGCTCGGCCGGCAGCCGCTGCCCATCGGCGGCGACAGCCTCACCTGCCACATGGCGGGCGAGGCCAAGGGGCCCCTCTCCGACCTGATCGTCCCCATCCCGGACGAGCACTTCGGCGACCGCCTGCACATCCTCCCGGCCTGTACGGACGCCTTCCTCCTCGACGTCCGCCTCTCCACGGTCCGCGCCCGCGAGGCCGCGCTCGAACGGGCCCTCGCCCCCGTCGAGGCCGACTACGACGTCATCCTGATCGACTGCCCGCCGAGCCTCGGCCTCAGCATGGACGCCGCCATCTACTACGGCCGCCGCCGCGACGCCGAACAGCCGGGAGCCTCCGGCGCGCTCATCGTGGTCCAGGCGGAGGACTCCTCGGCGGACGCCTACGACCTCCTGACCTCCCAGATCAACGACCTCCGCGACGACCTCAGCCTCGACATCGACTACCTCGGCCTCGTCGTCAACCTCTACGACGGCCGCCGCGGCTACATCGCAACCAGCTCCCTCCAGGCCTGGATGGACATAAAGGATCCGCGGGTCGTGGCGATCGTCCCTGACCTCAAGGAACAGCGCGAAGCGGTCCGCGTGAAGCAGCCGCTGTTCGTCTACGCACCCAAGGGCGAGCAGGCGGTCGCCCTGCGCGCCCTCGCAAGGGAGATCTCATGAGCAAGGCCGACAAACTCGGAGTCTCGAGCTCCTTCGCCCGCGCCCAGCCCGTCGGCGTCAGTTCCCGCCGCGCGGCCATCGCCGAAGCCACCGGCGCCCCCACGTCCGGCGTGGTCCCGCCCTCAGGTGCCGATCGAGGCCCTCGCCCACAACCCCTTCAACCTCCGCGAGGACCTCACGGAGCTCGAAGAGCTGGCCGCGTCCCTCACGGTCCGGGGCCAGCTGCAGCCCCTGGCCGTCGCCACCCGCATGGCCTTCATGGAGGCCCACCCCGGCAACGCCGACGGCCTGGGCCGCGCCCCGTACGTGGTCATCGACGGCAACCGGCGTCTGGCGGCGGCCCAGCGCGCCGGCCTTCGCACCATGCAGATCCACGTCAACGACACCCTCGCCTCCTCGGCGGCGGACATCCTGGAGTCGGCTCTCATCGCCAACGTCCACCGCGTGGACGTGGCCCCCATGGACCAGGCCCGAGCCCTCCAAGAACTGGTCGAGGTCCACGGCTCCCAGGCCCAGGTCGCCAAGCGCCTCGGCAAGACGCCGGCCTGGGTCTCCCAGCGCCTGACCCTCCTCAACCTCACCCCGGAACTCCAGGACAAGGTCGAGACCGGCGAACTCAAGGTGGAACCGGCCCGCCGCATCGGCCGCCTCCCCTTGGAGGACCAGGCGTCCGCGGCAGAGGAAGCCGTTAACGCCGTTAACCCCCCACGCCAACGCACCCGCCCGACCCAACCCCCCACCCCGAACCCCACCCCCGAACCCCACCCCTACCCCGCCACGTCCCCCCGCCGCATCACCATCACGGCGGACTCCCCGGACACGATCGCGGACGCCCTCACCGCCCACCTCACCCCGGACGACCTGAAGGCGGTAACAGAACTCCTCCTGACCCGCATCTAACCCACCCCCGACCCGACACGAAGGGGGCGTTGGCCCGGCCGGACCACCACCGCCCCCACGTGTGTTTCACGTGCGTTCCATGGTGCGGTTCGCATAAGCTGCGCCTGGAGGTGCCCATGCCCAACGCGCACGAAAACGAACAGACCACGCTCTTCGCCGCGGTCGATGCCCTGCTGGAAGAGGCCGCGGCACAGGACGCCCTCCCGCACCCGGACGAGCGCAAGCGCCTCCGCGAGGCCGCGGGCCTGAGCCAGGACCAGATCGCCCAGGCCCTGGCCGTCCGCCGCGAAACGGTCACCTCCTGGGAAACGGGCCGCACGGCCCCCCGCCCCCCGAAGCGCGCCGCCTACGCCCGCCTCCTCAACGGCCTGGCAGACCTCCACGGCATTAACGCCGTTAACACCCCCCGGCCCAGCACCGCCCCCATTAACGCCGTTAACACCCCCCAGACTGCCGCGGGGCAGTCCACCGCACCGCAAGTTGCCCCAGAGCAGCTCCCCGCCCCACAGGCCACCGCACCGCAAGTTGCCGCAGAGCCCTCCGCCGCCCCGCAGGCTGCCGCACCTCAAGCCACCGCCCCGCAGGCGCCCGCCGCAGGCCAGGCCACCTCACCGCAGCCCACGCCCCCGCCCCCGCCACCCCCGAGGCCCGCGCCGAGAGCGCCGGGCCCACCCCCAGCGGCGCCGCACCCGTTAACGCCGTTAACGCCACCCCCCACCCCGGGCACGCCGGCCCCGAAGCCGCACCCCCGCAACCGGGGCCTGGGGCGGAGCCCCAGTTTCGGGAAGGGGCGGGTAGGGGAACAGCCCCGCAGGGCCCCACCCACCCCCAGACGGCAACGGCAACGGCAACCCCCCGCCCAGCCGCCACCAAAACCACCCGCACCACCCCCACCAAGCCCACCCCCCCGCCCCTCCCAGAGGGCAACGGCCCCTTGGCCGTACTCGACGGCGCAGGAAAGGCCCACGCCGCCCACGGCGCAGTCCTCACACCCCCCACCACCCTTCCCGCCCTCATCGAGTGGGCCCTCACCCCCGCCGCCGGCCTCCGCTCTCCCCGCCTCCACCGCAACGGCAAGGACGGCGACCCCCTCCTCGTCCTCACCCCCGCCGCCACCGAGGCACTCGGACTCCCCCTCGTCCTCGAAGACCGCCGCGGCCTGCGCCTCCCCGACGACCACCCGGTCATCAAGCAGCTCACCAAAGCCAAATGGCAGCTGACCCGCCGCGGTTTCGGCCCGTGGCCCCGCATCTACCGCCCCGCCACCCCCACCACCGGCCGCCAGTGCGTCCAGCTCGCGATCCTCCCCTGGGGCGCCCTCGACCCGCGCGCCTGGGGCGAAGCAACCTCCCACCTCCCCGCACCGGAACTCGCCGACCTCCTCACCTCCTACGCGACCCGCGTCCTCACCCCCCGCGGCTCCACCGCCGTCTCCGGCCTGGAGCTGATGACGGCGCTGCGCCCGCCCACCCGCGCCGCCCGCGACGAGTCCACGAACACCTGGGTCTCCGCCCCGGTCCCCGGCTCGCTCACCCGCCCCGTCGACCCCGCTCCCCCGGAGGCCCCCGACGAGCACCCGGTCGTCGCGGCCCTCTACCCCCGCTCCCACCCCCGGAGCGCACCCCGGACCAGGTCCTCGACGAAGAGGCGTACGACTGGATCCGCGATCCCCAGCTCCTCACCGACGCCGAGTGCACCCGCACCCACGCCGTCGGCATCGACGTGAACATGGCCTTCGCCGCGGCGGCCAACCGCCTCCTCGTCGGCACCGGCCCCGCAGTCCACACCGACGGCCCCCGCTTCGACCCGAAGCTCCCCGGCTGCTGGCTCGCCGACCTCTCCGCCGAAGCCGCCGCCCTGGACCCCCGCCTCCCCAGCCCCTTCACCCCGAACGGCCTCCCGCCCACCGGCCCCGCCTGGTACGCCACTCCGACCCTCGCCTACGCCCAGGAGCTCGGCCTCACCGTCCGGCCCACCGAGGCCTGGCTCCGCCCGGAACACGGCCCGTACCTCGACGCCTGGTACACCCGCCTGCGCGACGCCTACATGGCCACGATGGCCGAACTCGGCGTCCACACGTCCCTCACGGACTCCGCCTTCCTTCAGGCAATGGCGGAGTACAAGAACAACTCCGACCACCCCCTCCCCCAGACCGCGGTCCTCTCCGCGATCAAGTCCACCGTCAAGGGCGGCATCGGCAAGCTCCGCGAACGCCCTCAGGGCGCCGGCTACCGCCCCGGCGAGAGCTGGCCCGCCCTCGAACGCCCCACCTGGCGCCCCGACATCCGCGCGGCCGTCATCTCGACGGCCCGCGTCAACATGCACCGCAAGATGCAGAAGCTCGCAACGGCAGCAGACCTCCACCCCATCGCCGTCCTCTCGGACTGCGCGGTCTACCTCTCCGACGGCCCCAGCCCCCTCGACTTCCTCCCCCGCACCCCCGAGGGCAAGCCCCTGCCCGGTGGCTTCCGCCTCGGGGTCAGCCCCGGCATGGTCAAGCACGAGGGCACCCAACCCCTCCTCTGGGCCGTTCAGCTACTCGACGAACGCCACAACCCCGCCCGCCACATCAAGGGCCACGACGCCGCGGCCGACGGAGAGTAAGAGCCACCCATGTCCGAGATCAGCGACAGCCTCGACCGCGCCGACAAGGGCCACGACGCCGCGGCCGAGAACTTCACCCGGCCCATCCCCAAGTCGGCGGGCGCCCAAATCCGGTACCTCGTCAAGCAACTCAAATCGACCAAGGCCGTGGCCGACCTCCTCGCCATCTCCCGGCGCACCGTCGAGCGGTACGTGAAGGACCAGATCAAGCAGCCCAAGCCGGCCCTCTCCGCCCGCCTGGAGCGCGAAGTCCGCCGCCGCTGGCAGCCCCTCGTCCGCAAGCGCGCCCGCGACAAGGCCGCGAAGCAGACCGGCCTGGTCATCGAGACCCGCGCCCGCTTCGGCTTCAGCGCCGCCCCCGGCACCACCGACGACGGCCGGATGCGCCGCATCACCCAGCACCTCCCCCCGGAGTACGCCTCCCGCCTCTTCAGCGCCCACGAGGCCGGAGCCACCGAGGCCCAGCTCCGCGGCATCACGGCCGAAGGCCTCCAGGAGATCTACTTCAAGGACAACGGCGCCCGCGCCCAGGGCCGCGCCCAGGGCCTCGTCGAGTTCACCGACATCGACTACGTGGAGCTCAACTTCTGAGAAGCCACCCACAAAAGGAACAAACAAGAAAATGACCTGCATCCCCGAGCACGACGACGCGTTGGCGAAACGTTTCGAAGGGTTACGCCCACACCTCCGGGCCGTGGCCTTCCGCATGCTCGGCTCACTCGCCGAAGCCGAAGACGCCGTCCAGGAAGCCTGGCTGCGCCTCGGCCGCTCCGACTCCGCCGAGATCGACAACCTGCCCGGCTGGCTGACGACCGTGGTCGGCCGGATCTGCCTGGACATGCTCCGCTCCCGCGTCTCCCGCCGGGAAGAGCCCCTGGAGGCCCGCCCGGTGGAGCCCGTCCCCGGCGGCCCCTCCGACGACGCCGCCCGGACGCCCGCCCCCGAGGAGGAGGTCCTGCTGGCCGACTCGGTGGGCGCCGCCATGCTGGTCGTCCTGGACCGGCTGACCCCTGCCGAGCGACTCGCGTTCGTCCTCCACGACCTGTTCGCCGTCCCCTTCGAGGACATCGCGCTGATCACCGAGCCTGTTCGCCGTCCCCTTCGACGCCCGCCTCTGCCCGCCAGCTCGCCAGCCGCGCCCGCCGCCGGGTCCGCGGCGCCGAAACGGGGCCCCAACCCGACCTCACCCGCCGGCACCAGATCGTCAGCGCCTTCCTGAACGCGGCACGCAGCGGCGACTTCGAGGCCCTGCTCGAAGTCCTCGACCCCGATGTCGTGGCGCGCGCCGACAACGGCACGGCCGACGCCCTCTCCGCCATCCACGGAGCCGCTCTGGTCGCCCGTCAGGCGGCCACGTTCGCCCGGTTCGCCCAGAGCGCGCAGCTCGCCCTCGTCAACGGCGGCGTGGGCGTCGTAGCCCGCTTCGACGGCGGCTTCCGCGTCATGCTCTTCACCATCCCGGACACCCGCATCACCCAGGTATCCGTAGTCACCACCCCGGCAGCCGTGGCAAACCTGAACATCCACGCCCTCTAACCCGGAACGACGGCCCTCAGCCCTCCCCCAAGCCCCTCGGACACCGCAAAGGGCCCCGGAGTACTCCGGGGCCCTCAAAGGCCCCTGAGCACCCCTCAGAAGCCCTACAAACACCACTCACTCAGCCAACCGCGTGCAGCGCCCGACGCCGCTTCGATTCAGCCGCCTTCTTCGCGACGGCCTGAGCCGCCCGCTTCTTGCGCTGCTCGGCGAGCTGGTCCTGATACGCCGCCACCGCCCGGTGGTAGCTGGCCACATAACCCCGCGCGTCCAGCCGTTCCTCGGCATCCATCTCGTTCACGGCGGCGACCGCGTCCTCGAACGACGTGTACCCGGCAAGCATCGGGTTGATCTGATAGACCCCGTTCCGGATCTTCCTGACCAACTTCGCCAGCTCCAGGCTCCTCAAGGCAGCGTTCACGCTCGGCCGGCTCAGGTCCAGCATGCCGCCGACCGTCGCCTGGTCGATCAGAATCCGCCCACCCGGCTCACTGAGCGAACGCAGCTTCAGCAATACCCGGTACGCCGCCGGCGGCAGGTCGAGGTCGGAGAGCAGCCCGTCTGCGTTGACCGCAGCGAATCGCAAGGTGCTCACTGAGCCGTCCCTTCTCCCGTGCGCTTCGTCCGGCTGACCCGACGCGCAGCGCGCTCTCTTGCCCGTTCGGCCCGCAGTTCCGCGATGGCCTGCCTCATGTGGTCCAGCGAGGGGAAGCGCACCAAGTCCGGCAGGCTCGTATCGCTACGAATCTGCGAGATGGTCCCGTGCTGCTCCACCTTCACGAACTCACCCGTCATCTCAGTACCCGGGATGAACTCCGCTACCCGGTAACTGTAGGGCGGGTTGAACTGATACACACCCCGCCGCACCTTGAAGACGATCCCATGAGACATCACCGTGTGCAGAGCTTCCGACGTCTTCGTCCGGCTGACATCCAGGATGGTAGCCATCTCCTCCTGGGTAAGTGGAATCCGCCCCCCCGCCCGCTGGCAGGCGATGAGCAGCAGGATCAGCCGCAGAGGCAGCGCTTCTCGGAAGTACTGGGCGATGACGAGGAAGAACTCGAGGCTGTCCATCGAGAGTCCACGCATTCGGCTGGTTCTCGGTCCCGTAGAACTCCAGCGGCTTGCGCTCGCCGTCCAAGGTCAGCTTCCGCGTCGGGTACCGCTTCGCGAGGCTGTCCAGATCCTTGACCGGAGCCAGGGGCTGACTCCACGCGGAGATCGCGTCGTCCACCGGCAGATCGGGACGCGGGGTCCCTACCGGATTGCCCCGGCGGCGCTGTGGCTCTGATGACACGAGGCTGCTCTCCACTCCGTTGATCTGCGGAGATCAGTATGTCAACAAGGGTGACACAAGTGTCACGCTCGTTGACGTTCGGCGTGTCTTGTGTCCCCTCACAGGTGACATATCTCAGCCACACCCTCCCCGGACCCCCCGCCCGACCCTCCCCGGCCAACCCCACCCGCCCCACCACCAGTTAGCCGGCAGATCTCCCTCCATACGTCAGCCCCACCGACGTTTTAGCGCATTTTACGTCAACGCCACTGACATTTTGCAGCCGTTGTGTCCCCCTAGCAGCGACACAACCACCGAGATATGTCCCTCCTGAGGGGACATATCTTTTCCCCCGCACCCCCTCTGACCTGCGACAACGCATCTCCGTACCTTCTATAGGCCGGTGGTCGCTCCCGCCCAGACGTTCAACCCCATCTCAACCAGCACCAAAGACCCACCTCCCGCCCAAGAAACAACCCCTTCCCACCCCCCGATCCGCCCACCGGAACCCCCCACTCCCCAGCCACAACCCCGCAGAATCTGACTGATTCCCGTCTCTATCCACTCTCCATTTTGAATCACCCTCCCCACCCAACCCTTAACGCCGTTAACACACCCCCCTCGCACCCCCATTAACGCCGTTAACCCCAACCCCAAACCCCCAGGTCACCACCCCCCACTCCCACCCCCGCCCCCAAAACCCCCAACTCCCACCCTTCACCACTGCAAAACCACAACCGACCCCCCTCAACACCTCTAAACCCCCAAGGAAAACCAATGGCTGATTCAAAGCCCAGACCCCTCCAGAGTGAAGCGGAGGAGTCCCTGCCCAAAGGCCAGGCTCTGGGTTTCAGAGCAACCCTGCTCGGCAGCGAACCAAAGGCACTCTTCCCCAAAGAAGAAGCTCAAGGCCCCAAACGGTTGTCCCGAGCTCAGCAGGAGGGCCCGGTCTGAAGCGCGTAGCGCTTCGAGGACCGCAGCGAAGCAGAGGCCCTCCGGCCCAAAGGGCCGACCCGGGCGCGCAGCGCCCGGGCTCCCCTCCCAAGCGCGCAGCGCTTGGGAGGGGAGCGAAACACTGGACTCCCGCCCGAAGGGCGGGCTATGGCTCGGAGCGAAGCGGAGAGCTGGGCCCGAAGGGCCCCGGCCGAGCGCAGCGAGGCCGTTCGGTCCTGAGCGCGCAGCGCTCAGGTACCCGCTCCGAAGGAGCGGGCTCTAGCTTCGCGTAGCGAAGCCCGCCGAGCGAAGCG
>NZ_CP169551.1:0-4449 GCF_045822005.1 Streptomyces stoeckheimensis | reverse complement strand
TACGCCGTTTCCGAGTTTCCGGAATGCGTCGTTGAGCGCTTCGAGCGTTCGGCCAGGGCGTGACCTTTCGCGTGCCGGACCGTGAAAGTCACCATCCAGGCCGAGCCGCCGGACATGATCAGGTTGGCGACACCGATCGCGATCTCGTTCGCCCGCTTGGCACGGATCTTGGCGCCGCAGACCGGGCAGAGCCAGCCGTTCGCGCAGACGCAGAGCCCGGAGGCGTAGGCGACCCCTTCGCGGACGTGGATTCGGACTCGGTCGACCTTCCCGTCCTGGCCCTGGGCCATCACCCTGCCGCACGCTCGAAGGCGGTTCACGGTCGTGATCGTCCAGATCGCGCGACGGATGTCGAACCGACGCCGGCGGCGGCAACACGGCTCCGAGCCAATCCCGCATTCGTGCAGGTCAACCCCGGTTTTGCCCGCATCGATAGAAACAAAGTCCGTAGTAGTACCTAGGAGGCCCTCCGCCGGGCCGCCGGGGGCGGCCCCGGCCCCCCTCCTGCCTGCGGCCCGGGGGGCCGGGGAAACCCGGCTGCGGGCATGGGCGCTGAGGTCCTTGGCGGCCTGTGATCCATCCAGCGGGACGACCGGGGGCACGTGATCATGCGGCGTAGCTTCCTGTGGTGCCGACCCCGCATCGTGCTCTACCGTGGTGCTCAAGACGTACTCCGTTCAGCCTGCGATTGGCGGAGGAAAAAGGCCCGGACCGTTGCGAGCGGTGACCGGGCCTTCGTCGTTCCCGTGTGATCCTGGGCCCCGTGGCCGCTCGGCGTGATACGAACACGCCGAGCGGTCACGCTCGTTTCTGCGGCCCCATGAGCGACTTGATGACCAGCCAGCCGAGAGCGCAGCTGATGGCCCCGATCCCGATGGCGACCGCGACGACGGCGACGGCCAGGAGCACGGCGACCACCAGGGCCCCGGCCCCGCCAGCGGCCACGAGCTGACCGGCGTGCTGGCGGAGCCAGGAGGGCTGTACGGGCGCCTGCTGGACGATGACGTACGCCGGGGGCTGCTGGAGGCTCTGAGGGACGCTCAGGGCCTGCCCGGGGCCGACGTAGATGGGCTGGGGCGTGTAGACCGGGGTCGGCTCGTAGATGGTCATGAAGCCCTCCTTCGACGAGTGGTCGTCTTGGCGTCTTTCTGCAGCGGGACCGAAGCGCCGGCGGAGGTCTCGGCGGAGACGTCGACGACGGTCGGGGCAGCCGCGGGGATGATGTCGCGGCGAAGGTGAGCGAACGAGGCGATGTAGCCGGGGAGCTCGTCCTCGTTCAGGTCGCCCACGCGGACTCGGTCGTAGCGGCCACCCAGGCCGGGGACGCCGGTCACGACGCAGATCCCAACGTTGGTGTCCTTGTCAACGAGCGCGGTCGGCTGGTTCGGCTCGTCCTGGCGGATGCCGGATCCAAGCGCCGCTTCGGCGCCCTCGATGGTGAAGGTCGCGAAGCAGACGCCGACTTCCAAGTTGTCTCGGACACCGGTCGGGATGGCGTCCCCGGTCTGCTTCTGGGTGGCGAAGATGCCGGGCACTCCGACCCCGCGACCTTCCTTCGAGATGATCTGCATGAGCCGCTGATTCGACTCGATGATCTGCTTGTCCTTGCCGGTCAGACCCTTGGCGTCCGAGTAGTTGTGGACCTCGTCCATGAACACCAGGACCAGCGGGTTGGCGACGGTCGGACCGTGCTTCCAGAACTTGTGAGTGCCGCGTTCCTCCACCAGCGAGGCCGGACGGTCCTTGATCAGCCGGACGATGTCGGTCAGCCGCTGATTGGCTGCCTCGGGGTTGTCCCCGACGATGAAGATCGCCCGCTCTCCCGCGACTCCCCAGTCGCCGTACCGGGGATCGCTGGTCTTGCCGTCGAAGACGACGAACTGGACCGTTTCCCGGGGAGCGAGGACGGCCATCCACGCGAGCATGAGCATGGTCTTGCCGTAGCCGGGGAGACCGCCGATCTTGATCCCGCTGAGCTGGCGGAGCGAGATCCCGATGAGCCGCATCCAGGGATTGCGGCCCAGGGGGAGGATCCACTCGTCAGCGGCAGGCCAGGCGTACGGCTCGTGTTCGTCGAGCGGGTTGCCGACGATGCCGCGAATCTCGACGAGCCCGGCCTTGAGCCGGACGACTTCGACCGTCTGGCAGTTCCAGGCGTCGGCGAGCCATCCGCCGGCCTTTTCGACTTCCTCGACCCCGACCTTCGGGATCGTCTGCATGACGGCCCGGATTCCCCACGGCTCCGGGAAGACCTTGAGCTTCGGGACGACGGTCACGGACTGGAGCGTCTTGCCCTGCCAGTCCTTCCGGCCCTTGGAGTTCTCATCGATCCTGGCGAGCCCGACGTTCGGCGCGAGCTTCTTCCACCGGCGCCCGATCCTCCATGCGTGCTTGATCCTGACGCGCTGGAGGGGAGTCGCCCGGAGGTACTGGTAGGCGGCGTAGAAAAGGCGGGCCGCCCCCCAGGCCACGAGCACCGCGATGGCGATGACCATGACCAGGGGAGCGATCTGCTGTGCATCCGTGGGGGACACGGTCAGCCTTCCTGCTTGGCGGAAGCGCGGGACTGCGGGACGGCGTTCAGGGCGCGGATCTCGTCCGCCTGGTACCAGGCCTTGCCGCCGGTGATCTTCTTGTTTCCGTGCTGGTCGGTCCGCTCCTCGACCGGGGAGACGCCGACGCGGAAGTTCACCAGCTCGACCGGCTGGGGCATGTGACCCAGCGGGTCACCGGGGTTGCCGTGCATGTTCACGCCGACCTTGAGGATCTCGTTCTCGACCTTGCCGAACTGCTCGAACGAGACGACCAGCTGGACCTCCCACTTGGGGAGCCCGTCCTTCGTCTTGTCCTGCTGGGCGTTGTTGCCGAAGACCGTCTTGGCCGAGACGCTCATGAACATGACGGCCTTGAACGTGCGTGCCTGGTCAACGTGGAAGATCGCGGGCATTGCGGTACCTCTTTCGGATCAGTGGATGACTGGTCTAACAGGAGTCTCGGACAACCTGCTTGTGGATATTTCCTGGCCAGACCAGGTGACAGGTCATCAGCTCCGTACTGCTGACTACGGGCTGTGCTGTGCCCTACGATGACCTAAGTGCGCGTCTGGTGTCAACCAGGTTGGCGCTGGACGTTACGAGTGGAGACGACGATGGCGGGACTGAGCGAGAGCCTGATGGCCTCGGTAGGAATGCGGCTAGCCCAATTGGAGCTTCAGCTTGAACACGCCCAAAGGGCCCACGAGTTGAATGCAAAGGATCAGCGCGAATGGGCTCGAACCATCCTCCGAAGCTTGTCGGACATTGCCCAGGATGCCGATCAAATGGCTGTGATCTTGACGGCAAATGCCGTGCATCACAAGGTACTTACACCAACTGAGGCTGCGGAAGCGGCACTTATCAGTCGGAATGCTGTTTATAAAAGGGTCGCAGCCCATTTCGACCCCGAGGCATAAGAAAGCCCCCGGCAGGGGGCTTTTTCGTTCCCCCGGCGGGGGCCGGAGCGTTCGCCGCAGGCGATCGCGTTTTTTTTGTGATTCCGGGCTGAGGAAGTCTTTACCTAAAGCTGATCAGCGGGGCCCCTCCGAGAGCAAGAAAAGGGGCCCGGTCCTTTGCTTCGCACGGTCAGGCCCTGCGGCCCTGAACTTGGTGCAAGTATATTGGCCCCTTTTCATGCTCTCGCCCCACTGATCACCTTTAGGTAAACACTTCCCCAACCCTAAGCCGCGTTGCTTTCTGACGGTCCGTCAGGGGTTTCTGACGCTTCGTCAGACAGCTTCTTGACTGCCCAGATCTGGTGAGCCGTGAGGAGCTTGATCAAGGCCGGGAACCCTCCCCGCTCGACCGCTTCCAGGATCCGGGCTTCCAGGCCGTGAGCGACGACCATCTTCCAGGCTGCCTCGGTCAGCTCGGCCACCTCCCCGCCGGCCACTTCGTCCGCCGCGAGTTCTTCCTCGGTCTTCTCCTCGACCTTGAGCCGTTCCTTGAGCTTCGGGGACCACCGGAGCCAGGACTTGCCCTTGGTCGCGAGTTCGTACTCCGTCCAGAGATCCACGACCGCAGCGTCTCCCGTGATCATCATGTACTCGATCATTTCGAACGGGGTCAGACCGCCGAGCTTGCCCTTCTTGAGATCACCGCGAGCCATTTCGTTTCCGATGTGGCGACCGGAGTCCTGGGCCTTGGCGATGTACTCTCCGGCACCTTCTGCGGTCATGACCTTGTCCCACTTGATTCCGTGAGCCTTGTCCGCCGGAAAACCGTGCTTCTTGGTCCACGCCATCCAAAGCCGTTGCCAGCGGGCCATCATGGCGCACAGGGCCATAAGGTCCGGCTCGGCCTTGAAGCAGACGATCACGTGCAAATGCGGATGCCAGCCGTTTTTTCCATAAGTGATTTCGCGGGAATTGATAGTGCCGACTTTTCCGGTTGCTTCCTTTTCCCGAACTGCCAT